>CAYXKT010000026.1:12396-24392 GCA_964465735.1 uncultured bacterium
CGGCCTGTGCCACCAATTGCCGTGGTAGCACAGGCGGCTCGCCTGTGCAGGATTGATTACCGGGAAGATGCGGAAACTCTATAGACATAGATTTTTTGCCCGGTTGTTATTGACCGCCGTCCTGCTGACGGCAGTTTCCGGACCCGTCCGGGCCGATCCCCCGGTCGATATCAATACCGCCGGGGAGGAGGAGCTCCGGAGTCTCCCCGGGATCGGGCCGGTCCTGGCCCGGAGGATCATTGACGACCGGGAAGCTAATGGGGCATTTAAGGAACCGGGGGAGCTAACCCGGGTCTTCGGAATCGGGGAGGGCCGTTATCGGGATCTGCAGGACCTGATCACGACCAGTCGGGTCGAGGTGCCGATCCGTCAAGCGGCCCCGCTCGAGCGGGTTAACCTAAATACCGCCACCCAGCTGGAATTGGAGAGCCTCCCCGGGATCGGGCCGGTCCTGGCCCGGAGAATCATTGATTACCGGGAACAGGAAGGCGGTTTCAAAAAAACTCAAGATCTGGTCCGGGTTTACGGAATCGGGAGCAAAACCTATGAAAGCCTGAAGAACCGGGTGACCGTTTACGGAGAAGCTCTGGAAAAGGTGGTTACTTCCGATCGTTCTCCACCCCCGAACTCCGGTCCCCGGGACCTGAAATGCTGGCGTTGCGGCCAGACCTTCCGGGTGGAAGAAGGTGTTAATTCCGGGATCTGTCCTTCCTGCCAGGCTCCCTGGAGGGCGAGATGAGGAAGTAGAAAAGTGTCAGAAGTTTGGAGTGCCTGAAGTGATTAAAGTCTGTCGCCATCTTGATCACCATTGGGATGGAGCGTTGATTAATAGCCAGTCGAAAAAGTTTAAAGCAAACCACTTTCCGTGAGCGAGGTTGATGATTATCGTTCCCTGGTCAGCGGGGATGACCTGATCTCCTCACGAGTCCGGGTTCGGGAGAGCGACCTTCTGATCCGGGGCGATCGCGATCTGCGGTTCCCGGCTCGCGGATCTCTGATCCGCCATCGCCGCGAGATCGAGGATTATATCTTTGCCTATCCGGAGTGGGGGAAGAGCTTGGTTCCGATTTCGGCTGGAGGGACGCCTCCCAAAATTGTCACCGCGATGACCCGGGCGGCAGCGGTCTGCCGGGTGGGACCGATGGCCGCGGTAGCCGGGGCCCTGGCCTGGTTTGTCGGGCGGGATCTCTCCGTCATCTCCGAGGAATTGATGGTCGAGAACGGCGGAGATATTTACCTGGACTCCTGCCGGGAGCGGACAATCCTGATCGCAACCGGAAGAGGCTGCGCCGGGCCGAAGAATATCGGCTTGCGGATCCCGGCCCGGATCAGCCCGATCGGAATCGCCGCCTCCGCGGGAACCGGCGGACGATCGCTGAGCTGGGGCAGGGCGGCGGCGGCGGTGGTGGTGGCGGAAAATACGGTGGTGGCCGACGCGGCCGCCACTGCTCTGGGCAACCGGGTCCGCTCCGCTCAACCGGAGGTTCTCGAAGCCGCCGTCGAGTCGATTGCCGCCCTGAACTCGATCTTGGGCTGTTTGGTGATCTGCGGAAATCTCCTGGCCGCCCGGGGAGAGATCGAACTGTTTGATCCGAGCGATCATCTCTGCTGAGAAACCAGTCTGCTGTCCGCTTTGGCCAAGGCCGAAAAGGCAGATTATTTTTAAGAAAAATAATGGTGACAGCCCCCCTGTTTGTGTTATGCTTAATCTACGGGAAGATAGAATTACTTTTCTTGGCATTTTGATAACCGATCCGCTATTATCAGAATCGCACTATCGACAGATACCTCAGCCATTATCTCCGGAACATAAAAAATAAAAATAAGGAGCAGGGCTATGTCCGTATCCGCCAGGCACCACCGGTCAGGCAATTATTCTTTCGCCGTAGCGATTATCCTTTTTTCTTTTGTGCTGGCGGTTCCCGGGATTGTCCGGGGCCAGCCGATCACCGAAGGTTTCGACGCTTGGCCGACCAAGCCCGTTGGCTGGACTTTCACCGGCATCGCCGACGGTGATATCTACACCGCCCCGGGGGATTACGGGATCGCCTCGCCCTCGATCAAGCTCGACGCTACCGGCGACGCCATCGAAACCCAGCCGCTCTATCGCCCCGACGAGTTGAGTTTCTGGGTCAAGGGGATGGGGACGGATACGAGCAGTTATCTCTTGGTCGAGGAGTATTACTTGAACAAGGCCAGCGGCTGGACCGAGGTGACCACGGTGATGCCGCTCCCCGCTGTCGGAACCAATTTCGGAGGTTTCCAGCTTGAATTCTTAACCACCGACCTCAAGTTCAGCTACAGCCAATCTCTGGGCGATCTGGCCTTCGACGACGTCGGTATCACCCTGGCCGATCCCACTCCCTCGGTTGCCCCGAGCCCATCGATCACGCCGGCCACCCCCACCCCATCTGCGACCCCGGTTCCCACCACCACCCCCACCCCTCCCCAGGACATCCCCAACCCCGGGTTTGAGGAGGAACCCCCCTTGACCGGCTGGACCAAGGTGGCCAACAAGGACACCTATGTCGCCCGGTCGACAGAACAGGTCTATGAAGGGACCTACTCCTGCACCTTCAGCGATACCGGTTTTGTAACCGACAAATACGCCGACCAGGGGATCCGCTCCGGCGAGGTTTACTCGATCATCCCCGGTGATGAGTACGACGTCAGCGGCTGGTTTTACGTGGGTGATAAATCCGGACAGATCACCGACAACCTGTTTCAGTTCAACATCGAGTGGCTGAGCGGAAATATGGTCGTCAGTACCGACAGCTATACGGATTGGAGCCTGAACGATTTCGATACCTGGGAGCAGAAGGAGTACCGTTTGACCGCTCCGTCCACTGCCGATCGGGCCCGCGTTTACATCGCCGGCCGGGAAGTAATCAACAACAATAACCTGGTTTACATTGACGATTTTCACCTCCTGCACACTCCGATCTTCTTCGTGGATTCCCCGGCGGAGGGAGATTCCTGGTACATTGGCCAGACCTATACCATCTCCTGGGAAGCTCCCCATATAACCACGAACATCGATATCCATTATTCCACTGACGGTGGGTCAAGCTGGATCCCGGTCGTTTCCGCCCTCCCGGACACCGGAACCTACAATTGGACAGTCCCCAACACCCCCAGCACTACAGCCCGGATCAGGATCCAGGATACCGGGGGAGGCGGGGCTTCCGGACAGTCCGACCTTTTCCGGATCGCTGACATCAATACCATCAGCCTCACCTCACCCATCGGGGGAGAGGTCTTGTACCGCACCGCGACTTACAACATCGAGTGGACGCGTGGTCCCGCCACCACCACGGCTCCGGTCGATCTCGCCTACTCGGTGGACAACGGTTCTTCCTGGATTTCAATCGATTCAGGAGTCCCGATCGATCCCGGGAGTTATGCCTGGATTATCCCCAACGAGAATAGTGTCCAATGCCTGGTCCGGATCCAACAGTCCGGTACCGGTCTCCAGAGTGTTTCTCCCCAGGTGTTCAGTATAGTCAGTCCGACTTTTACCGTTACCTACCCTAAGGGGGGGGAATATCTGTATTACGGCGAGAGCAAGACCATAACCTGGGTTTACACGTCCGGGATAACCGGAAATGTGGACATTGACTATTCGCTTGACGGTCCTGCCGGCCCCTGGTACCAGATAACCTCCAACTATCCCAATACCGGGTCTTATAGCTGGCTGATCCCCAACGTCAACACCGGACAGGCCCGGATCCGGATCTCGGAAGTGGGAGGGGTGAGCATCCCCGGGGTCTCGCCGAATGACTTTACGCTCAAGGGGTTGACTTCGCCCCAGCCCTATCGCCAGCTGAAATGGCGGGAGATGCCCAAAATTGATACCGTCTGTACCCTGAATTCGATTGAGGCCCTTGACCCCAACAACATCTGGGTCGGTTGTACTTGTGGAACAGTCTACCACTGGGATGGGGCCAGCTGGAACCTGCAGGAAAGTTGCTGGAATAGCGACAATAATATCGGGACCAATGCCAATGAATTTGTAGCTTTTGCTCCAAATCTGGTAGTAGGTGGTGGGACCGGTGGTGTTGGGGTTGCCTATAACGGCACTTGCTGGTCCAAGGTTTTCGAGGCGGAGAAGACGATTTATTCCATTGACGGGCCCGATCCGAGTAATATTCTGGCCGGCGCATCTTCCGGCACCATTGTTTATAAAGAGCCCGGCACTTCCTGGACTATATCTACCATTGGCCAAAGCGGTTCCCTCTACGGAACTGTTTACCTCCGTCCCAACGAGGCCTATGTGGTCCGGAACTCCTCCACTACTTACGGGGTAACTGTCTTTACTACCCTTGGTGGTGGTTTCGACGACTGGAAGGTGTCCTACATAGACAGTGGTTGGAAAATTTCTAATCATCCTCTGGGCGGTTGTATAGATCAGAATGGAAATAGTCTGCTCTGGTTGGTGGGGGATTGCGGATACCTTATGCACTACGATGGCAACAACTGGTTTACTCAGACCAAGTCGGGTTTCAATAATTTTAAATGTGTCGAAGTTCTTGACGAGAACAATGTCTGGGCCTTTGCCGAGAAGACAATGTTCCATTACAACGGTCAGGAATGGCTGGTCGAGCAGAACGGTCTCCCCGCGATGAAGCAGCTTTCCGCGGTTAGTAACCGGCACGTGTATGGAGTAACGGCTTCGAAAGTTTATTGCACTTATTCTACTCAGCTCTCTCCGACACCGTACTGGGTGACACCGGTGGATTACAAGACTCCCAGTCCCACTCCGGTCCCGGTCTCCGGGCCGATCACTGGCCGGGTCTATGACCGGATAACCGGTGTCGGAGTCGCCAATGCTTACGTCCGGGTCTACCCGGCGGAAAGCGGGCTCCGTATGATTGGGGATATGACCGATGCCTCCGGCAACTATTCTATCGACGGGATCGGGTCCCCCCTGGAAGCCGGAACCTATCGGGTCTTTGCCCAGGGGGGGCAGGGTTCGGGTATTCACACCTATCGCGATCAGTGGTATAATCAGAAAAATAGCCAGGTTCAGGCTGATCTGGTTGCTTCAAATAGTGTCGGGGTCGACTTCCCCCTTTACCGCGTTGGGAACTATCCCACACCCGCCCCGACTACCACCCCGATCTTTACCCAGGTCCGGGTGGAGAGCGGGGATTATAGCGGTGACGGCCTCTCCGATCTCGCCATCTTCCGCCCCGCTTCCGGTCTCTGGGCGATCCGGGATCTGACCCGGACTTATTTCGGTCAGCCCGCCGATGTCCCGGTTTCCGGGGATTACAGCGGCGATGGGATGGCGGATATCGCCGTCTTCCGTTCGGCTTCCGGTCTCTGGGCGGTGCGGAATATCACCCGGGCCTATTTTGGACAGTCCGGTGACATCCCGGCCCCCGGCGATTACGACGGAGATGGTTCGGCTGATCTCGCCATCTTCCGCCCCGGCTCCGGTCTCTGGTCAGTCTCCGGCCTTGGACGGACCTATTTCGGCACGGCTGGAGATATCCCGGTGGCCGGCGATTATACCGGAGACGGCTTTATGGATGTCGCCGTCTTCCGTCCCGCTTCCGGTCTTTGGTCAGTCAAGGATGTTACCCGGGTTTATTTCGGCGGTTTGGGCGATACCCCGGTCCCCGGCGATTACGATGGGTGGGGGATGTTCAGACCGGCGATCTTTCGCTCTTCCTCCGGGCTCTGGTCCGTCCGCGGGGTCACCCGGGCCTATTTCGGCAATGCCGGCTACCAGGCGGTCCCGGGCAATTTCGCTATCTCCGGGCTCGACCAGATTGGGGTATTCCGCCCCTCTACCGGGCTCTGGGTGATCCAGGGATTGACTCGGGTATATTTTGGCGGTTACGGAGATCTCCCGGCAACCCGATAATTGAAGAAAGCGGTAATAGTCGGGGTTGCGAGATCTTTCCCGGTTGTAGATAGGCATTCTGGCGATGAGACGGCTCCAGTTTCGGTATGGTGGATTTTACCGAAACGGTTGTCGTTACCATACGCGTAACCTGATTGTCAAAATATGGAGACTCAGAAATGAATTCAGGCCATTTCCAGAGATCATACGTTTCCCTGTCAATTTTGCTGGTTCTGTGGGCCAGTGTCTTTATCGGTCCGGTCATCGCCCGAGATCTCAAAATCGCCACCTATAACGTCACCAAGATCGGGGCCACGGCCGGCGGATCGACCGAGCGGGTCTTCCGGGGGCTGACCCCGGACGTCGCCCTTCTCCAGGAATGGGATATGGACGGGGAATGGTACGCCCGGCCCTATGTCGATGCCGCCTTCGGGGAAACTTTTGAATTCTATCTCGGAGACGCCCCCTCTGTCGGCACCGGCTGGCAGCAGAACAACGGGATCGTCAGCCGGTGGACCATCCTGACCTCGGGGAGCTGGGCGAACTTTACCGACACCCCCCGGTCCTCGTTTGCCTGGGCCGAGATTGATCTTCCCGGAGAGACCGATCTGCTGGCCGTCTCCGTCCATATGGCCGCCGCCGAGGAAGATGTTGCCCTGCGGGAGGACCAGGCCGGGCTGATCAAGGGATATATCGATGATTATGTCGCCGGGGGATTTTCCGGCTATATCATAGTCGGGGGCGACCTCAACGCCCAGGTCAGCAACGAAGCCGAGATCCTGGAATTCGAGACTTTTCTCAATCCGCGCACCCACCGTCCGCAGGACCGCTATGGGAATATGAATACCAACTTCGGCCGGGACAGGCCCTACGACTGGATTATGCCCTGTCCCGCGCTCGATGCCCATCACACCCCTCTGATTATCGGGACCGAAGACTACCAGTATTCGCAGGGGATCGTCTTTGACAGCGCGATCTTCTGGCGGGAAGATCCGCCGGAAAATCCTCGGGATGTCCTCTGGAACCTGCCGCCCACCCGTTACGGCGATTCCCGGGACTCCAGAGTTGACCACCTGGCGGTGATGAAGGCTTTCGACCTCGACCTGCCGCCCACCCCGGTCCCAACCTCCACTCCGGTCCCAACCCCGAGCCCGGTTCCGACAGTTCCCCGTCCTCCGGTCTTAAAGATCGCCACCTATAACGTCACCAAGATCGGGGCCACGGCCGGCGGATCGACCGAGCGGGTCTTCCGGGGGCTGACCCCGGACGTCGCCCTTCTCCAGGAATGGGATATGGACGGGGAATGGTACGCCCGGCCCTATGTCGATGCCGCCTTCGGGGAAACTTTTGAATTCTATCTCGGAGACGCCCCCTCTGTCGGCACCGGCTGGCAGCAGAACAACGGGATCGTCAGCCGGTGGACCATCCTGACCTCGGGGAGCTGGGCGAACTTTACCGACACCCCCCGGTCCTCGTTTGCCTGGGCCGAGATTGATCTTCCCGGAGAGACCGATCTGCTGGCCGTCTCCGTCCATATGGCCGCCGCCGAGGAAGATGTTGCCCTGCGGGAGGACCAGGCCGGGCTGATCAAGGGATATATCGATGATTATGTCGCCGGGGGATTTTCCGGCTATATCATAGTCGGGGGCGACCTCAACGCCCAGGTCAGCAACGAAGCCGAGATCCTGGAATTCGAGACTTTTCTCAATCCGCGCACCCACCGTCCGCAGGACCGCTATGGGAATATGAATACCAACTTCGGCCGGGACAGGCCCTACGACTGGATTATGCCCTGTCCCGCGCTCGATGCCCATCACACCCCTCTGATTATCGGGACCGAAGACTACCAGTATTCGCAGGGGATCGTCTTTGACAGCGCGATCTTCTGGCGGGAGGATCCGCCGGAAAATCCTCGGGATGTCCTCTGGAACCTGCCGCCCACCCGTTACAGCGATTCCCGGGACTCCAGAGTTGATCACCTGGCGGTGATGAAGGCTTTCGACATATTTCCCTTACCCACTCCTTCCCCCACCATTGCCATTACTCCTGTTCCATCCAGCCCGACTGTCACCCCGGAACCTCCTGTTCCCGGAACCCCGACCCCTCGCCCGACCGCTACCCCGGAGATTGTCAGCGGCCCGATCTGGGGCCGGGTCTATGATCGAGAGACCGGGGTGGGAATCCCCAATATATATATCCTGGCGACCAACCCCGGGATGGGTGCGGGGGACTACTCCAACAGCGAAGGTTATTATTTCATCCGAACCGTAAATATCGGCACCTACCTGGTGGCCGCCGATACTTTCAATCAACCGATATACCGCAAACAATATTATAACCAGAAAGACAGCGAGAATCAGGCTACCCTGGTCCGTTCCAATACCGGCGGAATCGACTTCCCGCTCTACCGCCGGGGGGTTTATCCCACTCCGCCCCCCTCGCCGACCCCGGTATTTTTCCATTCGGCCATCGATACTGCCGACTATGACGGTGACGGGACCAGCGATCTGGCGATCTTTCGCCCGGCCTTTGGACTCTGGGCGGTCCGGGGGTTGACCCGGGCCTATTTCGGGAGGGGAGGGGATTTTCCGGTCTCCGGGGATTACACCGGGGACGGGACTTCCAACCTGGCGATCTTCCGGGGCAGTTCCGGTCTCTGGGCGGTGAGAGGAGTGACTCGCGCCTACTTTGGTCGGCACGGGGATATGCCCGTGCCCGGGGATTACCGGGGCCAGGGGACCGCGGGTTTCGCTCTCTTCCGTCCCGCTTCCGGGCTCTGGGCGATCCGGAATCTGACCCGGGTGTATTTCGGTTGTGAGGGTGATCTCCCCGCCCCCTTCAAGGGCGGCGGCTGGGAAAAAGAGATCGCGATCTTCCGGCCGGCCACCGGTCTCTGGGCGGTGCGGGAGGCGACTCGGGCTTATTTCGGCAGCCCGGGCGATCTCTCGGTTCCGGGGAATTATCCGGGGATCTATCCGGGAGCGATCCAGTTCGGTGTCTTTCGAGCCGATTCCGGGCTCTGGGCAATTCGGGACTGGAGTCGGATATATTTCGGGACTGCCGAGGATCGTCCGGTTCCGGGAAATTACCGGGGGACGGTCCAGGCTAACCCCGCGATCTTCCGGCCGGCAAATGGTTTCTGGGCGGTTAAAGATCTGACCCGGGTATATTTTGGCCAGCCCGGCGACCTCCCGGTCTCCGGGCTCGCTGTCAATCCCTCCGGGACCATATCGTTCTGAGCCAAGGCAGCCGAACCGGAAAAAGCACCGGGGTGAGTCCGTTACCGGGTATCCCTGACCTCCTTTGGGCGCTTGGCCGCCTTTTCTTCCCGGAGAGACTATGCTGATTATCGCTCATCGCGGATTTTCGGCTCTCGCCCCGGAAAACACCATATCTGCTTTCCAGGAGGCGATCCGGGTCGGGTCCGACCTGGTGGAGATGGACCTGAGATTGAGTCGAGACCGGGAGGTGGTGGTATTTCACGATCGCGATCTTGACCGGACCACTGATGACCTCGGCCCGGTTGCCGGAAAAACCCTGGCGGAATTGAAGCAGGCTGATGCCGGAATCCAATTCTCCGACCAGTTTAAAGGCCAGTGGATCCCCACCCTGACCGAGGTTTTGGATCTCTTTTCTCCCACCCCCACCGGTCTCTATCTGGAACTTAAGCTTGACCGGGGCCGGGAAGAAGACCGTCTCGATCTGGTCTCCCGAACTTTGAGAGTTCTCGCAGATACGGCTTTCCCTAATCGGCTGGTCTTGGCCTCCTTCGATCTCCCCGCTCTCCGCCTGGTTCAGAAACTGAGACCAGGTCTGGAGACCGGATTGATCTTCCGAGATGAGGGCGTCTGGGAGCGGCTGGAAAGAGGGGAACTCAACGGAATCGAAGTTCTTTCCGCCCGCTGGAATATTGTCACCGCCGAACGGGTTGTCGCCGCCCAGCGGGCCGGGAAAGAAGTCTGGGCCTGGACGGTCGATCGACCGGGGGAACTGGCCCGAGTCCAGTCGGCGGGGGTGGATGGTGCCGCCGCCAACAACCCGGCCTGGCTGAAGGCGGAACTGGGTATTTTTAAAGATATTCCGAAAGAATGAAACCGGAAAAAGTGTAGCACCGACATTCCTGCCTGTGGTCAGGCATCCACAGACCAGAACTGTGCTGCCTTTTTACTGCCTGGGCTGAAAAAAGTCTGGAAGGCCCCGAAATAGTCGGGATGCCAGCTCCAGGCATTTGGATATTGGAGATGTGAACAAAAGCGTGAAAAAGTTCTAATCACCTCCAAAGAATATAATTAGTGTCTGAACGAAAAGCCCGGAAACCCGGTCATTGCCTGGAGAGACAACGAAACAGTCTCGGTGGAAATATAGGCGGTTGAAAGTAAGCCCAGGATATTCGCAGCGCAACTATTAACGTATTTAAATGCTGCCGGCAAGAAAGTCGGATTAATCATTAACTTTAGCTCAAAAACGGCGGGATTAAAAGGCTGGTATTTTAAGAGAACAGGGAGGGGGAGAAAGAGTCATTTTATCTAATCCCTTCTATTTCAATGCTCTCTGTGTTCTCTGTGGTTATTTATTTTGACAGAACGAATGCATCAACTCGGAGTAACATTATGAAATTAGCGCTCCTGATCGTGCTGCTGGGTGGACTGGTTTTCCCCCCTGGTTCCGGAGCTCAGACCCCCTGGATGCGGCGGCATCCCGATGTCTCCTGGCAGTACTTGACACACTGGGAAGCAGAACACCAGTGGCTGACCCCGGCCCGGGAAGGCCGAATTCATTTCCAGAAACACGAGGTTGGTCAGGCCCGCCCACTTCTGGAGCAGGCGTTGGCTGAGGGGGCTGCCGACGGGCGGCTGCTCTATGAACTGGGCTACAGTTGCCGGGTGGAGGGCGATGATCTGACGGCCCTCGGTTACCTCAACCGAGCTTCCCGGCTGCTGGCCTGTGACGACCCCGGCCACCTCTATCACTTCAATGCCCATTATCTGGCCGGCTTGATCCGGGAGGAGCGGGGGGAAGATGACCAAGCCCTGGCCAATTATACCGAAGCTCTCCGGCTCCGTCCCGACGTCGCTCCACTCCGTGTCAGGAAAGCTTATCTTCTCGCTCGGAAAGGAGATACCGCGACCGCCCGGGGGGAGATCGCCGAGCTTCTCCGGCTGGAACCCGACTCCGGTCCCGCCCTTCTTTTCGCCGGGGATCTGGCCCGGGAAACCGGAGAATATGACGATGCGGAGCGATACCTGAAACAAGCTCTGAAGGCCGGGATGAAACCGGCCCCGATCAATTACGCTCTCGGCTATCTCGCCGGGAAAAGAGATCGGCCCGGGGAAGCCCAGGAATATTACGAAAACGCCCTGAAGACCGATCCCGGCCACCGGGACGCCCTGGTGGCGCTGGCCAACCTCTCCTACCGGGAGGACGGCCTTGACCGGGCCCGGAAGTATTTTGCAATTTTAGCCGACCGTGAGCCGGCTCGGGGTCGCTGGCATTACAACCTGGGGGTGATCTACCGGGACCTGGGGCTAAACGATCTCTCGGAAGCGTCGCTGACCGAGGCCCGCCGACTCGATCCGGAACTCTTCTCTTCTCCAAGGAGAGATAGCGAGGCCGCTCAACTCGTCCACCAGGCGGGCGAACTGCTGAAAAACAGTCAGTCCCGGGGGGCCATCACGCTTTATCGGGAAGCGCTGGCTGAGGACCCCTTCTTTACCCCGGCATATTACAATCTGGCAATCGCCTATCGGAAGGTGGGGGAGGGGAGGAGGGCGCTCCGTCAATATGGCCGTTTACTCCGGATCGATCCCGATCATAGCCCGGCTCAGCTCAACTCCGGGATCCTCGCCGTCGAGTTAAAAGACCGCTCAACCGCTGCCTTCCATCTCCGACGCTACCTCCAGCTCGTCCCCGACTCTCCCCAGGCTGACCTGGTCCAACGCTATCTGCGCGAGATGAGGGGTTGGTAGATAATCTCTGAACAAAAACTCGAAATAAACCGGTCATTACGAGGCGGGACAACGAAGCAATCTGTGTAGTCTGTGATAAGCTTGCTTCGTCACTTCGTTCCTCGCGATGACAGATACAATATGAGTCGCGTCTCATAGTAGATGAGACTGGCGTCCCAGGTAAATGAGACTGGTATCTG
>CAYXKT010000027.1:0-18671 GCA_964465735.1 uncultured bacterium
GCCAGCAAAATCTTAGCACATTTCATCCGCAATAATCGCTCAACTTAGGTTGAAGATATTTCAGTCCCCCTCCTCCGCCTTTAGTTTGCGGAGTGTTCTTCCCGCTTGCTCTGAGGCGGGGACCAGGTCAAACCAGAAGAAGTTGTGGGGACCGACAGTGAAGAAGTAGGGGAGGGTCCCGATCGGGGGGAACTCGATCCGGCCGAACATCTCCACCGGGCGGAACCCCTCATATTCGCTGAGGTCAAGTTCAATCGGCTGGGTGAAACGGGAGAGGTTGTTGACGATCAGCACGATCCGATCCCGGTGGCGGCGGGTGTAGGAGAGGGTGTGGGGGTTTTTCGAGGAGACAAAGTTCAGATCCCCTCGCCCGAAGATGGCCGCGTGGTCTTTTCGGGTTTGGATCAACCGTTTCATCCAGCTCAAAAGTGAGGTCGAGGTTCGTTGTTGGGCCTCGACGTTGATCGACTGGTGACCGTAGACCGGATCCATATTCACCGGGCTGTAGAGCGCCGCGGAGTCGGCCTTGGAGAAGCCGGCGTTGTGGTAACCGTCCCACTGCATCGGGGTCCGCACCCCATTGCGGTCGCCGAGGTAGATGTTGTCCCCCATCCCGATCTCGTCACCATAGTAAATGACCGGAGATCCGGGGAGGGTGAAGAGGAGGTTGTTGAGCAGCTCGATCTGCCGCCGGCCATTGTTGAGCAGCGGTGCCAGACGCCGGCGGATCCCGAGATTGAGCTTCATCTTCCCGTTTTTGGCGTACTCCCGGTACATATAGTCCCGCTCCTCGTCACTCACCATCTCCAACGTCAGCTCGTCGTGGTTTCGCAGGAAGAGTCCCCACTGGCAGGATCTGGGGATTGAGGGCATCTGGCGCATAATATTTTTGATCGGCTCACCCAATTCACTCCGCAGGGCCATAAAGATTCTCGGCATCAGGGGGAAGTTGAAGGCCATATGGAACTCGTCGCCGTCACCGAAATAGGGGAGCACGTCGATCGGCCATTGGTTGGCCTCGGCGATCAGGACCTTGTCCTCGAACTTCTCGTCGATCTTAGCCCTTATCTCTTTGAGGAACTGGTGGGTCTCGGGGAGGTTCTCGCAGTTGGTCCCCTCCCGCTCAAAGAGGTAGGGGACGGCATCGCAGCGGAAGCCGTCGAGCCCCATCCGCAGCCAGTAATTGATTACTCGCATCATCGCCGTCCGGACCCGGGGGTTGTCATAATTCAGGTCCGGCTGATGGCTGAAGAAGCGGTGCCAGTAGAACTGGCCGGTAGTCTTGTCGTAGGCCCAGTTCGACTCCTCGGTATCGACGAAGATGATCCGGGCGTCTTTATATTTCTGATCGGTGTCGCTCCAGACATAGTAATCCCGCTTGGAAGATTTTCGTGAACTCCTTGATTCGATGAACCAGGGATGCTGGTCCGAGGTGTGGTTCATCACCAGGTCGGCCACCACCCGGATGCCGCGCTTATGAGCCGCTCGGATCAGGGCCTTGAAGTCTCGCACCGTCCCGTACTCGGGCTGAATCTGGTAGAAATCCGAGATATCGTAGCCATCGTCTTTCTGGGGGGAAGAGTAGAAGGGGAGGAGCCAGAGGCAGTCAATGCCCAGGTCCTGGAGGTAATCGAGCTTCTCGATCACCCCCCGAAAGTCGCCGACTCCGTCGTTATTGCTGTCGTAGAAACCCTTGACGTGGAGTTCGTAAAAGATTGCTTCTTGGTACCAGGGTGTATTTTTCCCCATATCCCTCCTCCTGAAGATATCCCCTGACCCCGGGCTTAATCGCCATCTCTATTGAGAGCTTGTTTAAGCTTGGTTGCTCTGTGGTTGCGGGGCCGAGCGGTGTTTTAGCGGTCGGAATTTGATCCTGACGGCGTTTAATTTAGTATCTGAAGAAAAGCTATGGAACCCAGGTTATCGCGAGGAAAGACGAGGGAGCAATCTGCTTGTTTGGTGCTGAGATTGCTCCGTCACTTCGTTCATCGCAATGACCGGTTCTACCTGATATCAGGTTTTCTTTCAGATACTAATTTAGTTTGCTCTATTCGGCGATCAAGATCAATCTCATTCCCGGGGAGAACCCCCGAGAAGAAATAGTCTGCTCAGAAAAACGGGGTCTTTCTCTGACGGAGGCAGTGGTCGGCATAGAGGTACATCCCCGCCGACCAGGCCTGGAAGATCATCCCCAGGGGTTTGCCGGTCTTTCCCTCCAGCCATTCGCTGAACTCCCATTCTCCCCCCCGCCCCTCCTGATTGATCCGGGCCAGTTTTTTAAGTGCCTCCGCGGCCGGTCCCCAGTGCTTCATTTTGACCAACGCGGCGACATAAAAGCCTCCGATAAAGGGCCAGATGCCCCCATTGTGATAGCGGTGGGGGAGGTTGAGGTTATCGAAGATATAAAAGTAGCGCCAGTCAGGGGCGGAGGGTTCAACCGGGGGGTCGATCGCTTTCACCGGTCCCGGGCGGTCGATCTTTCTGCGGGCGATCAATTTCAGGATTGTTTCCGATCGTTCCCGGCTGGCCACCCCCGAGATGATCGCCAGCAGATTGCCCAGAGAGTCAAACCACTCCCCAAAGTCCCGGAAGGTCAGGTAGGGGAGGTAGTAGGAGCATCCTCGGAGCAGCCGTTTCTCCGGCAACGCGTGTTTCCGCTGCAGGCTGTCCAGTCCCTTCCGGCTGAAGGTCTCGGTGGACATACTTGGCTCCAGATGGGGCAGGAGGTTGGTGGGGTTGCCGCCGTACCAGAAATGCCGATTGATCCGCCTTTTCAGGGTTTCCGCTCGGGTCAGGTAGCGCTTTGCCGGCTGGTCTTCGCCCAGTTTCTTCGCCAGTCCGGCTGCTTTCTTCAGGGCCAGGAAGTAAAGGATATTGACGGTCAGTCCCTTGCCTCGGGTGGCAAAAAGATCCTGCCAATCGGAGCCTTCGTTCATCGTGACCAGTCCGGTCTGATCGACATCCTGATATTCGTACCAGGTGAGGATTTTTTTTACTGCCGGGTAGGATCTCTCCAGAAAGGGTAAGTCGCCGGTATGCCGGAAAAAGGCGGCGATCCCGATCACCAGCCACAGCCCCCCGTCAGCGTAGGCCTGGAAGTTGGCTCGCCGGGTCCGGATATGGACATTGTTGGGGATTAGTCCCAGCGGGGTCTGGTGGTGAAGCAGCAGTTTCATCGACTCTTTTAGGGAACGGTTAATCTCGGCGTCGTCGGCTAAGACCGCTCCCAGCAGGGTGATCATACTGTCCCGGGCCCAGACCTGGGGATAGCCGGGGATCTTCGCCGAGGCCAGTATCCCGCCCTCCCGGATACAGCCCCGGACTACCCGTAAGGCTTCCCGGCGGGCGGTTTCGGTTAAACCATCATCTGTGAAGATCATTGAATTTCTCGGCGGAGATTGACATTCATTACTCCAATTTATACTATGCTGCGCCCGGGATCAATTAAAAGCCCGGTCGAATGTGATCGAGTATCCTCCTTCTTTCCGTCTATCCGCTGAAAAAACAATATGATAACGGCTGTTAATTTAACCAAGTATTTCGGGAACCAGGTTCTCTTTGAAGATGCCTCCTTCTCTCTTAGCCCCGGGGATCGTCTCGGTCTGGTGGGGCGCAACGGGTCCGGAAAGTCCACATTATTTTCGATGATCGCCGGGGAGGAATCCTGCGATGGTGGTGAGATTACCACTCCCAAGGGCTACCGGATCGGGTACCTCGACCAGGAACTCCGCTGGGAGAAACCGACGGTTCTGGAAGAGGGTTGCCGGGGTCTTTCCCGCTCGGAGAAGGACGATATCTGGAAGGTGGAGAAGATTCTCTCGGGATTGGGATTTTCCCAGGATGACCTGGCCCGGTCACCGGCCGAGTTTTCCGGAGGGTATCGGACCCGGATCGCTCTCACTCGGCTCCTGGTCTCTCGGCCCGATCTTCTTCTGCTCGACGAGCCGACCAACTTCCTCGATATCCTCTCCATCCGCTGGCTGGCCGGTTTCCTCCGTTCCTGGTCGGGGGAACTGATGGTGGTCAGTCATAACCGGGCCTTTATGGATAGTGTTGTCACTCGGACGATGGGGATCCACCGGGAGTCGATCCGGATTGTTGCCGGGTCCACGGAGAAATATTACCGGCAGATCCGCTCCGAAGAGGAAGTGCTCCGGCGTCGGCGGCTCA
This sequence comes from uncultured bacterium, assembly GCA_964465735.1. Lineage (GTDB taxonomy): Bacteria > Auribacterota > Erginobacteria > Erginobacterales > Erginobacteraceae > Erginobacter. Next base: position 4,171 of record CAYXKT010000027.1, read on the forward strand.
ACGACGAGAAGATCCGAAAGAAAGAGGAGGAGTTCATCAACCGGTTCCGGGCCAAGGCCCGTCGGGCCAGCCAGGCCCAGTCCCGGATCAAGCGGTTGGAGAAGATGGAGCTGACCGATCGGCTGCAGGATATCGAGACCCTCGATTTCTCCTTTGCCTATGCCCCCTGTCCCGGGAAGAATATCCTGACTGCCTCCGATCTTACCTTCAGTTATACCGGAGAATCCCCTTATCTGGTCAATGGCTTTTCCTTCTCTCTGTCCGCGGATGACAAGATCGGCGTGATCGGTCCCAACGGGGCCGGCAAATCTACCCTCCTGCGGTTGCTGGCGGGGAAACTGACCCCCCTGTCCGGGCAGATCCAGACTCATCCCCGGACCCGGTCCATCGTATTCGATCCGGCGGCGGCCGGGACTCTCAACCCGGTGCTGACCATTGAGGAAGAGATCGGGCTCTCGCTCCCCCCCGCCGAGCGCAACCGCGCGCGTTCGATCGCCGGTAAGATGCTCTTCTCCCGAGACCAGGCCCTGAAGAAGATCGAAGTCCTCTCCGGGGGAGAGAAATGCCGGGTCCTGCTGGGTAAGGTCATCGCCGAACCGGCCAACCTTCTGCTGCTTGACGAGCCGACTCATCACCTTGACCTGGAGTCGTGTCAGGCGATTATCGATGCTCTGAATGAATATCCGGGGGCCGCGGTGATTGTCTCTCACGACGAGTATCTCCTCCGCCACACCGCCGAGAAGTTGATCGTCCTCCAGGGCGGCCAGGTCCAGCTCTTTCTCGGGACCTATGACGAGTTCCTTAAAGAAGTCGGTTGGCAGGGCGAGGAACCGGACAGCTCCCCCGCGGAAAAATCTCCTTCCGTCAGCAAAAAAGATCTGAGGATAGAGCGCGCCCGCCAGCGAAAAGTCATCCGACCCCTGGAGATCCAGGTCCGGAAGCTGGAGTCCCGGATCGGCCGGGCGGAGACCGCCCACGCGGAAAAGACCGAAAAACTGATCGCCGCTTCCCAGAATCAGGACGCCGGGGAGATCGTTCGCCTGACCCGGGAAGCCGCCAAATTAAAGCAAGAGATTGAGACAACCTACGAAGAATACTGCCGGGTTAATAGCAAGTACGAAAACTGCCTGAACGAAGTCGGCCAGAGCTAAACCGGCCCCTGCCGACTTGTGTGGCCGGTGAGAAAGTTTAAAAGCTATCCGGTGCGGACCTCTTGAAAATACCCAAAAATTTCGGGTTCAGTCTTTTGGTTGAGGACGACACTGATCGGAGACTAAGCCCGGGAAAAATATCCTGCGGGTATTGACAATTCGACGGGAGATGGTAGGGTACAACCATACATCTATATATATTGATATACTACTGGATTTGCGATGAGAACAATGGAGAGGATTTTTAAGGCATTAGGCGATCGGAATCGGATCCGGATCCTGAAGATGTTGGAGGTCCGTCCGCTCTGTGTCTGCGAGATTACCGCCGTCCTCGGTTCCGGCCAGTCGAGCGTCTCCCGGCATCTGGGGATCCTGCGCGACGCCGGTCTGTTGGTCGATGAGAAGGATGGCCTCTGGGTCAATTATTCCCGGACTGTCCCCACCGAGGAACCCCTGGCCTCGATCGTGGCCGGTTTGGACCTCTGGGGCGGCGGGGATCCCCAGGTCATTGCCGACCGGGCCGCCGCGGAGCGGGTCAGTCGTCACCAGATCTGCGGTCTGCCGGCCGCGGTCTGAAATTTTTTTTCTCCGCATATATCAATAAATGTTGATATATCAATATGGAGGTGAGATGAAAAAGCAGTGGTTAATTTTTCTCCTGATGTTGACCGCGTTTCTTCTGGCCTATTTCCTCCCTTTTGCCGATTGGCGGGTTGCGGGTCCGATCCGGGAAGGGCTGATGATGCTCCAGGAGTACGCTCGCCGGCACGTCCTGCTCTGTCTGATCCCCGCCTTCTTCATCGCCGGGGGGATCTCGGTCTTCGTCAACCAGCAGGCGGTGATCAAGTATTTCGGGGCTACGGCGAACAAGATCCTCTCTTACGGGGTGGCCTCGGTTTCGGGGACAATCCTGGCGGTCTGTTCCTGCACGGTCCTCCCTCTTTTCTCCGGGATCTATCGGCGGGGGGCGGGGCTTGGCCCGGCCTGCGCCTTTCTCTACTCCGGCCCGGCGATCAACGTCCTGGCGATTATCCTTACCGCCCGGGTTCTGGGGGTGGAGCTGGGCGTTGCCCGGGCGGTGGGGGCGATTGTTTTCAGCGTCCTGATCGGGCTGGCGATGCACTTCATCTTTCTTAAAGGGGAGCGGCAGCAAGTCAAAAGCGCTGCCGATTTCGACGCCGAGGAGGAAGAAGCCGGACGCCCACTCTGGCAGAACGGACTTTTCTTTGCCTCGATGGTGGGGATCTTAATCTTCGCCAACTGGTCCGGGGTCTCCAGCGGGGAGGGGGGATTGTGGGGATTCATCTTCCGGATCAAATGGGTTCTGACCGGGTTATTTCTTGCCGCGCTGATCGGGATGCTGATCGCCTGGTTTAAAAAACCGGAATTAAAGGATTGGACGGGGTCCACCTGGACCTTCGCCAAGCAGATCCTGCCCCTGCTTTTGATCGGAGTTCTGGTGGCCGGATCCTTGCTTGGCCGGCCGGGCCGCGAGGGATTGATCCCTTCGAGCTGGGTGGTGAAACTGGTCGGGGGGAATTCACTCCCGGCTAATCTATTCGCCTCTCTTTCCGGTGCCCTGATGTATTTTGCTACCCTGACCGAGGTCCCGATTCTGCAGGGTCTGCTCGGGGCCGGGATGGGCAAGGGTCCGGCCCTGGCTCTGCTTTTGGCCGGTCCGGCGTTGAGTCTGCCGAGTATGCTGGTGATCCGTTCGGTGCTGGGGACGAAAAAGACCCTGGTCTTCCTCGCCCTGGTCGTCTCGATGGCCACCGTGAGCGGTTATATCTTTGGAACAGTCTGGGGCTGAGAGATTCTTCGGGTGTTCTTCAGCCTGATAGATTCAGATTCCGCTGTGTCCTCCGTGGTTAATTTGTCTCGGAACAAAAAGGAGAGAAAAAATGAAGATCGAAGTCTTAGGGATGGGCTGTCCGAAATGCCGGAAGACGGAAGAAAATATCCAGCTCGCGCTGGCCGAGCTGGGGATAAAGGCCGAGGTGACCGAGGTTTCCAATCTCAAGAAAATCGCCGGTTACGGTGTGATGATGACCCCGGCGGTGGTGATCGACGGTGAGGTTAAGCTGTCGGGGAAGATCCCCAGTGTCGAGAAAATAAAATCCCTGATCGAAGGGAGACAGGCCAGATGAAGTACCTGAAAATTATCGTTGCGGTGCTGGTGATCACGTCTGCTGTGGCGCTGGTTATGGTCCGGGAGAGAAAAAGAGCGTCGGAGGGAGATGGCAGCAGTCTGGCCGAACCGCGCCAGGGTCTCCCGACCCTGATTGATCTCGGGGCCAGCCAGTGCATCCCCTGCAAGAAGATGGCTCCGATTCTGGAGGAACTGAAAAATGAGTATCGCGGCCGGCTGGAGGTGATCTTTCTTGATGTCTGGCAGGATCGCTCCGCCGGACAGAGATACGGGATCCAGCTAATTCCCACTCAGATCTTTTACGATGCCGCCGGCCGGGAACTCGGTCGTCACGAGGGCTTTATCGGGAAGGCGGATATTTTAAGCACCTTCCGCCGTCTTGGGGTGGAGGTACCGGAACCGGAGAAGAAGGAGGTCTGACCGATGGGCGATCTTCTGGCCGCGCTCTCCAGGGCGATTGAGGCAACCCCGTTAGTCGCTCTGGGGGCCTCTCTGATTTGGGGGGTGCTGAGTATTATCCTGAGCCCCTGCCATCTGGCCAGCATCCCATTGATCGTTGGTTTCATCAACGACCAGGGAAAGATCTCCACTCGGCGGGCCTTCAACCTCTCGGTCCTCTTCTCGGTGGGGATCCTGGTCACCATCGGCCTGATCGGCGGCCTGACCGCCGCCGCCGGGCGGATGATGGGCGACGTCGGGCGCTGGGGCAATTACCTGGTCGCCCTGATCTTTCTCCTGGTCGGGCTGCATCTGCTGGAATTCATTCCGGCGCCCTGGTCCGGCCCCGGCCGGGTGGGGATGAAACGGAAGGGGCGGATCGCCGCCCTTCTCCTCGGGCTGATCTTCGGGATCGCGCTCGGGCCCTGCACCTTCGCCTATATGGCCCCGATGCTGGCCGTCACCTTCAAACTGGCCGCCACCAACCTGATCTACGGGGGGGTGCTGCTTTTGGTTTATGGGCTTGGCCACTGTTCGGTGATCGTCGCCGCCGGGACCTTCACCGAGGTGGTCCAGCATTACCTCAACTGGACCGACCGTTCCCGGGGGGCGGTGATTTTAAAGAAGATCTGCGGGGTCCTGGTCATTCTCGGCGGTTTCTACCTGATCATCACCGGATAACAGTAATCGGAAGTTGGAGGTATGGTAGTGAAACAGAGGGCAAGTAAGGTCGAGGAAAGAAAACTGACCAATGTCTTCGAGCGGTACCTGACTGTCTGGGTGGCACTCTGTATCGCCGCCGGGATCCTCCTGGGCAAGATCGTTCCGGGGGTGGCTCAGTACCTTGACGGCCTGGCCATTCACGTGAACGAGGCCCCGGTGGTCTCGATCCCGATCGCGATCTGTCTCTTTTTTATGATGTACCCGATTATGGTCAAGATCGACTTCGGCGGGGTGGTCCGGGCCGGGAAGAGCGGGAAGCCGGTCCTCCTCACCCTCTTCGTCAACTGGTGCGTCAAGCCGTTCACGATGTACGCCATCTCGATCTTCTTCCTTGGCTTTCTCTTCCGCGGCTTTATCGGTTCCGAGGCGACCGACCTGGTGAAGATGCCCTTCGGTCTCGACCTCCCGGTGGGGGCGGTCCACGGCTCGGGGACCGTGATCCTCCACCAGGGGGTGAAGATGCTCCAGGTCCCTCTCTGGCGGAGCTACCTGGCCGGCTGCATCCTGCTCGGGATCGCCCCCTGCACGGCGATGGTCCTGGTCTGGGGATACCTGGCCCGGGGCAACGACGCCCTGACTTTGGTGATGGTGGCCATCAACTCCTTAACGATGCTCCTTCTCTACGGGGTTCTGGGCGGGTTTCTCCTCGGGGTCGGGCGGCTCCCCGTCCCCTGGCAGGCCCTGGTTCTCTCGATCGCCATCTACGTCGCCCTGCCCCTGGCCGCCGGCTGGGTGACGAGACAACGAATCATCAAGACCAAGGGCGAGGCCTGGTTTGAGGCGAAGTTTCTCCACCTCCTCACCCCGATCACCATTACCTCTCTCCTGGTCACCCTGCTCCTCCTCTTCTCCTTTAAGGGCGAGGTGATCCTCGCCCGGCCCCTGACCATCCTCTGGATCGCCATCCCGCTCTTTATCCAGACCAACCTGATCTTCTGGCTGACCTACGGGCTGGCCAAAATATTGAAATTGCGGTATATTGACGCTGCGCCCGCGGCGATGATTGGAGCCTCCAACCACTTTGAGGTCGCTATCGCCACCGCCACGATGCTCTTCGGACTGGCCTCGGGGGCGGCCCTGGCCACGGTGGTCGGGGTCCTGATCGAGGTCCCGGTGATGCTTGGCCTGGTGGCGGTCTGCCGGCGGACCAAACATTGGTTCGCCGGAGGGGAGCCGGGACCGGCGGCCGGAATAACTTAATTCGCCGATGGGGAAAAAACGATGCTCACATTCATCCTCAACCGGGAAGTCATCCGAACCGAAGCCCCGATGGGGACCCTCCTGCTGGACTTCATCCGCTATGACGCCAAGCTGCCCGGGACCAAGGACGCCTGCCGGGAAGGGGAGTGCGGCTCCTGCACGGTACTGGTCGGGAAGCTCGGGGATGACGGAAAACTCCGGTACAAAGCCTGTGCCTCCTGCGTCCTTCCGATCGGTGATATCGCCGGCGGCCACATAGTGACCGTGGAGGGTGTGGATCGGGAGGAGTTCAACCTTATCCAGCGGCTGATCATCGAGGAGAGCGCCTCCCAATGCGGGTACTGCACCCCGGGGATCATCCTCTCCCTGACCGGTTTCGCCCTCTCGGCGGAGGCCTACAGTTACGCCGCGGTCCTCGATGCCCTCGACGGGAATATCTGCCGCTGCACCGGCTACGCGGCGATCCGGCGGGCGGGCGCGCGACTGGCCGAGCACCTCCAGGCAAATATTTCGGCAGGGGAGGACCGGATCCCCGGGTTGGTCGAGCAGGAGGTTTTGCCGGATTACTTTCTCGGCATCGCCGGCCGGATCCGGGGCCTGGAAAATCCACCGGCCGGTCCCGAGCGGGGCCAAGAGGTGGTGGTGGCCGGAGGGACGGACCTCTTCGTCCAGAAGGCGGAGGAGTTGCTGACCGGCCCGCTCTTCTTCCTCTCCGGGCGGCGGGACCTCGACTATGTCCGAAAAGAGGACGGTTCCCTCCGGGTCGGCTCCGCGGTCACCCTGGAGGACTTCCGCCTGAACCCCCTGGTCAACCGGTACCTGCCGGCTATGAGGGCGGATGTTCTCCTCCACTCCTCGACCATCCTCAGAAATAAGGCCACCCTGGCCGGGAACATCGCCAACGCCTCCCCGATCGGCGATATCACCATAATGCTCCTGGCCCTGGAAGCCATACTCGAGTTGGAGGCGGAAGGCGGCGGCACCCGACAGATTCCTCTCGCCGAATTCTACCGGGGCTACAAGGATATCGACCTTATCCCCGGCGAGATCATCCGGGAGATGATCATCCCCGTCCCCAGATCAGGAGCCTTCTACAACTTCGAGAAGGTCTCCAACCGGAGGATCCTGGATATTGCCGCGGTCAACTCCGCCATCCTGCTGGAGACGGAGGGGGAGAAGATTGCCCGGATCATTCTCTCTGCCGGCGGGGTGGCCCCGGTCCCTCTCCTGATCGGAGGGTTGGAGGAGTTCGCCGGCCGCCGGGTTTCTTCGGAGACGTTCGTGGAGCTATCGGAAAAGGCGATGGCCGCGGTCGCCCCGATCGACGATGTCCGGGGTTCGGCTGAGTACAAGCGCCTCCTTCTCGGGCAACTGGTGAAGGGCCATCGGCAAAAATACTCAATCCGGCGGGAAAGCTGATTATGAAAAATACAGATGTTCGGATGCACGTCCGGGGCCGGTCGCTCTTTATCGACGATATCCCGAACCCGGAAGACCTTCTCCACGCGGTGCTCTTTACCTCTCCGGTGGCCAGAGGCCGGATCAAGCGGCTCGACGTCACCGCCGCCCGGAAGGCGAAGAGCGTCGCCGCGGTCTTTACCCACCTCGACATCCCGGGCAAGAACCAGATCGGACACATCATCGAGGACCAGCCTTTTCTGGCCGAGGAGGAACTGGAGTACATCGGCCAGCCGATCGCGCTGGTGGTGGCCGACAGCCACCGGGCCGCTCGGGCCGCCTGCGGGCTGATCGAGCTGGAGGTTGAGCCCGGCGAGCCGATCTTCGACCCTCGGGAAGCCTATCGTCGGGGGTTGATCTACGGGAAGAAGAGGATCCAGGTCAGCGGGGATACCGAACGAGCCTTCCAGGAATGTAAGTATGTCATTGAGGGGAGCACCGCCAGCGGGCCCCAGGAGCATTACTACTTCGAGACCCACCGGGCCCTGGCCCTCCCGGTCGAGGATGACACCCTGAAGGTGATCGCCAGTTCCCAGTCTCCGGGGGCCTATCACCATCACATCTCCGAGATCCTTGACATCCCCCAGCACAAGATCGAGCTGGAGATCCGGCGGATGGGCGGGGCCTTCGGCGGTAAGGAGTCCACCGCTGTCTGGGTGGTGGCCCCGGCCTTTGCCGCCCGGCTCCTCGACCGTCCGGTGAAGCTGGTCCTCGACCGCAATGACGACATCGCCACCTCGGGCAAGCGCCACGCCTATGTCTTTGACTACAGGATCGGGCTTGACGCCGAGGGACATATCCTTGCCTATGAGGTCGATTTCTACCAGCAGGCCGGGGGTTGCGCCGACATCTCGCTTCCGGTGCTGGGCAGGTCGTTCCTCCACGCTACCAGCGCCTATAACATCCCCAACGTGAAGATTACCGCGGTCAGCTGCAAGACCAACATCCCCCCCAACAACGCCTTCCGCGGCTTTGGTGTCCCCCAGGCCGCCTTCTCGATGGAGGTCGCGCTCTTCCGCGCGGCCGAGGAGACCGGGCTTGACCTGGAGGAGATCAAGTTCATAAACCTCTTGCGCGACGGCGATACGCTCCCCTACGGGGTACAGCTGGAGAAGACCGACGGCGTCCGCTGCTGGGAGACGCTGGATCGGCGGGTTGATATCAAAAAGAGGCTCAAGGAGTGCGAGAGCTTCAACCAGTCCCATCAGGACCGGAAACGCGCGGTGGCGGTCCAACCGGTCTGCTTTGGGATCTCCTTCACCCAGACCACCCTCAACCAGGCCGGCTGCCTGGTTAACATCTACCTCGACGGCAGCGTCGCCGTCTCCACCGGGGCGGTGGAGATGGGGCAGGGGGTCAACTCGAAGATCGCCCTGATCGCCGCCGATGCCCTCGGGATCCCGAACCGTCGGGTTCGAGTGGAGGCCACCAACACCACCCGGGTCCCAAATGCCTCCCCGACCTCGGCCAGCACCGGCGCCGACCTCAACGGGATGGCGACCCAGTACGCTTGCCGGGAGCTGGTGGAGCGGCTGAAAGCTTTTGCCGTCACCCGGTTCAATCATAACAACCCCCGGGACATCTCGATCCGCGACGGCGAGGTCATCCTGATGACCGCCCGGACCGGCTATACCTGGGAGGAACTGATCCGCGATGCCTATACCGCCCGGATCGATCTTTCCTGCCACGCCTTTTATGCCACCCCCGGGGTTTACCTCGACCCGGTCAAGGAGAAGGGCCGGCCCTACGCCTACTATGCCTATGGCGCCTCCCTGACCGAGGTGGAGGTGGATTGCCTGAGGGGGACCTATGAAATTCTCGGGATCGACGTCGTCCACGACGCCGGCAAGTCCTTAAGCCCCGAGATCGACCGCGGCCAGATTGAAGGCGGGGTGATCCAGGGGATCGGCTGGGCGACCATCGAGCAGATCCGCTACGGCGCTGACGGCCGGATGCTGACCGCCGTTAACTCCTACAAGATCCCCGATCTCAAGTTTGTGCCCGAGCGTTTCAACATCCACCTGCTGGAGGCCGCCTCCAACCCCTACGCGGTCTGCAACTCCAAAGCGGTCGGCGAGCCCCCTTACATCCACGGGCTCGGGTCCTACTTCGCCATCCTGAAGACCTTGAGAAGCGTCCGCCGGGACAAGCCGGTCCCCTCCCTCCCCCTGACCCCGGAAAAGGTCTTTATGTACCTCCACGGGTAAAACGCCCCGGAAGTCCATCGCCCGCCGGTTGCCCGGACCCCGCGGAGAATGGCGAAGCCTCCCTTGATTTCGCGGCCCATTTGATTGATAATGCGGCTTATGGAATCCGGGCTGCAGAAAAGCCGCTGGCAGAAAATCTTTTCCTTCGGGGATACGGCCGCTGGGAACCGGGTGTTTCTGGCCGGGATCCTGATGGCCGCCGTTTTCTTCCGGACGGTCTATTTTTTTCAACTGCTTGATTCCCCCTTCTTCCGCCATCCGATCCTCGACGCCGGCTACTATTACAACTGGGCCTGGCAGCTGGCCTCCGGCGGGTTCCGGTCCAGTGGTGATTTCTCCGGCAATCCGCTCTACGCGTATTTCCTGGCTTTCCTGCTCCGGTTTCTCCGGGCCGGTCCGGCCCTGATCCGTGTGTTCCAGCACCTGCTGGGAGTGAGTACCTGCCTGCTTCTTTATTACTCCGGAGGGAAACTTTTCGGGCGGAAGGTCGGGGTGGTGGCGGGATTGCTTTACGCTGTTCTGCCCCTGGCGATTTTTTACGAGGGCTGGCTTCTCTCCGCCTCATTGGAGGCCTTTCTGATGACCGCGCTGCTGGCGCTGCTCCTCGCCGCCGTCGGACGGTCCGGGAGCTTCTGGCTGGCCGGCGGGATCCTGGCCGGTCTTTTGGTTTTGGCCCGGCCCAGCCTGGTCCCATTGGGTGTGGCGGTCTGGATAATTTTGGGGCCTGCCCGGGAGCGGCTTGTTCAGCGAGTTGCCAGACTGTTTCTGTTTGGGGTTGGTCTCCTCATACCCTTGTTCCTGTTTTCTCTGCAGAGTTTTGGAGGCCGGGGGGAAGCCGGATTCATCTCCCCCCACGGCGGAGAGAACTTCTACATCGGCAACCACCCTCGGGCCACCGGTCTCGGTCAGATGCCCGAGTTTGCCCGGGGGATCCCCGAACTGCAGCGGAGGGATTTCCTGGCCGAATCCTCCCGACTCTCCGGGCGCCAACTCTCTTCGGCCCAATCTTCCCGTTTCTGGTTCGGTCAGGGGTTGAACTTTATCCGTGACTATCCGTTACGATTCTTCCAGTCCCTGATTGTAAAGGTCTATCTCTTTTTCTGTGGGGTCGATTTTTTTGATAATTACCAATTCCAGTTCTTTCGGGATCTCTTCATTCCTCTCGGATTCCCCCTCAGTTGGCGGCTCCTCTCCGCCCTGGCCCTGGCCGGTCTGGTCGCGGCCAGGCCGGCTGGCCGATCGGGCGGGCTCTTGCAGATCTTTCTCTGCGCCTATCTGCTTTCCATCGCTCTCTTCTTTGTTACCAGCCGCTTCCGGGCACCGATTGCCCCGCTCTTCTGCCTGGCGGCAGCCGGGGTGGCGGTGGCGGTCGGGGAAGATCTTTTTCGCCGCCGTCTGCTCCCGGCCGGGGGAAAAATTATCCTGACCGGACTGCTCTTTTTCTTCCTGGCCGGGCCGGATTATCGGCCGCCCTTCTCCGCGATCTATACGACCGCCGCTGAAGTCTATGCCCGGGACGGTCAGCTGGAACGGGCCGCGGAATTCTTAGAGTTAGCCGGGAGGGAGCACGCAGGGGGTTCAGACCTTCTCAGCTTCAGTTCCTATCGGCACTATCTCTCCCGGGCCCAGGTCGAGCTGAAGCGGGGGAAGGCGGATGAAGCGGAGAAGATATTTGCCCGGATCCTGACCGAAGTGAGGGATCGGCCCGGAGAGCTCCATTTCGAGATCGCCAATATCTGGGCCGAGAATCTCCGCTACGGAAAAGCCGAAGAACATTATCGGGCGGCGGTGGAGGCTGACCCGGGGAATTTTCGGGCCCTCAACAACCTGGGGCTGACCCTGAAAGCCCAGGGGGAAAAAAAGGAAGCCGAGGAGCTGTTCCGAATGGCTATCGGGGCCAACCCCGCCTACGCCGCCGCCCGGGGTAACCTGGGGACGCTCTTGCTGGAGCGGGAGGAATGGGAAGCGGCCCTGCGGGAGTTCACGGCCGCTCTGGAAATCGACCCCGGGGGAATGGCCCGGTTTCGGATACTGAAAGCTTACTGTCTGCGCCGGCTGAACCGGCCGGTTGAAGCTGAAGCGGAACTGGAGAAATGTCCCCCCGGAATTCTACGGGATTTACGGGCCGGGGAATCCGCGCGGTGACTCCGGGGGATTGCTCAGAAATCATACCCCAGTCCGAGGAAGGCCAGTCGGTCCTTCCAGAAGTAGTAGCGGGCCTGGAGCCGGGGGAGGAAGGGGATGTTGAGCTTCGCCCCGGCAAAGAGGTTCCAGGGGTCTTTCAGCCGGTAGTTCATCCGGGAAGAGTCCTTTTCTCGATCCCGGTCGCGGACGATCCCGTCATCGTAGGCGGCTCCGAGGCAGATGTTGATTGCCCCCAGGTCCCAGCCCGCCCGCAGGTCAACCCCCCAGTTTTGGTACACGCCTTCCCGGGAGGAACCGGAAGTCCGGGTGAGGAAAAAGCCCGCCTCGCTCCCCAGGTAGAGCCCGGACCAGCGGAAGGGATCCCAGCCGATCCCTCCGCCCCCGGTCCAGCCCCATTCGTTATAGTCCTTTCCCCCCAGGGCCGGGGTGTCGTAGGTCAGGTTGGTGTAGCCCGCCCGGGCGAAGATCCGCCAGCCCCGCCCCAGTCTGATCTGGGGCTGGAGGAAGAACTGGAGCTGCCGGGTGTCGTATTCCATCCCCCCGGAGGCAAAGACCCGCTCCTGATAGTCCACCCCGGAGACGATCTCCAACCCGACCGCGCCGGCCGGGGAGAGCTCACCCGCCGTCAGCAGGGTAATTAAGGTCGCGATTGTGGTTCGAAAAAACATTGTTTTGATGGATGTCTGGTTTTGAAAGATCAGGTGTTCCGTCGGATGTTATGAATCAATCGGGTGGATAATTCAAGTCCGAATCTCTGCCGTCCATCGGGTCATTACTGCCCCGCCGGCTGGTCGCCCGCTGCGCGGTATTGTCTCCGGGGCTACTTCGGGCGGACCAGGGATTTTCCGATGGCCAGTAAGTACCCCTTTTTCTATCACCATATGATCGTTACAGCTTAGGAAAACAGTGAGTATTGGTGGGGATCAATGATATGAATGCTAAGATTGTCAAGTTCTATTCCATTGCCCCTATGAGATAAACAATGCGCCGGTGTGTTCTCTTCCCTGCCGGAAATCCTCTTGACCGTGGTGGGTGGTCGATTATAAACTGCTCTGACCCCTTTTCAATATCACTGATTCTATTGTCAGGTTATAATATTCAGGGATCGGAGATTAAATGGTCTTGGAAGGCTTATTTCGGGCCGATAGAAGCCGGCATATCTTAAATTGAATTTCCGGCGGCCGATCGGTCCCTCTTTTACCGGCCTGTCAGTAGAGATAGCCTCAGGCTTGCTGCGCACCAGAAACTGGAGCGGGAGGGTATTATGATTAACACCGTTTATCGATCCTTGGGATTATTTATTACGGTGGCAATTTCCCTTTTTCTGGGGGGAAATCTCTCCGGACAGAATTGGACCGGTGTCGAGGTTATCGATTCGGGTTCAGGATATTCGGAATCCCAGCAGGTCGCGATGGATGAAAGCGGCCAGGCTGTGGCGATTTTTGTGGAATGGGACGGTGACAACTACCGCGTCCTTGCCAACCGCCGGGAAGGATCCTCCTGGACCGGTCCGGAGAGTATCGACGGCGGCCCGGGAAAAAGCGCCTATGACCCCCGGGTGGCGATGGGCGGCGGGCAGGCGGTCGCGGTCTTCGAGGATTGGGATGGCACGGATGATCGCATCCTTGCCAACTGCTGGGACGGTTCATCCTGGAGCGGGGCCATAACCATTGACGCGGGCCCGGGGGATGATGTTTCGGACCCGCGGGTAGCGATGGATGGTGCCGGGGACGCGATAGTGGTCTTCATCCAGAGAGATACGCGCCTCCGCGTTTTTGCCAATCGCTGGGACGGAACTTCCTGGAGCGGGGCTACAGTCATCGACCCGGATCCCTCGGCTAACGCATCTGAACCCCAGTTAGCAATGAACGTCAATGGGCGGGCAGTCGCTGTCTTCCGTCGCTCTGAAAGTGGCGACTACCGCATCTATGCCAACTTATGGGACGGCGTAACCTGGTCCACGGCTACGGCTATCGATCTGGGTCCGGGATATTCCGGCCGTGATCCGCAGGTGGCGATGGATGGGAGCGGGCAGGCGGTGGTGATATTTCGCCTCAGGGATATCATCGGCAACTATCGTATCTTTGCCAATCGCTGGGATGGTTCAGGCTGGATCGGTCCGGAGTTAATTGACGTGGGCCCGGGACAGAACGCAGCGGAGCCCGGAGTGGCGATGGGTGCCGGCGGCAAGGCGATCGCGGTCTTCCGGCAGTATAGTGTTTATGTCAATCGCTGGGATGGATCGTCCTGGATCGGCCCGGAGATTATCGGTCCGCACCTGGAAGCAACTGGCGCGTATGTTCCCCAGGTAGCGATGAACGATAACGGGAACGCGGTTGTGGTCTTCCGGCAACTGGAAGGCGAGATTGCTACTGGAGTTCAGCGAATTTACGCCACCCGCTGGGACGGGTTATCCTGGGGGGAAGCCGTGTCGATTGACGCGGGGATAGAAAATGATTGTCATAACCCGCAGGTGGCGATGGACAAAAACGGGAACGCGATCTCAGTTTTCCAGGAGACCGACCGTATCAACGATCGTCTCCTGGCCAACTATTATTCCGCGACCAAGTCGAATTCTCCGCCCTGGATTTATGACTACGACGGGGACGGAACCAGTGACATCGGGATCTTCCGGGAAGGTTCGGGGTTGTGGGCGATCCGGGGAGTGACCCGGTTCTACTTCGGTACCTCCGGGGATGAGCCGGTTTCCGGTGATTACGATGGCGACGGGACAACCGAGTCTGCCGTCTTCCGCGGTTCTTCGGGTCTCTGGGCGGTGAGGGGGGTGACCCGGGTTTATTTCGGCTCCGTCGGCGACTTCCCGCAAGCCGGTGATTACGACGGCGACGGAAGCCGGGATATCGCGATTTTCCGGTCTTCTTCGGGTCTCTGGGCGGTGAGGGGGGTGACCCGGAGCTATTTCGGCACCTCCTTCGACTCTCCGGTCCCCGGTTACTATGACGGTGCCGAATTCTCTCCCGCGATCTTCCGGGGATCAGCCGGTCTCTGGGCGGTGAGGGGGGTGACCCG
>CAYXKT010000027.1:18771-22312 GCA_964465735.1 uncultured bacterium
CTCCCGCGATCTTCCGGGGATCAGCCGGTCTCTGGGCGGTGAGGGGGGTGACCCGAGCCTATTTGGGTACCTCCTCCGACTCTCCGGTTCCGGGCGACTATGCCGGTGGCGGGAGCTGGTCCCCGGCGATCTTCAGTCCAGCCTCCGGTCTCTGGACGGTGAGGGGGGTGACCCGGGCCTATCTTGGGACTCCCGCTGACTTCCCGGTCCCTGGCGGCTACGGTGATGACGGGATCGATCGGCTCGCGATTTTTCGGAAAACTTCCGGCCTCTGGGCGGTGAGGGGGGTGACCAGAGTCTATTTTGGTTCCAGCGGCGATCTTCCGGTGTCAAGGTAGGGTCCCTCAGTCCCGAGAGGATCTCCCGCGGAGACCAAATCCGGGGCGGAGGAGCCGGCCCGCCGTCGATCTTTTCCTCCCCCCTTTTTCCGGTCAATGATCATCCGTTTGGTGATATTATTATGGACAGATGCTGTAGCGTTTCAGAAATACTGGGCGATAACCTGTCATTGCGAGCGTAGCAAAGAAATCCCAATCCATTGCCAGGGAAGAGATCGCTTCGTCACTTCGTTCCTCGCGATGACAAATTCTATGTGGAGGTTCCCGCTCAGGCACTAATTATAAAACACTACACTAAGAGGTGAGCAATGAAGAATTTATCCGGGTTGATGGCGGGGAGAAAAGCGGGCCGTTCGAAGAAAGCCGGGCTCTCCCCGGGGACCCCGGTCTTTATCGGGGAGCGGAAGCAGGAGAAGGTCAGGATCGAGATCATTGCCTACTCCCCGGATCGGGTGGAGGAGAACCGGGACGCCTCGTTAAAGGATTGCCTCCGGAAGCGGAAAGAGGGCGGGGTGACCTGGATCAACGTCAACGGAATCCACGATGTCGATTTGATCCAGGCTCTGGCCCAACACTTCCGGATTCACCCGCTGACCACCGAGGATATTGTCAACGCCCACCAGCGGCCGAAGGCGGAAGGATTCGAAGACTACTTGTTTGCCGCCCTGAGAATGCTGACCTACGACAAAAATCTTCATAGCGTGGAGAGCGAGAACATCAGTCTGGTGATTGGCGATGGTTACCTGATCTCCTTCCAGGAGCGGCAGGGAGATGTCCTTGATCCGCTTCGCGAGCGGATTCGAGCCGGGCGGGGGCTCATCCGGTCGGCGAAGAGTGCCTATCTGGCCTACCGGATAATGGACTCGGTGGTGGATGAATATTTCGTGGTGATCGAGAAACTGGGCGATCATATCGAGGAACTTGATGATCTGATCCTGACCGATCCCGGCTCCGAACAGATGCGGGAACTGCACCGTCTGAAGAGAGAGATCCTCTTTTTGCGCAAGGCGGTCTGGCCGCTGCGGGAGGAGCTGGCGGCGATCGAGAAGAGTGAGTCGCGGCTGATCGGCTCCCCGACCCGGCTCTATCTCCGTGACCTCTACGACCACACCATCCAGATCATCGATATGATCGAGACCTACCGGGATATCATCGGGGGGATGCACGACACCTATCTCTCCAGTCTCAGCAATCGGATGAATGAGGTGATGAAGGTTCTGACGATTATCGCCACCATCTTCATCCCCCTGACCTTCATTGCCGGTCTCTACGGGATGAACTTCGAATTTATGCCCGAGCTGAAATGGCCTTCGGGATATTTCCTGGTTCTCGGGGTGATGGTGGTGATCGCGGGCGGGATGCTGGCTTACTTCCGGAAAAAGAGATGGCTCTGAGCGGAGCAGAATAAAGCAGGCAGGTGATCTTAGCTCACAGTTCCATATGTAAATTTAATGGCTCAATCCGGATCTCTCAAAAGAATTTCGGGGAAACAGTGGAGGGTAAATTTAACCACATAGGTTTGTAATTGAGTAACACTTTAGCGCTTTGAAAATACGCCACCACCGACCCTGTGTCGGTGGAGCGATGACTGGAAACCAGAAAGTGCCCGTCCCCTATGTCTTCCCCTCACCGTGGGGATGGGGTCGGGGGGGGGGGCACGTCGTATTCGAAAAGGCGAAAGTGTTACATAATTGATGACTACTCAGGTCATTAGGTTGAAGACTGAAGACTGAAGGCTGAAGGTTGAAATGCCTGCGGTTATGCCTGCATTCCCCTCAATGTCCCAAAGGCTATAGAAAGAAAACGAAGTTAATCTTCCTGACTGTCACTTGCTTATCTTCTAACGATGTTAGAGGGAACTGCAACCGACTACCGTTTTATTTGAGAAGTCAAACCAGACAACTCTTCCCTCGAAAACCCTGTGATCACCGGATAAACCAATGCTGCTAACCCATCAGCTAGTTCAAAGGCTCTAAGTTTTATATGATCGAGCATAAGTTGTCCCGAACAGTCTTCCACCTTCAGTCTATCTACCTGAGTAGTTACCAAAATGTTACTAAAAAAGAAAAAACACGAACAGGGCGCAGAAGCAGACCGAAAGGGCTAATGCTACTCTCAAAAATCTTCTCTTCGCCAAGGTTTCCGGGATAGCATAGTTCTTTTAGTTGGCACCTTCCGACAGCTTAGCTCTACGTTCGGCAAATAAATAATAATCCGACTTGACCAGTGTACCTATTATGGTACACTTGCTACTGAATTGAATGAGCATCGGAGATATTAGGCTTAACGTTGTCTTCTTCCGGTCAAGCTCAGGGAGTGAGCCTGTCCGGAGATGGTTGAAATCTTTGCCTGTATCGCATAAAAAGGCGATCGGCGAGGACATCAAGACCGTACAGTTTGGTTGGCCACTCGGGATGCCTTTAGTGGAGAAAATTCAGCCCTATTTGTGGGAAGTCAGGACCAAGGTGCTTGACGGAATTGCCCGAGTCTTCTTTACCGTTGATGGTTACACAATGATCCTCCTTCACGGGTTCATCAAGAAAACGAGGAAGATCCCTCTGAAGGAGATCAATACAGCCAGATCAAGACTCAGGCAGTATCAGGAGGCAATTTCATAAAAAAGAATAACCATATCGGAAGCACTTTCGACGACTTTCTTCAAGAAGAAGGTCTTCTTGCTGAAACCGAGGCGACTGCCGTCAAGAGGATCATCGCATACCAGATTGAGCAGGAAATGGCAGAACGCAATATCTCCAAGAGCACGTTGGCTCGCAGGATGCAGACCAGCCGGTCCTCGCTCGACCGACTTCTCGACCCAGAGAATAAGTCTATTACACTTCTCA
Organism: uncultured bacterium; assembly: GCA_964465735.1. Classification (GTDB taxonomy): domain Bacteria; phylum Auribacterota; class Erginobacteria; order Erginobacterales; family Erginobacteraceae; genus Erginobacter. The sequence goes on from CAYXKT010000027.1 coordinate 21,953, forward strand.
CCCTGGAAAGCGTAGCGCACGCACTCGGTAAAAAGCTGAAGGTTCGATTAGACTAACTACCGAACCAATCGCTCCGCTTGACTTTTGTTAGCTGAGTCAGACTCAAGCCTTGACGATTGACTGATTGCCCATTGGCGGATCTGTCTCACTCGTCGCACTGATTTATTGTCCATCTTCAATTGATTTGCATTCCCTTTCACCGTAACGGATATTTCTCAAGTCAACCCGGTTTGCAGTATCTTATAAGAGGTGGATATTTTACCCCACGACGGACGGATAATATGGGAAAAGTTGCCCCGATTTTGCCGGCGGTTTATAATTCCGGCAAAATGGGCGGTTTAAAATTCCCCCGACAAAATT
>CAYXKT010000028.1:0-21746 GCA_964465735.1 uncultured bacterium
AAAATTTTCCTGATGGAAAATTTTAGTTAAGAAGCGGACCGCCCGCTCCAGTGATTTGACCATCTGCCGACAATATTACCTATATTGCCAACTTTGTCAAAAGAATTCTTCAGGTCGAGATTTAGCTTATTTCCCCATCCAGAGGCCCCTGACTATCGAGAGGGCGCGGGTTTGTGTTGCCTTTCCCCCGGAGAAGCGACCAGGGAGATATGGAGGTCGCGGAGCTGGCGGGGAGAGACTTCAGAGGGCGAGCCGGTAGTGAGACAGAGTGCTTTCTGGGTCTTGGGGAAAGTGATCATATCCCGGATCGAAGTCAGACCGCCCATCAGCATCAGGAGCCGGTCGAGGCCCAAAGCGATCCCGCCGTGGGGGGGGGCGCCATAGCTGAGCGCCTCCAGGAGAAAGCCGAAGCGGTTCCGGGCCTCTCCGGCACCGATATTCAGGAGGGCGAAGATCCGCTCCTGGACCTCCTCCCGATGGATCCGGATCGAACCGCCGCCCAGTTCGGTTCCGTTTAGTATCAGATCATAGGCCCGGGAACGGACTTTTCCCGGATCGGTCTGGAGCAGATCCAGATCCTCCGGATGAGGGCTGGTGAAGGGGTGGTGGACCGCCTCATACCGTTTCTCCTCCGTATTATAGGCTAAAAGCGGAAAATCGACCACCCAGAGAAACTCAAAGCGATCTTTCGGGATCAATTCCCGGACAGCGGCTAGTTTTAACCTCAGCCGGCCCAGGACCTCGGCGGCGACCGCTTCCTGGTCGGCGATCAGCATCAAGCTGTCCCCCTCGGCACAGGAGAAAAGTTCTTTCAGACGGTCCAGGTCCCCTTCAGAGAGATATTTCTTAATTGGTGACTTCAAGTCGCCGCCTTCCTTAAAAAGGATCCAGAGCAGGCCGCCGGCACCGGCCTCCTGACAGAATCCGGTAAATTCTTCAAGCTGTTTCAGCGAGAAGGACGCCCCCCCGGGGACGGCCAGACCACGGACCACCCCGCCGGAGTCAAGGACCTCACGGAAGACCCGGAAAGTGCTCTCCGCGAAGATCTCGCTCGCCTCCCGGATCCGGAGATCGAAACGGAGATCGGGCTTGTCACTGCCGTAGCTGAGCATCGCCTCGGCGTAAGTCATCCGCCGCAACGGCCGGACCATCTGGAAATCGAGGAACTCTTCAAAGAGCGTCCCCACCATCCCTTCCACCACCTCAAAGATATCTTCCGGCTCGACAAAGGACATTTCGAGGTCGATCTGAGTATGTTCGGGCTGACGGTCGGCTCGCAGATCCTCGTCCCGCAGGCAGCGGGCGAGCTGGAAATACTTATCCACCCCGGCCACCATCAGCATCTGCTTGAAGAGCTGGGGCGACTGGGGAAGGGCAAAGAACTTACCCGGGTGGACCCGGCTGGGGACCAGATAGTCCCGAGCACCTTCCGGGGTCGATTTCGTCAGCAGCGGGGTCTCGATCTCCCAGAAGCCGAGCCGGTCGAGATACCGCCTCACCCGCCCGGTCACCCGATGGCGGAACTGGAGGTTCTTCAGCATTGCCGGGCGGCGAAGATCGAGGTAACGGTAACGGAGCCGGATCTCTTCCTGGAGGTCTTCCTCGTCCTCGATCGGAAAGGGTGGGGTCAGACTGGAATTGATGATCTGGAGACCATCGGCGAAGAGTTCGATCTCCCCGGTGGGGAGCTTAGGGTTGACGGTCCCTTCGGGCCGAGGCCGAACTTCACCCTGGACCGCGATCACAAACTCCGAGCGGAGATCCTGGGCCGTCTGGTGAGCATCGGCCGAAGCCTCGGGACTGAAGACCACCTGGGTCAGACCGGACCGGTCACAGAGATCGATGAAGATCACTCCGCCGTGATCGCGGCGGCGCCGGACCCAGCCGGAAAGGGTGACTCGGGCCGAACTATCCGCTGACCTCAAGTCGCCGCAGAGGTGACTCCGTTTCCAAAATTCCATATTAATTTACTCCAAAATTTATTTTATGAGGCTTCCCTCAATTTATTGATTTCGTTCTCTATTTCTTTGATTACTTCGGGGTTGCAGATCTTCTTCTTTTTCCCATCCTGCATCGAAATAATATAGAAGACCTTGCCACCAAATTTCTCAGTGAAAATTTGGTGAGTTGCCGCCTGTAAGGACCGCTCCTTGAATATTTGAGGAATCTGCGACGTTCCCCCGGCAGGCTTGATGGGGGCGCATTTTCTGATACTCTCGGAGGTGGGCCCGATAATGATTTTTGCCCAATTTCCTATTTCAGCTCCCACGAATTAGAGAACTTATCACTTCATTCTCCGGAACCAAGGTCTCCTGACCGCTCGACATCTCCTTGACCTTCACCGTCCCGGCGGCGAGTTCTTCCGGGCCCCGGATCAGGACCTGATCAATCTTCAGCTTATTGGCCTCCCGCATCTGGGCTCTCAGGGACCGCTCCCCGTAGTCCATCACCGCCAGAAAACCCTTCCGCCGGAGCTTAGCCAGAAGATGGAACTGGGGCCGGAATGACTCCGGGGTGACCGCGGCCAGATAGAGACGGCTGATCGGGGCGACAGCCGGCGGAATCTCCTCTTCTTTCAGGCCGAGGAGGAGACGCTCCAGGCCGACCGAGAATCCGGCGGCACCGAGATCGGGTCCGCCCAGTTCTGCGACCAGGGTATCGTAACGCCCCCCGCCGGCCACCGCGTCCTGGGCGCCGAGGGCGGGACCGGTGACTTCAAAGACCAGTGAGGTATAGTAATCCAGACCCCGGACCATCAGGGGGTCGAGGGAGAAGGGTATCTCGATCCCGGTCAGCAGTTCCCGCACCTCCGCGAGATGGTTGGCACAATCCGACCCCAGGGAATCGGCTGGTTTCGGGGCCGCTTCCACCAGTTTCCGGCAAGCCGGGTTCTTGCAGTCAAGAACCCGGAGCGGGTTGGAAATCCTCCGGCGGCGGCAGTTCTCGCAGAGTTTCTCGTCAATCCGCTTGAGGTATCCGCTCAACCGCTCGCGATAAGCGGGCCGGCAGGCCGGACAGCCAACGCTGTTGATCGTCAGCTTCCAGCCCGTCAGTCCACACTCTTGGAGGAAGAGAAGGAGAAGATCGATCAATTCAACGTCAATCGCCGGCTGACGGCTGCCCAGGGACTCGGCTCCAAACTGATGGAACTGCCGACGGCGGCCGGCCTGGGGGCGCTCCCGGCGAAACATCGGACCCAGATAGAAATAGCGGGCCAGCGGATTTTGGGCAAAAACACTGTGTTCCAGACAGGCCCGAACCACTCCAGCCGTTCCTTCCGGCCGGAGGGAGAAACTCTGCCGGCCGGAACCGGGGAAGGTGAACATCTCCTTGGCGACAATGTCGGTCTCCTCGCCGATGGAGCGGACAAAAAGATCGGTCGGTTCAACCAACGGGGTCCGGATCTCCCCGTAACCAAAACGCTCGCTGACCGAACAAGCCAGATTTTCCAGAGCCCGCCAGCGACGGGCATCGTCCGGGAAGATATCGCCCATCCCCTTGACCGCCCGGTAGCGGGTCAAGGCTTTCCCCTTGACTATACTCTCCATAAATATTCTCTCAACCAATCACCAAGACTCAAATTCAAGGGGAAAGAGCTGCTCCCATCTGCTTAATTCCGACCCTCGGCCAGCCGGATTTTCATCTCCCTACCCGGCTTGAATCGAATCACCCAACGCCCGGGGATCTGGACTGTCTCCTGGGGTCGGCGGGGGTTCCTGCCGATCCGGGGCTTCCGATAAACCCGCTGAAAGACACCGAAGTTCCTGAACTCAACATTCTCACCATCGGCCAGTTCATCAACTATCTTGTCGAGAAACTTCTGGATCACCTCTTTTACCGCCAACTGGGTCAACCCGGTCTTGCCGGCAATCTCCACCACCATTTCGCGCTTGGTCATCTCTCTTCTCCTTTTTCGCTCCGCCCGAAAGGACGCAATTTGACCATTGGATATCGACTAATCCATATCCTATCAGGGGGTAACAACTTAATCAACCATAATTCGGCGGTTAAAATCAAGCCTTTATGGAGACCGTGTTCTCCCCCAGAATCCGCTTCAACTCGGAAAGCAGACCGGAAGTACAACTGACCCGGCAACCGTCCCCAGCCTCAACCAGGATATTCTCCCCGGTGGGAAAATCCAGTCCCAAAAAAACCGGGCATTTCCCCGGAGATTCTTCCAGGACGCGACGGACCTTTTCCAGACGCTCCTCGTCGAGGGCCACCAGATGAAGGTTGAGATGAAGCGAACGGGAGAGCGTCTCCCGAGCCTGCTCGAGGGGATAGACTTTGGTTATGGCAACATTGCTCCCCCGGTCCCGCGACCGGATCTTGCCCTCGACAAAGACGATATTCCCCGGCTGCAGGAGCGCGCCGAAGGTCGCGTACTCGTCGCTCCAGGCAGTCACCTCGACTACCCCGGTCAGGTCCTCCAGTTGACAGAAGGCAAAGGTCCGGCCGTTCTTCTGCGAGGTCTGCTCCTTGATCTGTTCGATGATCCCTCCCACCCGAACCTGGATTCCGTCCCGGACGTCTTTGAGCCGGTTGATCGGGTGAGAGGCAAAGGTTTTCAAGGTTTCGGCGTGGGCGTTCAGGGGATGGCCGGAGATATACATCCCCATCAGCTCCTTCTCCATCTCCAGACACTGCTTCTGCGGCCACTCGTCCATATCGGGAAATTCGGAGATCCCGTTTTCCTGGTTCTCCTCTTCGAATTGAGCAAAGAGAGTAGACTGCCCGCAGAGGCGGTCCTGAAGATTCCGGTGAGCCCGCTGGAGCGCGCCTTCCAGCACCGTCACCTTCTGCGACCGGTGACCGGGGAGAGAATCGAGCGCCCCACATTTGATCAGCGATTCCAGGGCCTTCTTGTTGACAGACGTGAGATCGATCCGATCGAGCAAAATCTTCAGAGAAGAGAATGGCCCCCCCTCCCCACGGGCGTCCAGGATCGCCGACACCGCCCCGGTCCCGACATTCTTGATCGCGTTTAAACCAAATCGGATATTCTTCTCGACAACGGTGAAGTCTCCGAAGCTTTCGTTGACATCCGGGGGAAGCACCTCGATCCCCATCTCCCGGCATTCAGCGACGTAGGACATCAGCTTGTCCATATTGTTGATTTCACTGGTCAGCAGTGAAGCCATAAACTCCTGAGGATAGTGGGCTTTCAGGTAAGCGGTCCGGTAAGCGATCAGGGCGTAAGCAGCGCTATGAGACTTGTTGAAGCCATAGGCGGCGAAACGGGACATATCCTTAAAGATACCTTCCGCCACCGTCTTAGCGATCCCCCGCTCCTGGGCCCCCTTGACAAAGGCTTCACCGAGTTGGTCCATCTTGTCAGCCTGCTTCTTGGCCATCGCCTGCCGGAGATTATCGGCCTTGGCCAGGGTGAAACCGGCCAGCTTGTTGGCGATCAGCATCACCTGTTCCTGGTAGAGCATTACCCCGTAAGTATCCTTGAGGACCGGCTCCAAAGACGGATGGGCGTAGGAGATCCGTTCTTGGCCGTGCTTGCGGGCGACATAGTCTTCCAGCATATGCATCGGCCCCGGACGGTAGAGCGCAACCAGGTCAAGTATATCGTCGAATTTCTTCAATCCGATCCGGGTCGAGAGGTCGCGCATACCCGAACCTTCCAGCTGGAAAACTCCCATCGTGTTGGCCCGGGAGAGAAGGTCAAAGGTTACCGGATCATCGAGCGGGATTTTCGCCAATTCGATTTTCTCTCCCCGGGTCTTCTCCGCGATATCGATCGTTCCCTGGATCACTGAGAGGGTCCGCAGGCCGAGAAAGTCCATCTTTAACAACCCCACCTCTTCGGCGTCGTGCATATCAAACTGGGTAATTATCTCGTCGTCTTTTCCCCGCCGCAGCGGCACATCATTGATTAAGGGACGACGGGAGATCAGGACACCGGCGGCGTGGGTCCCGGCGTGACGGGAGATCCCCTCCAGTCGAAAACTGAGCTCGAAGAGGGTCTTCAGCTGCTGATCCTGACCATAGAGTTTCTCCAGCCGCGGCTCAGCCGAAAGAGCCTTCCTCAAAGTCATTTGGGGGCCGGGGGGGACCAGCTTGGCGATCCTGTCCACTTCTCCGTAGGGGATACCCATCACTCGCCCAACATCGCGCAGGACCGCCCGGGCCTTCATAGAACCAAAGGTAACGATCTGGGCCACTCGGTCGGAGCCGTACTTATCACTGGTATATCTGATCAATTCTCCCCGGCCCTGGTCGGAGATATCTATATCGATATCCGGCATCGTGGTCCGGTTGGGATTGAGGAATCGCTCGAAGAGGAGATGGTGCCGGAAAGGGTTGATATCGGTGACCCCCAGCAGGTAGGAGACCAGACTCCCGGCCGCCGATCCCCGGCCCGGTCCAACCGGGATTTTCTGACTTTTAGCATAGCGGATAAGATCCCAGACAATCAGAAAGTAACTGACGAAATTCTTACCCTCGATCACCTTCAACTCGTGGTCGAGACGCTGGGTAATCTCCTCCGTCTTCTCTCCGAAACGCACCCCGATCCCCGCCTCGCAAAGTTCCCGCAAATAATTTTTGGGGTTCTTCCCCGGGGGAGGGGGAAAGTCCGGGAGAAGATCATTATGCAGATCCAGCTCCAGAAGGCAGCGGTCGGCGATCTCTCGGGTCTGGCTGAGCGCCTCGGGGATTTCCTTGAAGACAGCGGCCATCTCCTCGGCGGACTTGAGATAAAACTCTTCCGAACTCAACTTCATCCGCCCGGTATCGGCCAGTTTGCGAGCGGTCTTGATACAGAGCAGAACCTCCTGGGAGTAGGCGTCATCCCGATTAACATAATGGATGTCGTTGGTCGCCACCGGGTGGATATCAAATTCCCGGGCGAGGTCGAGCAGAGGAGCGATCACCTGCTTCTGCTCGGCGATGCCGTGGTTCATCAGCTCCAGATAGAAATTCTCCGGTCCGAAAAGATCACGATAGAAGGCAACCGTCTCCTGAGCCCGACGCCGGTTTCCGGAGAGAAGAGCCTGGGGGATCTCCCCCTTCAGGCAGCCACTGAGAGCAATCAAACCCTGGTGATGTTCAGCGAGCAGTTCGCGGTCGATCCGAGGGTGGTAATAAAAACCGTCCAGGTGAGCTTTCGAGGAGAGGATGAGGAGGTTATGGTATCCGACCAGATTCCGGGCCAAAAGAACCAGGTGGCAGGCAGCGCCTCTCGGGCCGGAGCCTTTCTCAAAACGGCTGCCGGGGGCGATGTAAAACTCGCTCCCGATAATCGGCTTAATCCCCTTCTCCCGGGCCGCTTTATAGAACTTGATCACCCCGGACATCGTACCGTGATCGGTGATCGCCAGGGCCGACATCTTCAGCCGAGAGGCTCGATCCATCAAGTCGGGGATCCGGGACGCCCCATCAAGGAGACTGTACTCGGTGTGGACGTGGAGGTGGATAAATTCGGACGCTTTCATCGGGAGAGAATACCACGAAATACTCAGGGAAAAAAGAAATTTCCGGCCCGCCCGGCACCGGAATTTTGACCGCGGATTATTGTCCACTAATGACTGATTACCACTGATTAATCCCCCGCCTCGCCCCCTTTTATTAACCGCGAATCTTCACGGATCTCCACGGATCGTTAATTCTACCGCTCACCGCTTACTTCCCCTTCCTCCGGCTGAGCGGCGATGGCCATCTTTTCCCAGCCCAAATCCCGGGCCAGAGACATCACCCGGACCACGGTCCCGTGTCGGGATCCGCGGTCAGCTTTCAGGATCAGGGTCCGGCCGGGGAAGGCGGCCAGGGAAGCGGCCAGACGATCCCGGAGATTTTCCAGGGGAACCAGCCGCTCCTCGATGAAGATTTCACCGTCCTCGGAGATGACAACAGTCAGATGATCGCGCTCCTGGGGTTCAACGGCGGAGGCGGAAGGCAGATCGACCCGCAAGCCCGAGGGGGTGATGAAACTGGAGGTAAGCATAAAAAAGATCAACAGCAACAGGACCACGTCAACCAGCGGAGCGACATCCAGTCGGCCCTTCTCCAGCACGGTTTTTCGCTTGAATTTCATCCCCACTTAAGCTGCTGCCTCTTCCCCGGTCAGCAGATTGACCACCCCGGTGGCGCTGGTCTCCATATCCAGAACCATCTTCCCCACCCGAGCGACCAGGTAGTTGTAGGCGATATAGGCCGCAATCGCCACCAGGAGCCCGAAGACGGTGGTCAGGAGCGCCTCCCAGATCCCCCCCGCCAGATCGGAGGGATTGACCACTCCCTGCATCTCCTCGATGGTCATAAAAGCCCGGATCATCCCCAGGACTGTCCCCAACAGGCCGAGCAGAGGCGAGATATGGGCCAGAGTGGCCAGGACCACCAGGTTCTTCTCCAACCGGGATACTTCTTGAATCCCGGCGTCCTCAATCGCCTCCCGGATCTCCGATCGGATCCGGGAATGGCGGGTCAGTCCGGCGGCGAGAATGTGGGCAACCGGTCCCGGAGTACGACGGCAGAAGTCGACGGCCGCCTCGATTTCACCCTGGCGGACCAGGGAACGGATCTCCACCATAAAACTTTCGGTATTAATCTGAGCCCGGTGAAGATGGTAGAGTCGTTCCAGAAAAACCCCCAGGCCGATCACCGATCCAGCCAGGATCAGGTACATCAACGGCCCACCCTGGTTAAAGATGGAAAATGACATCCGTTGCCTCCTGCTTAATGCATTGGTTTGTGGTAACTAATCAGGCAGTCAGTCTCTAAACGAAAATCTCAAAACCGGTCCATTGCGAGGGGGGAAGACGAAGAAATCTTTTCCCTGCCAATGGATTGGAATTTCTTCTTGCCGAGCTCTGCTCGCAATGACAGACTAGCGCCCATTATTTTTTAATCTTTACATTAGAGGACGCTTTTCAGGAATTTCCCGGTATAGGAATTTTTCGACCGGGCGATAGTTTCCGGAGACCCTTCAGCCACGATTTCACCCCCCTCCTCCCCTCCTTCCGGTCCGAGATCGATCACCCAATCGGCATTTTTAATCACGTCCAGATTATGTTCGATGACTATAACCGTATTCCCGGTCTCGGTCAACCGTTTCAGGACCCCGAGGAGTTTGTCAATATCGGCAAAATGGAGGCCGGTCGTCGGTTCGTCGAGGATATAAAACGTCTTCCCGGTACTCTTCTTACCCAGTTCTCGGGAGAGTTTCACCCGCTGGGCCTCGCCCCCGGACAGGGTGGTTGCCGACTGCCCGAGCTTGATATAGCCCAGACCAACATCGGCTAAGGTTTGCAGCTTATTCTTGATCCGGGGGATATTGGCGAAGAATTTAAGCGCTTCCTCGACAGAGAGATCAAGGACTTCAGCTATATTTTTTCCTTTATAAAGGACTTCCAGAGTCTCCCGGTTGTAACGTCGGCCCTGGCAGGCTTCACAGCGGACATAGACATCGGGGAGGAAATGCATCTCGATCCGGAGAATGCCGTCCCCCCGGCAGGATTCGCACCGGCCGCCGGCGACATTGAAACTGAACCGTCCGGGCCGATAACCCCGCATCCGGGCCAGTGGGAGTCGAGAGAAGAGTTCCCGGATCGGGCCAAAGAGTTGAGTATAAGTAGCCGGGTTGGAGCGGGGGGTCCGGCCGATCGGGGACTGGTCAATATCGATCACCTTGTCCAGGTGTTCAAACCCCTGGATCCGGCGGTGGGGCCCGGGGACCTCCCGGGAACGATAGAAATGCCGCCGCAACGCCCGGCTCAGGGTCTGCTCGATCAGGGTGGACTTCCCGGATCCGGAGACACCGGTCACACAGCAGAATACCCCCAGGGGAATTTTAACCTTGAGATTCTTCAGGTTATTCCCCCGAGCCCCTTCAATCGTTAAAAATTTACCTACCGGAGATCGGCGGCTTTCCGGGGTGGAGATATTCCGCGCGCCGGAGAGGTATTGTCCGGAGAGAGAATCAGGAGAAGATAGAATCTCCTCCAAAGGACCAGCCGCCACCAGGTATCCCCCGTTCTCTCCCGCCCCCGGACCCAGGTCAACAATATAGTCAGCGGCCCGGATGGTTGCCTCGTCGTGCTCAACGACAATAATGGTATTGCCCAGATCCCGCAGCCGCTTCAAGGTCTCGATCAGCTGAAAGTTATCCCGCTGGTGGAGACCGATCGAGGGTTCATCAAGAACATAGAGCACCCCGACCAGGCCGGAACCGATCTGGGTAGCCAGCCGGATCCGCTGGGCCTCGCCGCCGGAGAGACTCCCGGCGGAGCGATCGAGAGCAAGGTAACCGAGACCGACGTTATCGAGAAAAGTCAATCGCTCCCGGATCTCCTTTAAGACATCCTGAGCGATCACCGCCGCCGAACCACCGAGATCGAGATTCTGGAAAAAATTCCGAGCCTCCCGCACGGCCAGAGCTGTTAGCTCCATAATCGACTTGCCCGCTACCTTCACCGCCTGGCTCTCCGGTTTCAGCCGGGCGCCGCCACATTCGGGGCAAGGCCGGAGAGTAATATATTTGCCGGCGATCTCCTCTCGGACAAACTCCGACTCGGTCTGGCGATAGCGCCGGTTGAGGTTGGGGATCACCCCCTCGAAGGGAGCTTGCTTGACCTGGGAACGACCCGCGCGGGTCCACTTCATCACAATCTCGCGGGTACCGGTTCCGTAGAGAACGGCCTTCCGCTGGCGTGCGGTCAGGCGATTGAAGGGGGTGGTCAGATCAATGTCGTAAACCGCGGCCACCGCTTCCAACTGGGAAAGATAATAACGGGCGGCGGCTCCCTTCCAGCGATGGCTGCGGGTGGTGATCGGGGTTGACCAGGGAGCAATCGCGCCGTCGGTGATCGATTTTTCCGGATCAGGGATCACCAGCTCGGGGTCAACCTCCATCGCGGTACCCAATCCGGAACAGGCGGAACAGGCTCCATAAGGACTGTTGAACGAGAACATCCGGGGAGCCAATTCGGAGAAACTGACCCCGCACTCCACGCAGGCGTAGCGCGAACTGAAGACGTGATCTATGTTTTCCGGAGCGCCGGCCGCGATCAGAACCAGATCACCGCCCAGCTTGAAGGCAGTCTCCACCGAATCGGTCAACCGCTCCCGCATCCCTTCCCCCACCTGTAATCTATCAACTACCGCCTCGATATCGTGGACCCGGTAGCGATCGATCGGGGGGAGACGATCTAAAGAGTAAACCTCCCCGTCGATCCGAACCCGGACATAACCCTGGCGTCCGGCCCTCTCCAGAATCTCCCGGTGTTCTCCCTTCCTCCCCCGGATCAGGGGAGCGAGAACCTGGATCTTCAGCCCCGGCGGAAAGGCCATCACCCGATCGACAATCTCCTGGACGGTCTGGCGGCTGATCTCCCGCCCGCAGAGATGACAATGGGGGATCCCCACCCGGGCAAAGAGGAGACGGAGATAGTCATAGATCTCAGTTACGGTCCCCACGGTCGAACGGGGGTTGGGGCCGGCCTTGCGCTGCTCGATGGCGATGGCCGGAGAAAGCCCCTCGATCGACTCCACTCGGGGTTTCTGCATCTGCTCTAAAAACTGCCGGGCGTAGGCGGAGAGGCTCTCCACGTAGCGGCGCTGTCCCTCGGCATAGATGGTATCAAAGGCCAGAGAGGATTTCCCGGATCCGGAGAGGCCGGTAATCACTACCAGCTTCCGCCGGGGGATCTCGAGATCAAACCCCTTGAGGTTATGCTCCCGTGCCCCCCGGATAATTATCTTGTCGGTATAATTTGCTTTCATCAGTCAAAGGATACAATATGCCCGATCTCGCCCGAATTTTCCATCGACAAACGGCGTTATAAACTTTAACCCCCAAAATCAGTTCCGCGGATCGATGTCTGTCTCTGATCAGGACAGACAGGATTCGATCCCGATGACTGACGGGATAACGGGAAATTCTTCAGACAGAATAACGGGATCTACAGGATCTTCAGGATACTATCAGGGGAAGGGGAGATGGGAAAGCGGTAAGCAGTGAGCGGTGAGCAGTGAGCGGTGATGCGGTAGAATTAACGATCCGGGGAGATTCGCGGTTAGTAAAAGGTGGGCAAGGGGGGATTAATTAGTGTAATATGTGGACAGATATCTGGCCGAAGCGGATTAAACCCCAGAATAATTCTTGGAGGTTCGTGGATAAAACACTATGAAAGATATATTTAAAGCCTACGACATCCGCGGGAGATACCCCGACGAATTGAACGAGGAGACCGCCTACCGGATCGGCCGGGAGATTCGAGAGGTTCTTCCCCGGGGTCCGGTGGGGGTGAGCCGGGATGTGCGGAGATCCGCCCCGGCGATCAAAGAGGTCCTGATCCAAGGGATACGAGAGGCGGGGATCGACGTCATCGATCTCGGTCTCCTCTCCACCTGTATGTACTACTTTGCCGTCGGTTACTACGGTTACCGGGGCGGGATCCAGGTCACCGCCTCCCATAACCCACCGGAGTATATCGGAATGAAGTTCGTCGGGGAGGGTGTGGTTCCCATCGCCCGGGAAAACGGACTCGACCGTCTGGCCGAAAGGGTTTCCTCCCCCTCACCCACCCCGCCGGCGAAGAGACCCGGGAACCTGATCCCTCAAACAGAGACCGGGGAAGACTACCGGAAGCGGATCCGCTCCCTGATCGGCCCCCTCGCCCCGCTCAAGGTGGTGATCGACTGCTCAAACGGAATGTCCGGGGTGGAGATCCCCCCGATCTTCGATGACCTCCCCCCCCGGATCGATTACCTGAATCAAACCCCGGATGGGAATTTCCCCGGCCACGGACCCAACCCCCTCCTAAAGGAAAACCAGGCTGAGCTTATCCGCCGGATCCGGGAGAACCAGGCGGAGGTCGGCTTCATCTTTGACGGCGACGGCGACCGGATGGCGGTGATCGACGAAACCGGGGAGCTCATCCCCAACGACTTCGTCACCGCCCTGCTGGCCGGGTGGTACCTGAAATTATATCCGGGCGCGAAAATCGTCGCCGACTTCCGCTCCAGCTGGGCGGCTGAAGAGTATATTCAGGCTAAATCCGGGGTAATGGTCCGCGACCGGGTCGGTCACTCTTTCCTCAAGGGAAGTATGCGACGGACCAACGCGGTCTTCGGCGGTGACATCGCCGGGCACTACTACTTTCGGGACAATTACTACTCGGAGTCTTCCGCCCTGGCCGCCGCCAGGATTATGGCACTGATGACCGAGGAGAAGATCCCACTCTCCCGTATCTGGCGCCCGCTGAACAAGTACTTTTCGACCGGAGAACTAAATTATCCCGTCAAGGACCGCGAGGCGGCCCTGGCGGCGGTGGAAAAGGAATTCCGCGGTGAGGGGCTCCAACCCGACCACCTCGACGGGGTCACCTTCCGGGGCAATGACTTCTGGCTCAATCTCCGCCCTTCCCATACCGAACCCTTAATCCGCTTTATGGCCGAGGCCAGAGACCATCAGAGCCTGGAAGAGATCAAGTCCCGGGTTGAGGCCAACCTCGTTCTCCCCTGAATCGGGATTGTCGCCGATGAACTCAATCATCCGGCGGGCAAGATGACGGAGGACTTAGCCTAAGAGGGGGGATTACTCCCTTACCACCAGTCGGGGTTGGGGGGGAGGCGGCGCAGGCGGAGGTGAAGGTCGCGGAAGACCCGGAAGAGGAATCTCAGGGCCCGAAAGTTCAGGGCCGAAAGGTGGCGGCGGAGAAAGTAAAAGATAATACCGGGATCGCGCTGAACGCGCCGGACAATTTTCTTTGAAGCATCGGTCAGATCGGAATAGTTTTCCGTCCAGGGGAGCTTGATCCAGGGGCCGCGCCCGGTGATCGTCCAATCTCCCTGGAGGGTCCCCTTCTCTTTCGCGGCTTGGTAAACCTTGGTCCCGGGGAGAGGGTAGAGAACCGGAACAAAACCGATGATTGGCTTCGCCTGGAGGAGGAAGGCGATCGTCTCCCCGATGGTCTCCGGGGTCTCGCCGGGGAAGCCAACCATAATCTCCCCATAGCAGCCGATCCCGGCGGCTTTGGTCAGACGGGTCGCTCGGTGATTCATCGCCACCGTGGTCCCCTTCCCCATCGCTTTCAGTATCCGATCCGATCCGGACTCAAATCCATAAACAATCTGCTTCACCCCGGCCGCTTTTAATTTACTCAGCAGTTGCTCATCGACAGCGTCGACCCGGGAACGGATCTTCAGGTCGAATCGGTAGTCACCACGGATGAGTTCCTCGGCAATCGCCAGGCAGCGCGACCGGTCCGCGGTAAAGGCGTCATCCTGGATATGAACGGTCCTCACCCCCCGCTGCCGGAGATCTTCAAACTCCGCCAGCAGGTGGTCAACCCCGCGAAAGCGGCACTGCTTCTCCACCTGGAAACAGAAACGGCAGTTATAAGGGCAGCCCCGGGAACTGATCATCATATCCAACTTTCCCCGGCCGGCCAGATTCCAGTACATCCCCTGCCGATAATAGCGGTCGAGGTAGCTGCGTTCGAGAAGAGGTAGAGCGTCGAGTTGCTCAACCTTCCCCGGGAGGTTGGCGGCGATCTCCGATCCCGTCCGGTAAATCAGGCCGGGCACGTTCTCAGGCTCGCCCTGCCCCGCCACCAACCGGGCCAGAACGGAAAGGGAGTAATCGGCCTCGCCCCGAAGGGCATAGTCAAAGTGATCGAACTTCTCCAGCGTCCACTCCGGCCAGACCGTCGGGTGCGGGCCGCCGGCGACCATTATTGCCTGAGGGAGATAGGTCCGCAGCCGCCGGGTAATCCGGTCGAAGGGGATCAGATAAGGAGTATAGCAGGTAAGACCGACCAGATCCGGGTCGAAATCCCTAATCCGGGCGAAGTAATCGTCGAACCCGGAAAACTCCCCGGCATAGTCGAAGATCCGCACCTCCTCCCCGGTCAGACCAAGCTGGGTGGCCAGACGGCAGAGATGGAGAGGCGGGTAGTACCCGGTTGACCTCCCCTGGAAAACATCGTAGGAGACCAGGGCAATCTTCATTGGACTATTCGACTTTCGCTCCGGTAGATTTTAATCACCATCGCTATCCGCTTCGGTTACAACCACGGCGGGGCCAGTCGGGCTCGGGATCACTATCGTCTTTTAGGGCCGGTTAATCTGCCGGTTTCGATCCCGATAGCGATAGTGACTCCAGCCTCCTGTTCCACCGGCGCCGAGGGGCGGGGCGGACGAAAAAGAGGCCGAGCAGGGTACTCGCCCCGGCCAGAAGATAGACCAGTTGGTAGCCGCCGAACTGACCGACCGCGCCCCAGAGCAGGGAACCGGCCCCAACCCCGATATCGAAACTGTTGATGAAGACCCCGGTCGCGGTGCCCCGGCTGCAGGAATGGACCCGCTCGACCACCAGGGCGTTGAGGGTGGGATAGAGAAAACAGTGTCCTACCCCGCAGAGAAAAGCGGAGAGGATAAAGATCGGCCAGAAGTTACTGAAGGTAATCAGAGCGATCCCGACCCCGAAGACGATCAGGGCCGGGCCCACCACCCGGATTCGGCCCAGACGATCGGGAAGGCCTCCGGCAGTGAAACGAAAGAAGACCGTGGTCCCGGAATAGATGGCGGAAAATATCCCGATCGAGCCAATCCCTCTCAGTCGGGAATATTCGGCAAAGAAAGAGACAAAGGCCGACCGGCCGATCGAGAAAAAGATCGTGACCAGGAGAGTGGCGGCCACCCCGTGTCTCATCAGCTCCCGGTAGGAGACCCCAACCGTTCCGCATTCGGTCGCCGGACGGCTCTCTTTCAGACGGAAGGCAAGAACGAGAGCGATCAGGGAGAGCAAGCCGGCAAAGAGAAAAACCCCCTGAAACCCGGACCGCAGGGGTTGGATTGAATTCATAATCATCTCCCCTGCTCCGGGACCAACGGCCAGGGCGACCATCCCGGCGATCCCGAAGATGCCCAGGGACTGGGCGAGGCGTTCCGGCGGACTGATATCAGCGGTAATCGTCCAGACCGCGGTAATATTCCCGCCGAGAGCCATCCCCTGGAAAAGACGCAGAAAGATCAGCCAGGGGCCGGCGGTTCGCACGGTGAGTAAGGCCAGGATGGTGACAGTGTTGAGGATGGTGCTGAAGATTAAAACTTTTTTCCTCCCACCCCGGTCCAGCGAACGTCCCCAGAAAAACCGACTGACCACCGAACCAAGCGGGACCGCGCCCATCGCCAAACCGATCACCATCGCCCCTCCGCCCAGGTCATCAATCAGGATCGGAAGAATCAGGAAGATGGTCATCGTGGTCATCACCAGAAGAAAGATCACGGTGACCAGGATAAATCCCGGAACGAAGAGGGATCGTCCACGATCGGCAGAGGGCATATCTATTCCGTCCTGAATGCCGGGGGCTGAAGTTGGCGGCAGCGACCGGTACCGGGAAAAAAGAGCTCCCGGGCCGTCCGACTGGTAAGCCGGGCGACCTCTTCCTCGGGGAAACCTTTCAGGGCAGCCAGAGCCCGCAGGGAATAAACCACATCAGCGGGCTCGGTCGGGACCCGCTCCTCCCCCACCCGGCGGGGCACCGGACAGTCGGTCTCTAAAACTATCCTCTCCAGCGGGGCCGCGGCCAGCACCGCCCGCAGCTCCGGGCTTGCCGCGGCGGCCGGGGTGGCAGAGATAAAATGTCCACCGGCGATGATCCTCTCGAGAACCTCCAGCGGTCCGGTGTACCAGTGGAAGACCGCCGGCTTGACCCCCTCCTCCTCGACCAGTCGCAGAGCGTCGGCCCAGGCCCCCCGGCTATGGATGATCGGGACCAGGGAATACCGGATGGCTTTCCGCAACTGAAGTCGGAACGCCTTCTGTTGGAGCGCCTTCACCCCTTCCCGGCCCGGGGCCTTCTTCCTCAGTCCCCGGACCCAGTAGTCGAGGCCGATCTCGCCCAGCGCGGCCAGTTCCGGATGGTACTCGTCGATCAGCTCCAGGATCGAGACGATCTCATCTTCGGTCACCTCGTCGGGGTAAAGGCCGATTGCCGGGGCGATCTTCGTATCCGGATATTGTCGGGAGATCTCAATTATCCGGCGGCTGCTCGCGGTATCGATCCCCACCGCGACAACCCCGACCACGGAGACCGACGCCGCCCGGCGCAGCACCGGACCCGGATCGGGAAATTCGTTGAGATGAGCGTGGCAGTCAATCAGATTCATAGGGATCACTTTATCATACTACAATTATCCCCGTCGAGTTCACCTCGTCGGAGTATGAGTTCAAAAGCAGCACAGTGTCGGAACGAAACCCCAAATCACGGAGAAATTGTCATCGCGAGAAACGAAGTGACGGAGCAATCTCATTACAAAAGAAATAGATTGCTTCGTCGTCCCACCAGGCAATGACCTGTTTTAGGCTGTTTCCGTTCAGACACTAAATACAACCTAAATTGAGCGATTCTATGCGGCGAACTGCACCAATCTTTTGCGTCCGAACGGATATTGAAAATCCTCGCCATATCTCCTGGATATGGCTGCGGTTTTCGCAACCCGTCGGCCAGCAAAATCTTAGCACATTTCATCCGCAATAATCGCTCAACTTAGGTACAATGATCTTGTATTTGGTCTCAAGCCGAATATGTCCTATTTTCTCTATGCTCCGGGTGGTTGATTTTTTAACGGAGCGACAGGAGGGGCCGGCCCAGAGGAAGAACGGAAGTCTTTCAGGATCAGTTGAACCCGGCGGGTACCGCGGAACTCATTGGCCTTGAGCTGAAAGGCGAGATCGAGGGGGCCGGCTTCGGCCTCCGCCGCCCGATCAGCCATCCCCCAGCCCAGGCAGTCCCAACTTTCCGGGGAATCGGGAAGACCGAATTTGAGGTGATCACCGGCCTTCCCGATCACCCGGGGAGCGGTGGACAATTCTCCGACCGCCGCCGAGAAGATTGGCCGGGGGTTACCCTCGCCGCAGGGTTCGAGCCGTTCCAGGTCCTGGAGCAGTTCGAGTCCGATCTCGGCCGACTTCAGAGTGGCGTCAATCTTCAGCTCCGGAACCGGTTCTTTCCCTTCCAGTGCCCGGGCGGCGGCGTTTTGGAAAGCTCGGCGGAAATTATCAATCCGCGAAGACTCGATCCGTAATCCCGCCGCGGCTCGGTGACCGCCGAAACCGAGAAGATGTTCCCGGCAGTCACTGATCGCCGCAAAAAGGTTGAACCCGGGAATCGAGCGGGCGGAACCGGAACCCCGCTCCCCATCCAGACCGATCACTACTGTCGGGCGATAGTACTTCTCCTGAAGCTTGGAGGCGACGATCCCGACAATCCCCTTGTTCCACCCCTGGCCGGCGACCACAATCCCCATCCCCAGATGTCGGGGGCGGTCAGCCTCGATCATCTCCCCGGCCTCCCGAAAGATCGCGTCCTGCTCGTCCCGCCGAACCCGGTTGAGCTGATCGAGCTGACGCGCCAGTTCGGCGATCTCTGCCCCATCGGAAGAGGTAATCAACCGCCGCGCCAACTTGACTTGCCCCATCCGTCCGGCGGCGTTGAGACGAGGCGCGATCTGGAAGGCGAGGTTGGAAGCGGTCACCGGACCCGGCTCGATCCCGGCAGCGTCAAACAGACCGCGCAGAGCCGGATGGGGACGCCGAGAGAGAAAGTGAAGGCCGACTGTGGTCAAAACCCGGTTCTCATCGATCAGGGGTGTAACATCGGCCACTGTCCCCAGGGCGGCCAGCTGGTAGAGTTGTTCCCAGTCCAGCTTAACCTGCCACCGATCCTTCCCGCCGTGGAGGAACTTGAAGACCACCCCGGCCGCGGCCAACCCCTTGAAGGGATAGGGACAGTCCCCCCGGTTGGGGTTGAGGATGGCAAACGCCTGGGGAAGCGCACCGGTCGGCCGGTGATGATCGATCACGATCACATCCAGACCACGGCTCTGAGCGTATTCAATCTCTTCAGCGGCCTCGGTGCCGCAGTCCAGGGTCAAAAGCAGCCCGGCTTTGAACTCGAGCGCCCGCTCCACCCCCTCCCGGTTGAGGCCGTATCCTTCCCGCAGCCGGTGAGGTTGACCGACCTGGTAGGAAATCCCAGCCGTTTCCAGCAGGGAAACGATCTGGGCGATCGAGGTCAGGCCATCAACGTCATAATCGCCAAAGACAAAAACCCTTTCTTTTTCCGCCAGGGCCCGGCCCATCCGCTCCACCGCCCGATCCATATCTTTCAGCAGATAGGGATTTCTCAACTGGTCCGGATGGGGGGAGAGAAACCGGCGAGCCGCCTCGGGATCGGGCAAACCTCTTCCGACCAGAAGTCGGGCCAGGGGAAGGGAGATACCCAGAGCGGAGACCAGGGATTTCGCCGCTTGATCGTCCGGAGATGGATACCGCCAGATCATACCATCGCCCCCAATCAGACCAGTAACCCGAACTGGAGGCGGATCAGGAACTCCCGGACCGCGTATGTGGGGGCAAAGAGGATCGAGAAAAGCCCACCGGGGATGGGGAGCAGATCGCCCAAGAGAATAACCCCGATCAAGATCATAAAGCCGTAACGGGAGAGCCGGAGATAGGCAGCCTTAACCTCGCCCTTGAGGAAATAGGCCAGGATATGTGATCCGTCGAGGGGGGGGATGGGGAGAAGGTTGAAGTTGGCCAGTAACAGGTTGACAAAGATCATAATATTCAGCAGCCCGAGCAGTTCCAGCACCAACTGCCCCCCGGTAGCCCGGAAAATAGCAATCACCACCAGAGAAAGGAAAAAGGCGGCCAGAGCTAACAGCAGGTTGGCCGCCGCGCCGGCGGCGGAGACCAGGACGTTGTCCCGCTCCCCGCCCCGGAAGAGAGAGGGATTGACCGGAACCGGCTTCGCCCCTCCAATCACGAACCCGGTCCCGGAGACAATCAGGAGCAGGGGGAGGATGATGGTCATAAAGGGATCGATATGGGGGATCGGGTTGAAGGTCAGACGTCCGGCGTCGCGGGCGGTCGGGTCACCGCAACGCAACGCTGTCCAGCCGTGGGCGATCTCGTGGACAATCACCGAGAAGAGCAGAATCGGGAGAAAGATGATGATCTGAGAAAAATCCATCAGAATGTCTTCTCCGTCTGGCCGATCGTCAGAACCCGAATCGAGTTGGTATGACCCGGGTGGTTGATCGGAACCCCGGCGGTGACTACCGCCCGTTCACCTTTCTTCAACTGTCCGGATTTTCGCGCGGCGACCATTGTCGCCTCGATCATCTCCTCGAAATTCTTCGGCGGCGGGATGATAATCGCCTCGATCCCCCAATTCAGGCAGAGCGAGCGGTAGGTATCTTCGCTGGAGGTCACAGCCAGAATCGGGACAACCGGCCGATATTTCCCCACCCGCCGGGCGGCGGAGCCGGTGGCGGTATGGACGATAATCCGGTCAGCATTGATTCCGGCAGCCAGGATGCAGGCCGAACGAGCCACCGAATCTTCGACCGAGAGATTCTCCTGATCCTTGAACATCCGAACAATCCAGCCCCGCATCCATTTCCGGTAAAGCGGATCGGCATCCACCTCGCCGGCGATTGAGGCCATCGCTTCCACCGCCCGGACCGGGTACTTCCCGGCAGCGGTCTCTTCCGAGAGCATCACGGCGTCGGTACCGTCAAAGATCGCCCCGGAGACATCGGAGACTTCGGCCCGGGTCGGACGGGGACTAAAAACCATCGAGACCAGCATCTGGGTGGCGGTAATCACCGGTTTGCCCGCCCGGTTAGCCAGATAGATAACCTTTTTTTGGATAATCGGGACCTCGGAGAAAGGAATCTCCACCCCCAGATCGCCCCGGGCGACCATAATCCCGTCGGCGGCGGCGATGATCTCCTCAATATTCTCCACCGCTTCCGGCTTCTCGATCTTGGCGATCAGGGAGACCGAACAGCGGCGGCGTTTCAGCCAGCGGCGGACCTCGTCCACCTCGGCACCGGTCCGGACAAAGGAAAGCCCGACAAAATCCACTCCCTGGCGGGCGATGAACTGCAGATCCTGTTTATCCTTTTCGGTCAGGATCGGGATCCCGGAAGAGCGGGTGGGGAGATTGATCCCCTTGCGGGAGCTGAGGGCTCCGCCGATGGTCACCCGGCAGGTAATATTCCGGGTGGAAGTCGAGATAACCTGGAGTTCCAGAGAACCATCACTGAGCAGGATGATATCGCCTTTCTTCACCAACCGGGGAAGGGACGGGTAATTGACCGAGACCTCGTTGGCATCGCCGGGGACATCCCGGTCAGTGAGAATAAAAGTCTGACCGGTCTTTAGTTCCACCGATCCGGCGGCGATCTCACCCACCCGGATCTTGGGGCCGGCGATATCCGCCAGGATCGCCACCGGACAGGCGAGACGCCGGGCCGTCTCCCGGATCATCCGGATCCGTTCAGCGTGCTCCTGATGGTTGCCGTGAGAGAAGTTGAGTCGGGCCACGTTCATCCCGGCTTTGATCATTCTTTCAATCGTCCCCGGAGCTTCGGAGGCCGGCCCGAGGGTACAAACAATTCTGGTCTTTTTCATATTCTGGGTCTCTTACCGAGTCGGGATCGAAGAACGGGAAGAATCGATAGCGATCCCGCTAGAGAAGGGAGGGTTAGCAAGAGTAAGGTTTTATATTTATCTGGAATTTTTGTTATGATATCTGGATATTAAATTATTTGCAACACTTTAGCCTTCTAAAAACGTTATTGATTGTCATTGCGATCCGGCTTTTTTATCCGGCCGATAAAACAGCAGAGACTTTTATCGAGCTCAAGTGTTATAATTGTTTAAACCTGAATTGAGCGATTCTATGCGGCGAACTGCACCAATCTTTTGCGTCCGAACG
>CAYXKT010000029.1:0-21627 GCA_964465735.1 uncultured bacterium
GGACTCAAAAGATTGGTGCAGTTCGCCGCATAGAATCGCTCAATTTAGGTTAAAACAAACAGACTGCTTCATCGTCCCTTTCCGCAATGACCTGGTTTTCGGAGTTTTCGTTCAGACACTAAATATGCCGGGAGGACTTCATCCTTCAGCCTTCAGTCTTCAATCTAATGACCTGAGTAGTTACCTATGAATAACGACACCGACATAACCTCATCCTCCACCGACTTCATCCGGGAGATCGTGGCCCGGGATATCTCGGAGGGCAAGAACCAGGGCCGGGTGGTGACCCGGTTTCCCCCGGAACCAAACGGTTATCTCCATATCGGCCACGCCAAGTCGATCTGCCTCAACTTCGGGATCGCCCGGGAAAACCCGGGCGGGGTCTGCCACCTCCGATTCGACGACACCAACCCGGCCAAGGAAGAAGAAGAGTACGTCCGCTCAATCACCGAGGATATTGACTGGCTCGGTTTCGACCCCGGAGAACATATTTATTACGCCTCGGATTACTTTGACCGGCTCTACGGGTACGCGGAGGACCTGATCGGCCGGGGTCTGGCTTATGTCTGCGATCTGACCCGGGAAGAGATCCGGCACTACCGTGGAACACTGACCGAACCGGGGAAAGAAAGCCCATTTCGCGAACGGACAGCCGAGGAAAACCTGGAACTTTTTCGCCGGATGCGGATGGGGGAGTTTGCCGACGGCACACGTGTTTTGCGGGCGAAGATCGATATGGCCTCCCCTAACTTAAACCTCCGGGACCCGACCATCTATCGGATCCGGCGGGAGACCCACCATCGAACCGGGGATGATTGGTGCATCTATCCGATGTACGACTTTGCCCACTGTCTCTCCGACGCGATCGAGAAGATCACCCACTCGATCTGCACCCTGGAATTCGAGAACAATCGCCCACTCTACGAGTGGTTTATCGACCACCTGGAGGTTCCCTCCCAGCCCCGCCAGATCGAATTTGCCCGGCTCAATATCAGCCACACCATTCTCTCCAAACGCAAGCTCCTGGAACTGGTGGAGAAAAAAGTCGTTACCGGTTGGGATGATCCCCGGATGCCGACCCTGGCCGGGCTCCGCCGGCGCGGATACACCCCGGAGTCGATCCGCCGGTTCTGCGATACCATCGGGGTGGCCAAGCGCGACAGCAATGTCGATCTGGCCTTGCTGGAACATTGCCTGAGGGATGATCTCAATCAGCGGGCCAACCGGGTAATGGCAGTATTGAAACCCCTGAAAGTGACGATCGAAAACTACCCGGCAGGGAAGGTGGAATATTTGGAGGCGGAAAACAACCCGGAGGACCCGACCGCGGGGACCCGCCAGATTCCCTTCTCCCGAGTTCTTTACATCGAAGAAGATGACTTCCGTCTTGACCCGCCGAAAAAATTCTTCCGCTTAGGGCCAGGACGAGAGGTCCGGCTCAAACACGCCTATTTCATTAAGTGCGAACGGGTGATCACCGACCCGGAGACCGGAAAGGTTATCGAACTTCGCTGTACCTACGATCCGGCCACCAAAAGCGGCACCGCCGCCGACGGCCGCAAGGTCAGGGGCACCCTGCACTGGGTATCGGCCCCCGAGGCGATAACCGCCGAAGTCCGGCTTTACGACACGCTCTTTACCGACCCGATGCCCGGGAGCGGTCAGCGGCCTCTGGAAGAGGAAGTTAACCCCGCCTCGCTGAAAGTCATCTCCGATGCCCGGGTTGAGCCCGGACTGGCGGAGGCGAAACCCGGAGACCGGCTCCAGTTTCTCCGGACCGGTTATTTTACCCCCGACCCCGACTCTGCTCCCGACCGCCTGATCTTCAACCGGGTTGTCCCGTTGAGGGATACCTGGGCGAAAATAGAGAGTAAGCGGTGAGTAGTAATCGGTCAGCGGTGATCGGCAAGCAGTAAGTTAGGGGTGCTCGGAGCGCTTGGCCTCTTCCCAAAGCCGGTCCATCCTTTCCAGGGCCATCTCCGCCAGAGATTCCCCCTGCTTTCCGGCCTGTGATTCCATCCGCTGAAAGCGACGGATCCAGCGGTTCACCATTCTCTGGAGGGCAAGTTCGGCGTCGAGATCGAGATGACGAGCCAGGTTGACTACCGAAAAAAGAACATCACCCAGTTCCTCTTCCAGACGGTCCCGGTCGCCGGCGGCCAGTTCCGCCTCCAGTTCTTCCAGTTCCTCCCGGATCCGGGGCCAGACCGCTCGCGGGTCTTCCCAGTCAAAACCGACCCGGGAAACTCTCCCCTGGATCCGCTGCGCCCGCCGGAGAGCGGGAAGATCGGGAAGAGGGTTGGAGAGGAGGGAATTCGGAGGGGTCCCCTGCTTCTCCCGGGCCTTGATCATCTCCCAGTTATCCGAAACCTCTCCCGCCCCGTCCACCTCGACTTCGCCAAAGACGTGGGGGTGGCGACGAATCATCTTCTCCTCGCTCAACCGGGCGATCTCCTCCAGGGTGATCGACTTCTCCGCCTCGGCCGCCCGACAGAGCAAGAGAACCTGGAAGAGGAGATCGCCCAGTTCCTCGGCCAGGTTTTCCTCGTCCAGCGAGTTGATCGCCGCCAGAACCTCATAAGCCTCATCAATCAAGTAGGGCTGGATTGATTTCAATGTCTGGACTTGATCCCAGGGACAACCGCCCTCCCCCCGGAGCCGGTCGGCCAACGTCAGCAGCCGGCCGAAAACTTTATCTCGATCTTTCATCAAATAGTCTCCCGTGGTCGGTCGGCGTTCGGTCAAACAAACGTTTCCCTTGGTTTTATTCCTGAATATGACGCGTCTCATAGCAGATGAGATCGGCGTCCCAGATAAATGAGACTGGTATCTGATATAATGTGTAAATCGCGCTGCTGAAATTACGCTGGTTCCCAGGCGACACCAATATCCTCGGGTGTCAGACTCCCCGGATTGTGATATAATATAAGTTCAGCGAAGAAAAAACACAATACCGGGAGAGAGAGGGAGCTTCAATGAATTTAATCCACCGCCAGTTAAGTCAGGGCTGGCTGATTAGTTTAGGGCTGATCATTCTTTTGTGCCTATTTTTGACCGCCTGCGGCGGGGACAGCGAGAAGCAGTCGTGCACCGACCAGATCGACCTCAACGTCGAAAACTTTCCCGAGCACCAATATAATCAATTCCCTCCTCGGCCTGATGCCGACCAGGTCATTGCTTCGGGAGGCGCGGTCAAGCTGACGTTCTACGGCGCCACCCGAATTGTCGGCGGTTCCTGCATACTCATCGAGTACCGGGGTAAAAAAATCTTGGTTGATGCCGGGCTATTTTATATGCCCAGCCTGATCCCGCTCGACAGTCGGTTTGAATTTGATCCCACGACCATCGATTATGTAATCCTCACTCACGCCCACGCCGATCATAACGCCCGCCTCCCCCTCCTCTATCAGCAAGGCTACAGAGGCAAGATTTACGGGACTCCTCCCACCCGGGATATCAGCGACATTATGCTCCAGTTAGGCGTGGGGATGGCCGCCCGCCGTTACCGGGTGGATTTCCGCAACAAGACTGTCCACAGCCGGGACTGCGCTAATGTCCGCCACCTCCCTGAAGAAGAATTCCTCGACGTTATGGACCCCCGGACCTGGGAGCAGAACCTTAACTACCGCTCCTGCCGGGCCTGCGGGGATATGGTTGCTCAGGACAAGACCACCCTGAGCGGGAAAATAGCGCACTGGTTCCAGACCGTCAAGCTGGGAGAACTGGTAGAACTCGAGGAAAATATTCAGTTCCGCCTCCACAATGCCGGCCATATTCTGGGCAGTTCCCAGGTCGAGCTGATCCTGGGTGAAGGCGAGGAGGCAATCACCCTGGTTCTGGCCGGGGATTACGGTAACCAGATCTCTCCCCTGATCCGGCCGCCGGACCAGATCAAACGGGCCGATTACGTGATCACCGAATCAACCTACGGAACGATCCGCAAGGAGTTTCAGAGACCGTATTTCACCGACTTCATCAACTCCGTGATCGGTGCCGTACAGCGAGGGGAAAGGGTGATCATCCCCTCCTTTGTCTTAAGCAAAGCTCAAAAGATTATCACCGTCCTGGCCGAGGAAGCTTACCTCGGGCGAATCCCCAATGGCTGCCCGATTATCGTTACCTCCCCCACCGTCAAAGCGCTCAACGAAGTTTACGATGACTACCTTCAGAGCAATCCGGAAGCTTATTTCTCCGAACACGCCAAAAAACGCCAGAAATGGCGCAACCCCTTTAAGAACGAACAGTTCTTCTTCGGAACGGTTAACAGTTACCAGAAGAAGTACGGGAAGATCCCCACCCCGGCCATCTTCTTGGTCTCCTCGGGGATGATGGACTTTGCCAGCGCTCTGGAACTAGCTGAACAGTACCTGGGCGACCGCCGTTCGAACTTCTTCATCCCCGGCTGGCAGAGTCCGGAATCGATCGGCCGGGCGGCAATGGAACTGCCGGAAGTAGTGATCAAGGGCAAGGTTATCCCGATTCTGGCCCAGGTGAAAAAATTCGGCCAATTCTCCTCCCACGGCGATCTGACGATGCTTTTGGAAAATATCGGGGGTATGACGGGCCTGAAAGGGGTGGTGGTCCAGCACGGGGAAGCGCAGTCAGCGGTCAACCTGGCTCACCTGGTCCGGGAGGATTACGGGCACCCGGTCTTTGTCCCCGCCTTTCTCGATAGTCTCTACCTGGACAAGAAATCGTTTCTCGAAGTGGAACACGACTTTTCTGACCAGGCCCAGCAGCTTCGCCAGCTCGATCCCGTCCTCGAACTACCCCGGGCCACTTTACGGAAGCAATACCAGGTTGCCTATAACAACCTGGCCCAGGCTGAGGAAGCTTATCGGCGGGACAACCGGGAACTGGCCTTGAAATACGCCTCCGACGCCGTCCAGCGTTATCCGGGCCTGGCCGACGCCCACTATCTGATGGGGACCATCTACGAAGAGAAAGGACTGACCACCCGAATGCTGGAAACTTACCGTCGGGCGGTGGAGAGCAACCCCTATGACGGAAGGTTTTATCTCGGCCTGGCCCGTGCTTACCTGGCGGCCGGAGAGGTCGGGGAGGCAGTCGAAAAACTCCGGACCGGTCTCTACTATCGTCCGAATAATATTGAGGCGCTGACCCTGCTGGGAGAGATCTTCCTGGCCGGGGAGCAGACTCTGGCCGGATTGGAACTGCTCAAGGCCGCCAACTCGATCGACCCCTATAACGAGCCGGTCAGCGTAAAGCTCGAGGAAGCCGTCCGCCGGCAGTCCGGGCAGCCGGTCAGTTATGTGGCCAGCCGGAACGGAAAGATCTTCCACTATGGCTGGTGTCCCCTGGCCGCCCAGATCCGGGATCAGAACCTGGTCCGACTGAAGAGCCGGGCCGATGCCCTGAAAAAAGGTTACCAGCCCTGTTTGCAGTGTACTCCGTGATCAGGGGCGGTGTTCGGTAAGCAGGAAGCAGTGAGCAGTAAACGGTGATCAGTGAGCAGTGAGCAGTGGTCGGCCGGTGAATCAGTTCGTAAGCTGCCGGCTTGACATAGCCCATCGCTTACCGCCCACCGATCACCGAACCGACTTCCTCAGTTTCCCCCGGAGAAACTCGATATCCAGGGTTACCTGCTTCGGCTGATACTCCGGGGCCTGCTCGGAGATCATCAGCATCAGCTCCAGAGCCTCTTCATACTGCCCCACCACTAACTGCCGACGGCCCCGGTGTTCGTTAGCCTTTCCTCTCTTCAGAAGATCCCGGGCCTTGGTGTAAACCAGCTGGGGGTCAAAATCCATCTTCTCCGGCCGGATCCGGCCGGCGGGAAGTTCCCCCGAACTCTTCAGGTAATGATCAAGGAGATAGAGTCCCGCCGGGATCAAGATCAGCATTATCAGGAGGATGACCACCTGGCGGCGGCGCCGGGAGCGCTGCAACCGTAAGGTGATCTGGGCCGAGCGGCGTCCGGTTTGGAAGGCGGGGCTCATCCCGGAGTCATCCTCCGATCGATATCACTCCTGCCAGGAGAAGCTGGCTGTCCACCAGCATCTCGTGAAGAAAACCCTGGTAAACCAGCCGCTTGTGGTAGAGCAGCAGATAGAGGCCGCCGTAGGCAATCACCACCGGAAAGCGGTAACCGACTGGAGTGATCCAACTTTGAGCGGCGGCTAAGATCAGCACCCCGACTACCAGTGCCATCAGCGCGAAAAGCAACCGCTTGGTCCCGGCCACCCCCAGGACCACCGGGATTGTCTCTCTCCCCACTAACCGATCTCCATCCAGGTCCCGGATAGCGAAGAGAACTGATCGGACAAAAAGAATACTGAAGACCAGGAGGAAAACCACCGCCGTCGAGATTATCCCGGGAGAGGAACCGGTAGTGGAGAAGACGGGGATCAATACTGTCATCAAACCCCAGCCGAGCGAGCTGAGAAACTCCTTCAGCCCGGTCAGGTTTTTCAGCCTCCCCCCGGGGAAACGGCCAGGCAAGAAGGTAACGCTGTAAGCCAGACTGGAGAGGAGGGTGAACAAGGTAAGAATCAAGGCGTCCAGCCCCAACCGAGTCGCCAGATAGAACGCGGCCACCAGGGAGAAAGCGCTCAGGAAATATAATTTCCCCTGATGGGAGAGAAAGAATCTATGCCGGGCCGGCTGGGTGAGAAGAATCGCTGTCCGGTCGGCAAAAATATTCAGGTTATAGACCGCCAGGACCAGGAAAAAGGAGAGTAGGATCGCCGACAGTCGGAGGGGGAGCCGCAGCAACTTCATTGCGGCGAAAGTCAGGGAGGAGCCGCCCAGAGCGATAAAAACATTTGACTTTACGGCAGCCGCAAACGCCCGATAAAAGATATTGAGGAGACGGTTCCTCTTCTCCCAGGACCAGTCCTGGAGTTGTTCGATCACCTCCTGGATCAGCCAGCTCGGGGTGGAAGCTCCGGCAGTAATTCCCACCCGGGGGTATTTCCCCAGTTCCCCCCGATTCAGATCGGATGCGGTCTCCACCTGAAAGACCGGGACCTGCCCGGCAGCGATCCGGCTCAGTCGAGCGGTATTGGCGCTGTTCTTACCTCCGACTACCACCAGGGCATCAACCCGCTTGACCATCTCGATCACCTCCCGCTGCCGGTCGAGGGTGGAAGCGCAGATAGTCTCGAAGACCAGGGCCCCCGGGCAGCGAACTCTGACCTCAGCAGCCACCGCCCGATAATCTTCCAGGTTCTGGGTGGTCTGAGAGACCAGGCAGACCCGCTCGGAGCGGGGGATTTTCGCCGCTTCTTCAGGACTGCTTACCACCAATCCCCTCCCCTCGGTAAAGCCGAGCAGACCTTCGACTTCAGAATGGCCCCGGTCGCCGAAGATCACAGTCGAATATCCCTGCCGGGCGTACTTCCGGATCGTCCCCTGGACCTTGAGAACATCGGGACAGCTGGCGTCACAGATCCGAGCGCCGGTCTCTTTCAGCTCCTGCCTGACCCTAGGCGAGATACCGTGAGCAGAGATAAAACAGATATCGCCGGGGGAGAATTCTTCCCGGTCTCGGGTTGAGGAGATCCGCTTCGAGGAGAGGAGTCCCACCACCTGGGGGTTATGGATCAGGGGACCATAAGTGAGGATTCTTTTCTTCTCCTCCCGGCGGGCGCGATCTAATACCATCTCCAGCGCCCGCTTCACCCCCATACAGAATCCGGCCTTTTTTGCGGTTACGATCTTCATTACCCCCATCATACCCGTCTTCCCCCACCCTTGGCAACCCGCGACTGTCTCCAAGGTCATATCCGCCCATAGACAAACGGATAAATCCCCTTCTTCCCTCTTGAATCTTCCTGCCATTCGCTTTAATATCAGGTGACATATTTACCCGTCTCCTGGATTTCGCGTCTCGAACTGATTTAACCTAACCGGGAGATATGGCGAAGATTTTTAATATCCGTTTGGACGCGAGAGATCAGGGCAGTTCACCGCGTAGAATCGCCAATTCAGGTTTAAGTCTGGACAATAAGAAGGCAGACATTCTGGTCTGTAAAAATTCGGCACAGAAAAGAATGTCCAGGCCAAACTGACCAACATCCGCTTTTCTATAGAGTGTCTGAACGAAAAATCCGAAAAACCAGGTCATTGCGGGTAGGGAGGACGAAGCAATCTGTTTGGGTTGTGATGAGATTGCTTCGTCACTTCCTTCCTTCCAATGACAAGGTCTCTGTGATTTGGAGGTTTCGCTCAGACACTATATAGGCATTGGGTCATCGCAGGGACTGCGGACAAGATAAAAAGGCACTTCAACCTTCGGAACCAAATTACCTGAGTATCTACAATTATGCCGGGAAAACTAATAATCCTCCTCCTTCTGCTCTGCTCCTGTTCGGCGGTGGTTTGCAACCCCACCGAAGCGGTGGCCGGCGACTACCTGATCCTGGAGACCGAAGACCCACCGAACGACCAGAAAGATCTGCTCCATCAGGACTCATCCTACCCGGGCGGAGATCTCCTCGGCGCCCGGCTGGTACTGCGAAAGGTTTTAATCCACCGTGGCTCCCAGACCGACGCCTGCCGGCCAGGATATGTCTATATCCCGATCGAACTGACGATCCGGATCAATCGCGAATTGAGAGGTGGCGAGGTCCAGCTCTGTATCTTCTGCCATCTTCCCCCGCTCCATATCGAGCATATCATCAGCCGGGACTCGACATTTAGCGACAGCTCAGGAAAAGAAATCCGCGTCCTTCTGGCTGCCCAGTCGGAGATCTCTCTGTTTACCGGGATGGAAGAATCCTGGGATAAGGAAAGTCTTGCCTTCAAGAATTCCGAACATTATCAGAACTGTTTCTTTGAAACAAATATGGAAGGACGGGCTGAAGGGCTGCGCCGGGCCGCTCAATTCAACTTCCACAGCGGTACCAGTTATCAGTTCCCTCCCTCCCCCCACTTTTATTGGCGCGATATTCCTTCCCTATCCGTCAGCACCTCACTGGTGGTCAGGGAAATTGATGGTTTAACCGTCGGTCCGGTTCAATCATTGGTCAACGATACCCTGGAAGCCACCTGGCGGGAAGTAACCGAGCCCCAATTTTATGATTGACAACTCAACCGTTCCCCTATTATCTTAACTCATTGGTCAAACTGTTTTTAGACTATAAACTCAAAATGCCCGGGGCCTTTTATCGGCCTAATCGTTCTTCAGTTATGTATTCCGGGCCGGAGGAAATCATTATGGATAAGCAAAATACGGATACCGGATATCGAAAGAATAACATCCCAATGCAGGTAATTGATGGTACTTGCCGCTGGTACATTGAACAGGGCGTGGAAACCGTCCAGGGCTTGAATCAGCGGATCGCCGACGGTACTTTCTCCGATCTGATCAAAGCCGCCGAAGAACGCTACCACTGGTACACGGATATGGCTGCCCAAGCGATCCTGGGCAGCGAGAAACCTATCCGCCTGGTGATCATCGCCGGGCCCTCCAGTTCCGGAAAGACCACCACCACCAATAAGATCGCCGAACGGCTCCGGGAGAAAAAACTGAAGCTGGTCCCGATGGTTCTCGACAATTACTTCTTTGATTTGGAGATGCATCCCAAGGATGAGTACGGCGATTACGACTTCGAGACCCCCCAGGCGCTCGACCTTCCCTTGATCAACAAACATCTGGGCGAACTGTTGGCCGGCCACGAGATCCAGATGCCGATCTATAATTTCAAGACCGGCCTTCGGGAGGAAAAGACGATTCCCTTGCAGATCGGAAAAGATGAGATCATCCTGATCGACAGCCTCCACGGCCTTTACGCGCCGATGACCGAGTCCGTTCCGGCAGAGAACAAGTTTCGGCTCTACATTGAGACCCTCTCCCAGCTCAAGGATATCAACGGGGAGTGGACCCGCTGGACCGATATCCGCCTGTTACGCCGGATGGTCCGGGACAACTGGCACCGGAGCTACTCCCCGGTCGATACCATCGGCCACTGGCATTATGTTCGGAAAAGCGAGATGCAGCACATCGTCCCCTTCATCACTGAGACCGACTTCGTGGTTAACGGGGCGCTGGCCTACGAACTGCCGATCCACAAGAAGTATTCTTTCTCCTACCTCAAGGAAGCCTTAGAGAAGTTCGCCAAGGACCCCGGCAAGCGGGACGCTTTCCTTCGAGCCCAGCGGGTCTACAAGTTGCTGGAGACCATCACTACCGTCGAGGATGATTCCTGCGTCCCAACAAATTCGCTCCTGCGCGAATTCATCGGCGGCAGCGATTTCAAGTATTAAACTGCCGAAGGATAACGCCGGAAAACAGCTGGTGCGGCGTGTGGTAATCGGAGACAGGTATCGAGCTGCCGCTCATTCTGACGGGGCGGGGATTTCCGGGACGTAAACAACTTCTCCATCAGCCAGCCGATAACAGATGCCCAGCCTCTCTCCTTCCCCGCTCAATTCCTCGGCGCTCAGCCTTAAACGTTCCAGTTTAATCCCCTGACGACGGATAAGCTCCATATCCGGCCCGTCCGGATTCTTGACGATCACGGTCTCCCGTGCCCCGATCCGACCTGGCACACGCAGGGCGGTAAACAGGGCCAAGATCAGGACCACCGCGAAGACCATCGCCACGTCAAAGAGATTGGCCACCCCTTCGAGGGGATCGTCGTCGGTCTCGTGGAAGAAACGCCGGGGAGACCATCCGCGCTTTCCCCGGCGATCGCGAACGGGGGACATTTACTCCCCCCTCCCCGAATCTGAGGAAAAGATCGCGTTGACCAGGTAATCCAGATCCAGCAGGTCCTTGTTGTACCAATGCTGGCGGATCGTGAAGATGACATAACAGAGAGCGCCGATCAGAAGGCCGATCACCGTGGTATTGAAGGCTATGATCAGGTTTCCGGTCATACTCTCCAGGTCCCCCAGGGAAAGGCCCCGGAGTGCCGGCCCCATCGGGATCAGCGTTCCCATCAGACCGAGCATCGGGGCGATGCGGATCCCCATCCGAAGCTTATAACAGTTCCGGTTGGCTTCCAGTTCGATCTCCGAAATCAATTTCGCCAGCCGGGCCGGGTCGCCCTGGAAATCGGCGGCGCGCCCGGCAAAGGCGGCGAGCAGGGTGGGATACGCGCCCAGCCGGAAAAACTCGTCCCGGACGGGATCCCCCGGGCCTTGGAGATCCCGCAACCGGTTAAGAAATCCCCGCCATCCCCCGGCGGAGACCCGCCGGTTCCTCCACTCCCGGAGGAAGGCTCCCAGTTCGTAGAGAGCCCAGGCCAGGGCGGAGAGGAGCGCGATAATGACCGGCGCCTTGAGCGCGGTTGTGAGATGGTAAAGAATGTTAAGCAGCAATTCCATCAAAGTCACCTCCTGTATCCGATCCCGGGACCGCGCCGGTAGCCCAGGGAGATGATAAGTATAGCGGCCGTAACGGCAAGGAAAAGCGGCCGGCGCGAGGGGGGCGCCGGTTCGTTCCCGGCCGGTTCAAAGCGTTGAAATTTTCTTCCCGTCACCTTTTCCCGGACGACCGCGGAGGAGACCGGACCGGGTCCGTCCGTTTCTCCTCTCTCCTCTCCGAGATCCGGAGACTCCGGACCGGCCGGGAGGGCGGCGAGATACTCCCGTAACGGTTGGTTATCCCCTGCCCGTGTTCCTTCCAGGGGCCCGTGCCGGGCGATCGAACGCCGATACCTATCGGCCAGCTCGCGCACGGTGCCCGGATCAGCGGTCCAGAACCCCTTCCGGGCGGCCTCCAGCATCGTGACCGCCACTTTCTGTTCGGCGTGGGGGTTGGCGGCGGCCCACCACTCCCGCAGGCCCAGGCCTTCCCGGTCGCGGAAGTAGATCTCGACCAACTCCTCCCAGTCCCCGTCGGCGACGGCCTGCTCCCGGGTGATCGACCAGCCCAGCAGGTTGTCGATGTTCTTGGCGATGGCGTTGCCGCCGGCGTACCCCTCCTCCATCATCTCCCCGATCCATTTCGGGTTGATCAGGCGGGCGCGAAAATCCTTCCGCAACGCCCGGTCGGATTCGACCAGTGCCGCCCGGTCGCGGTCGCGGACGTCCACCAGCAACAGAGACGGCTCAACCCCGTTGAGCTTCCCGATAGCCAGGGAGAGCATCCCGTCCACCCACCAGGCGAATTTATTGGCCAGGAGGAAATCCCGTTGGTCATACCAACTGCGCAGGATTGCTTCACTCCCCGAGAGCGCGGCCGTAAAGGCTTCCGGCGCCTCTTCTCCCCAGACATCCTCGGTATAAACGTGGCGACAGTGGCGGAGATAGACCTCCAGGAGGTCTTGGCGACTCTCCCACTCCCCGCTCCGCTCCGCAAGATAAAAGAACCAGTTGTGGCTGTCGATCACCTCCCGGGGCTCGGCCCCGAAAATCCGGGCCCGGGAAAGAATCCGGGCCTTTTCGGGAGGGAAACCGGATTGCGCCAGCCGCCTTTCCGTCTCCCGGCTGTTTTCCCGGAGATAGTTCTCTCCCGTTTCCGCCGCGGCGGCCAGCCGGACCGCCCGGTCGAGCAGCCGGACCAGGCGGGGGAGTTCTTCCCGGTAGATGGACCGGACCGAGAGAAAGACGTCGATCCGTGGACGATCCAGTTCGGCGGCGGGAATCAACTCGATCTCCCGGACCCGGTTCTTGTCATCCCAGATCGGTTGGACCCCGATCAAGTAGAGGATCTGCGACTCGATAATCCCGTAATCTCCGTAAGCGGCGTAGGGGATGAGACTGAAGGCGATCTTCTTCGGATAGCGGCCCCGGGCGGCCAGTTCCTCCCGGAGATAATCGTCGATCAAACGCTTCCCCAGTTCCCAGGACGAACGGGAGGGCAGTTCCTCCGGATTGAGCACGAACATATTCCGGCCGGTGGGGAGGACCGCCGGATTTCGCTCCGGGGCGCCGGAGGGACCGGCGGGGATGAAACGCCCATCGAGGGCGGCCAGGATACTCTCTATCTCCCGCCCGGCCCGGCGGAAGCCGTCCCGCATCCCGGCGACCAGTCCCAACCCCTCCGCGACCGGGGATGGCAAGCCTTCTTCCTCCCCGACCACCCCCCCCGCGGCCCGCAGGGCGGCGGACGGCCCCAGGTTATCTCTTACCATCGCGGCAATAATCTCGTCCGTCCGGGCGACGCTCTCGGCTTTCCCGTCCCCGGCGGAGAGGTTCGGAAATACCGTCTCCAGGGCCGGGGCAAAATTCCGGGGAAGGCACTGCTTGAGATAAGGGATCAGGAGGTCGTCCGCGGGAGGTTCGCCGAGGGTATGCTGTCCGGCCGGGATGAACTCCTCCCGCAGGTCGTGGAGGTAGCGGGCGACTTCCTCGATCCGGGCCTCCCCCGGCGGCCCCTCGGGAAGCGCTTCCCTACCCAGTTCCCGCTCCAGCCGGGCTCGACGCACCCCGGCGCCGATATCTTCGGCGAACTTTTCCTTCAGCGCCCCCGGCCCCAGAGTCCGCCACTTCTCGATCGTAGACTGAAGATTGAGCAGCTCGTCGGTCAGGTCGGCATTGATCAGGGGCGGGGGGAGATAATCCAACGTGACCGCCCGGGCCCGGCGTTTACAGGGCAGGACCTCCGCGATATTACTGGACAGCCAGGGGTTGATGTTCGGCATCCCCCCGAGGAGAATATCGCTCCAGTCCCACCGGGAGAGAACGGCGGCCTTGCCCGGGAATAGCCACTCCTGACCGTGAGAGCCGAAATGAACCACGGCATCGGCTCCGAACTCTTCCTGGAGCCAGAAATAAGTGGCCAGGAAATGATGGGTGGGGGGAAAGAGGTTCAGCTCCTCCGGACGGGAGGCGGTGGCGGTGATCGTCTCCCCCTTGGGCGGCTGGGCCAGCAGGACGATCCGGCCGAGATCGAGCCGGGGCAAAACCAGGTAGCAACGCCCTGAATCCTCCCAGACCATAATCTCCCCCGGGGGGCGTCCCCAGCTGGCAATCATCTCCTCTCTCCGGCGCGGGGGAACCTTCTGTTCGAACCAGCGGAGATAAGTCTCATCGGGGACCAGGACCGCCTTTCCGCTCCGGGCCAGGCGGTCAAGATTTCCCTTCTCCCAGGTTCCCATCTGGCGCCCGTGGTCGATCAGCCGCTCCAACAGTTCACCCTCGTCGGCGGGGGGATCTTCGATTCCGTAACCCGACTCCTCAAGGGCCGTCAGGAACCGGATCATACTCCGGGGGCCATTGAGACAGTGCTGGGGACCGCTCATCAGACCGGCCTTGTCCACTTCCCGGTCGTAGGTGATAAGGGCGATCTTTTTCTGCCGGTTTTCCTTGGTTCCGAGGTTGATCCAGGCCCGGGCCCGCTGGCCGATCCGTTCGATCCGGTCCGGGATGGGGAGGATCTCCTCTCCACTGTTCATCCCGGAAAGTGTCCCCCCCGCGGTCAGGCATTCCGTCGCTCCCCGCGCCTCGGCCGCGACGATCTGGTGCCGGAGCGAGGAAGCGCTCATCCCGGTCTGGACACTCTCTGCCCAGCGGGAGATCGACTCTTCCATAAACCAGAGGGTATGGATCCGGGGCACGTCCAGATCCTCCCAGAACCGATCGGGAAGGTTGGTATGAGAGGTCAGGACGACCAGATCGGGCCCCAACTCCCGCAGACGGTCCGGGAATCCGGGATCGTCACCCGCCAGGCAGACAGCCAGGATATCCCGCCGCTCCAGTTCCCGGATCAGGGCCTCGATCACCCGGGGCTGGTGGAAGAGACAGTGGTGGCGCCAGGCAACCACGGCGGCCCGGGGGAGAAGTTCCCTCCCCCTTCCCTCGGCCCGGACCCGATCCAGGAATTCGGGGAGACCGGCTAATTCCCCGTACTCGGGATGCCATACCTTCAGGGCCGCCGCGGTCGCCGGAGGCGGCGGGCGCTCCCCCCGGCCGAAATATTCGGCCAGGAGATAGAGCAGCATCCGGCGCATCGACTCCCGGGAAATTCCGTAATAACCGGCCAGTTCGGGGTCCTGGCGGATCGCCTCCTCCCCCTCCCCTTCCCGCCACTGGGCGCAGATCGGGGGCGGACCGACGGTGAAGGCGAGCAGCTCCGGGTTCCGTTCCCGGGCGGCGGCCAGGGCCCGGAAACAGCCGTCCCGGGCCTCCGGGGGGGCAAAGGAAAATAAGGCAGCATCGAAATCCGCCAGGTCGGGGATCTTCTCGGCCTGGAAATCGGAGGGGGACAGGCCGCAGACCTCGACTCCCGATTCTGCCCCGGCCCCGACCAGGGCGGCCCGAGCCCCGGCCGGCATCCCGACCACGGCCACCCGGATCTTCTCGGGCGCCGGCGCGAAATCCGCTGAAAGGGAATCCGGTGCCACCGCCGCGAGGACGGCAAGCAGCCCGGGAAATATCCGGAGGGGAAGATTCATCAGTAATCCAGGGTCAAAGCGGCGTTGACCAGTAAGCCGGGGGCGTAAGATTCGTCGGTGGGAAGGCTGTAGACCTCGTAACGCTCGTCCAGCAGGTTTTCCCCGGAGAGAGAGACCGTCACTCCCCGGCCCAGGGAACGGGCCAGGTAAAGATCAAGGGAGAAATAAGAATCCAGGGGGTCGGCATTCTCCAGGTCGCTGTAGCGTTTTCCCACATAGTAGGCGTTGACCCCGGCGGTAAAGAGGTCGGGGTTATCGTAGATCAGCCCGATCCTCCCCTTGTAAATTGGAATAAAGTTGAGATAATTGCCCCGATTTTCCGCAACGGCGTCGTCTTCGAGGATCGTCGACTTGTTCCAGACGAACTCTCCGTAAGCGGTCAGGCCGGGAAAAACGCGCCAGCTCAACTCCGTTTCCACCCCCCGAATCTCCACCCGGCTGACGTTATCGGCCCGATAGGTCAGCGGGGCGACCAAGCGGTTGCCGATGAAATCCCGCCCGCGGGTATAGTAACCTTCCAGACGCAGCATCAGGCCGGGGGAAATTTGCTGATCGAACCCGGCACTGTAGGAGATGGCGGTCTCCGGGGCCAGGTCCGGGTTACCCTGGAAAATCAGCGGTCCCCGGGCAAAGACCATATAGAGGTCGGAGAGGGTGGGAGCGGAAAAGGAACGTCCGGCCGAGAAACGCACCGCCGTATCCTCCCCGGGCCGGTAGACCAAGCTGGCTCGCGGATTGAGGGAGGTCCAGGAGCGAGCCGGGTAGTCCTGATCGACCGGCATTCTCGATCCATCGTCGTACATCGAACCGTCAAATCCGCGGCAATAATCCAGCCTCCCCCCGATCACGGCGATCAGTTCCCGACCGCCCCAGGTAAAAACGGCCTCATCCTGGGCCAGGAGGGAGGCGGAAAGCTGCTTCCCCTCCGCCCTTCCTGAACGGGTGGAGGAATCATATTCGTTGCGCTTGCGGAAAAGACTGAGGCTGGAATCCCCGCCCAAGGTAATCCGATTATTCTCGCCCGCCGCGAAATTGAGGTTGAAAATTTCGCCGAGGCGACCGATCTGGTCTTTCTCCCGATGCTCCCGGGAAAGGTACAGCGGGGGGGCGCCCACCGCGACATCGCGGAAGTTATAACTCCCGTAAAGCGATCCCGCCAGTCCCATTGTCTCCCCAACCCTTTGATAGGAGAGAGCAGCTACGGTCTGGGCGTTGGTCTGGTAGTCGTAGACCCGGCCCCGGCTGTAATCCTCCAGGACCGAAGTCAGGGAAGCCGTCAGGGAGGAATCCGCGTCCGGATAGTAATAATATTTCCCCCAGAGCCCAAGGTCGTCGCGGTCGTTCTTCTCGTGGTAGTCCTCCGCCCCCTTCACCTTGAGATAACCGTCGGTATGGAGCCAGCGCCCGCCGAAGACATATCCGTGGCTGTCCCCGCGCCCGGATCGCCGGGCGGTGGTCGTAATGGCATTCAAGCTTCCCCAGCTCCCGCGGAAGAAGGTTTCCCCGGAGACGGAGGGCTCCGTGGTGATGATATTGATCACGCCGCCAACCGCCCCCGAGCCGTAAACCGCGGACATCGGCCCCCGCACCACTTCAATCCGCTCCACGTATTCCCGGGGAACCAGGGACCAGTTGACCGCCCCGTTGAAGCCGTCATTGAGGGGAACCCCATCCAGCAGGACCAGGGTCCGCCGCTGCTCGGGGATACCCCTCAGGGTCACCTCCCGGCCCGGCCCGCACTCGGCACGGTAACTTCGCTTGGCCGCGACCCCGGGGAGGGTCTGGAGATAGCCGTCGACGGTGATCTCCGCCGAGTCTTCCAATTCCCGGTTCCCGATCACCGTCACCATTGCCGGGGCGTCCATTACCGAAGTCTCCCGGAGAGTGGCCGTGACGGTGATATCGCCCAGTTCGTAACCAGAGCGGGAATTTTCATCATCTTCCGCCGCCTGGACAACTGTCCCGGCAACTCCGAAGAAGATTGCAAAAATCAGTATCCTGCACATATCAATTTCCCAAGATTTCCGAGCGAGTTGTTAAAACCGATGATCGCCGGGGAGGGCCGTCAAAAATAATTCCGGGTCGGCGGAAAACCGCTAAACCCGAGTTTTGCCATTCAGACGCTCCCTGGAAATCTGCCTCTCCCCTTATTGCACAAACAAGCTAAGACTTTAATTGTGCATCAAGGGAGGGGAGCGTAGGTGTTGCCCTCGTTGACCATCCGCTTCCAGACGTTGAAGTCGTAGCCGTCGATCTTGTCGTTCCCGTCGAAGTTTCCCTGTTCCGAGAACCTCGCCTCACCCCGGTCGTCGGCGTCCGGGAACCCCACCAGCGTGTCCCACTTGAGGATATCGGCCACATTGATCAGGCTGTTGGCATCGGCGTCCCCTCCCCCCAGCATCCAGTAGCTCCCCTCGGTCGACACCGCCAGCAGCGGACTCGCGGCCTGCGGATGGCCGGAGACATACACCCCCAGGTAGGCCGGATCGACCCCATCGGCAAAGTTCACCCCGGTCACCACCCCCTCGACAAACCCCCGCGGCTCGGCACTCACCGCCGCCAGGTGACTCGATCCCAGCGGTACCGCCTCCCCGTCAAAGGTCGTCCCGAAAAGTTTCTGCCGGACCAGCAGGTAATAGCTGCCCGGGGGCAGAAACCACAGCTCCTCCTCCCCCGTCCGCCCCGTGGAATCCAGTTCCAGGTCAAAGTCAAAATCTCCGGCTTCGGCCTGCTCCGCCCGGAACTCAACATTCACCGTCGCCGGACGCTGGACCAGTGTCGTCTCGTTGAGATAACCGTGGAGATAGACCGCCAGGTCGATCTTGCACCCCCCGTCCGGGGTCGCCGTCGGCACCACCGACGGAGTCGTGGAGGGCGTCGGGGTCACCGTCGGGGTCGCCGTCGGGGTGGCGGTCGGGGTGGCCGAGGGCGTCGGCGAGGGGGTCACGATCAGGACCGATCCGGCGACGGAAGTCGCCGAAAGATTCCCCTCCCGGTCCACCGCCAGAACCTTGAAGTACCAACTGCCCAACGCGAGATCCTCCTGGTGGGCATAAGAGTTGCCGTCCGCCCAATCCCCGAAGTCTTCTCCCCCCTCCGCCTGGCTCCAGTACAGCCGGTAACCGGACACTGCCCGGATCCCGCTCCCCCCGGCATTGTCCTCCGCCGCCACCCAACTCCACTCCGGACGGCTCGCGTAAGTCGGACTCTCCGTCCCCGGTTCTCCGGCCAGAGACGGCGCGGTAGTATCCAGGGCGGCAAACAGGACCTCGAAATATCCGTTGACGCCGCCGCCGGATATATAGGGCTCTCCCCCCGACCCAGGGCTTACCGCATCCGAACCGAGGGAATCAACCAGCAGATAGCTCCCGTCCGACCGCTTCTCCCCTCCCCCGTTGCCGCTCCCGCCGCTGGTTTGTCCCAGGGCCATCCCGGCGTAATTTCCGCTCGACGCTGTCCCCTCAACCTGGGTAAAGACCCCCGCCTCGCTCCACTCCCCCTCCATTCCCTGCAGATCCCAGAACTTGATCCGCCAGTAATACTTCGCCCCCGCCGGGAAGACAACCCCGGGAGAGATATCCCCGCACCGTTCCCCCGACAGCTGATTGGCCATCGCCGACCCCGCCGAACCGCTCTCCCAGAAGACCGAGGAAAATCCGGAGTCTTTGGCCACCTGCAGCCGGTACTGTACCGCCTGATCGGCCGGGTCGGCGTCGTTGTAGACCGCGGAAAAATACGGAATCTCGTAAGCCCGAAAGACCGGTTCGGCCTCCCCCCGGCAGAGCAGCCCCGTCGGCGCCGCCGGACCCTGGTCGTAGTCCGCCATCGTGAACTCCCCCGCCTCAGACCAATCGCCGATATTCCCGTCCAGATCCCAGAACCGGATCCGCCAGTAGTAGGAACTCCCGTCGAAGACCAGGGGATCGCCTTCCCACTCCAGGCAGAAGGTCTCACCGTCGAGCAGATCAGCCATCCCGGTCATCCCGGTCTCCCAGACCGTCTCGGGAAACCCGGAATCGGTCGCCGTCTCGACCTGGTAGTAGACCGCGCTGTCCCCAGCCTCCCGATCGTTGAAAACCGCGCAAAGCTGAGGCTCGATCTCGGTTAATTCCAACGGGTCGGTCTCCCCCGAGCAAACCAGGTCGGTGGCCGGAGCGGGGATGGAATTGATCATCCCGAAATAGGCCGGCTCCGACCACTCGCCCTCGTTGCCGGCCTCGTCCCAAAACTTAATACGCCACTGGTACTCGCTGCCATCAGTCAGGATTGGTGAGCCCTCATAGCTGATTTCCCCGCATCGGTTCCCCTCTCCCACCTCCGCCATCGGACTCCCCGCCGCTCCGCTATCCCACATAATTTCATAATCACAATCCCCTCCCACCAGGTACAACTCCGCAATCTCCTCCTCGCTCAGTGCCCGATTAAATACCGCCACCCCGTCAACCTTGCCCCGGGTGAAGTTGCTGTCCCCCAGGTTGGACATAAAATACAGATCCTGGTTGGTGAAGTTATAAAGGTGACTGACGGGGACCGCGATCCCGCCGGAACCGTTGACAAAGGTCCGGATATATCCACCGTGGTCCGAATCGGCGCTGACCAGGGCCACGTGCGCCCATTTCCCCGCAAGGTTGGAGACGGAATCGGATATGTCCTGGTAATAGATCACGTCCTCCAGGATCAGATAGAACCGGATGGTCGTGGCGTCGTAACGGTAAAGGAGGTATCTCCCGTTGCCTCCGTTCGAGGTACCGGTGACGATATCAAAACGCTCTCCCCAATCCAGGGCGGCGTCCAGGTAGAGCCAGAAAACGAGAGTCATCTCCCCGGGGTGGAAGTCTCCCCGGAACCGGAGGTAATCGTCAGTTCCATCAAACCACAGACCCTCCCCTTCCCGGCCCAAAACCGGGACAGCGCCGTAGCGTGTCCCGTGATTTCCCTGCCGGCTGCTATCCCGAGCCGGCGGGGTCAGGAGCGGAGTCACCTGGTCGTAGTCGAAATCCACCGCCGCAACCAGGACGTCCCCGGCCGCCGGCGTGAAGTTAACCCAGGCCGAGTTGTTGTCATACTGCCAGTTGCCCCCGTCATAACGCAGCCCGATGAAATGATCGGCGTTGGTAGCCTCCGGGGGGCTGGACGCAAATCTGGTGTGGACATTCTCGATGCTGTACATCAGGTAACCCGTCCCCGTCCCCGCGTCAATACAGGCCACCCCTTGGTTATTCGAACCCGCCGGGCAGATTCCCTCCCCGGTCTCCAGATAGGTGCCGGTAACCTCGAACTCCCCGTCATTAGGGACCCCGCCCCAGAAGTTGCCCCGGAATTCCAGGTCCCCGGCCAGGTAACCCCGGGGGATCCCGTTTTCCTCCGGCTGATCCACCAGAACCGGATCGAGACCGGCGTCTTCCGCGGCCGAAAATTGCCAGAGCCCATCTACGTCATCGTCTACCAGCCGGGCCTGGATCCGCCAGAGATCGGCGGCATCCCCGGCCTCCGGGTCTTTGAAAACGGCGGTGAACTCCGGAGTCAGATCGGTCACCCCGGTGGGATTGCTCCATCCTTCCGTCTCCAGTGCGATGGGAGCGGTCGGCACGGAACCAAGCATCGTAAAGTAATTCTCCGCGCCCCAAACCCCCTCGTTGCCCGCCTGGTCCCAGAACCGGATCCGCCAGTAGTAGGTGCTGGCGTCAACCGGGAGCGCTGTTCCGTTGTAATCAATATAGAAGGTCTCTCCCGCGGTTACCGGGTCCA
Source organism: uncultured bacterium (assembly GCA_964465735.1). Taxonomy (GTDB): domain Bacteria; phylum Auribacterota; class Erginobacteria; order Erginobacterales; family Erginobacteraceae; genus Erginobacter. The sequence continues at coordinate 21,057 of CAYXKT010000029.1, forward strand.
TTTCCAACCGCCCGCTCTCCCAGAGCAGTGCTGAAACTTCGTCGTTATTCAGGGCAACCGCCGGGTCGGGAGAGGTATAGCGGCGGATCCTGAAGTTGTTGTGGTAGCCGGGCACCTCGGCCAGGTTTTGCCAGCTGTGAAACCGCCAGGTCAGGCCAGCGGGCATCGCCACCGAGTATTCGCCGTAAACCGCCGGGTTTTCCTTTTCCCAGACCCTGAGATGGAAGCCGCCCGAACCGTCCCAGACCCGCAACTGTCCCGTATACCAGATGCCGGTCTTAGCCCCGGAAATCAACTCCACGGGATAAACCCAGCCCCCCCCATCCACGCGGGACTGGACCCGGATATTGCCAGCGCTGTCTTCCTGGATACACCAGCGGTTGTAGCTGTCGGCGTTCTCCATCGCCCCGATATGCCAGGAGCTCACTCCGGTGCGGCGGAAGTCAAAAAACACCTCCACCCCGGAAGTCAGGTTCTCCAGGCGCGAAAAGTAGCCCTGGTATCCCCCCGAGCCCACCATCCGGAGTACGTTCTCCCCCAACAGGTCATAGGGCACGATCTGATACTCGTT
>CAYXKT010000030.1:0-21216 GCA_964465735.1 uncultured bacterium
GAATTAATAGGAGTAAAAGAGAGAAAGACGGGGAGAAAAAAGGGGGGGGAGGGGGGGGGAGAGATAGAAACAGTTCAGTAGAGGCGGTTTTTATCGACCTTGGAGCCCAGGGACTCGCCGCAGATCGAGCAAGCGTAGTCGTACTTATCCCCACCGGGGAGGACTAAAAGGAGCCGCTTTTTGACCTCGACCGGTTTTTTACAGCGGGGGCAGTAGAGAGTCACCGCCTCGAATTCGTTGAAATAATCCTCTCGCATTTTCCTATCCTCATTCTTCCGATCGACGCTGGGATCCCATTAATCGACAATCTGGCCGGCGGTGTTCACTCTTTCACCCCTTTTTTATCCCCGCAAATCGGGGGCAGGCGGAGCCGGGATCAGAATTATTCCGATCCGGATGGTCCGGCCGCGGCAGTTTTAGACCGAAATATTCGGGCTACCGCACGTGGGGATACCAGTAGTTGGATTCGTCGTCGGTGATCCGGATCACCTCATTCTCGATCGGCCGCCCGGCCCGGAGAACCAGGTAGAGCTGCCAGTTCTCCCCGTCCCTCTGGGAGGAAAAGATAACCGCGTCTCCGGCCGGAGAAAGGGCCGGAGAATGATCGGCCGCCGGATCCCGGGTAATGTTGACAAACCTTCCATCATCAACGTAGCTCATCCAGATATCATCCTGCCCGGCTTTCCCGGAGACATAGAAAAGAACCAGGCCGTCGGGGTCATCTAAGGCGGCCATCCGGCTGTTCCGCAGCGCGTGAGTGATAATCTCCTTCGGTTCTCCGTTGGCGAGGTCGAGCTGGTAGATCTTATAACGCCCCACCCGATCATAGCCAAAAAACACCTTACTCCCGTCAGGGGAGAAAGCGATCGCGCCTCCCATCCCCTCAGCGAATTCGGTCAGGGGCCGATGAGTGGCTTCAATCGTGTCATACTGCCAGAGATTATCCACCCCATCTCTTCCAGAAAAGTACACTATCGTCCGATTGTCCGGCGACCAGGCCGGGAAGATATCCGGGCCCGGGCTGTCGGTCAGTCTCTTTAACCCGCTGCCGTCGGACTGGATCAGGTAGATCTCCGAATTCCCGTCCCGGTCGGAAGTAAAGACGATCCGCTCCCGATCAGGCGACCAGCTGGCATAGCAGTCGGAGGCCTCGCTTTCGGCCAGCCGCCGCATCTGCCCGGTGGCGCAATCGAGCAGATAGATTTGATTATTCCCGGTCTTATCGGAGTGGACCAGAATCTCCATCTTCAGGGGGGCCGCCGGCTCGAAGGGAAGCACGATATCTTCTGCCATCGGCGTCGGTGAAAAGACTGGTTCAGGTGTAGTCGGGATGGGGGTTGGGGGCGGAGGCGGCAAGACTGCCTCCTCCACCGGCGGTACGGTCCGGCAGCTCCCCAGAAAGAGGAGCAGACCCGCCGTCAGTAGAGTCAGGATCAGTTTCATTTTACCGTTTTTCTTGTCGATAGTCGGAGTTGCCGGGTTGGAGGGTTGGAGAGGTCAGCTGAGAAACGATTATACCACATCCCCCGGTCGGAGCAAGATGCGGGAAAATTCAAAAGCGGGCTGCCGGCTCCGGCAGCCCGCTTTTTTTCTGGTTTAGACTAAAACAGAGCACTGACGGACATAATCAGCTCGAAATCGGGAGCGCCATTGTCCAGACCGATCCCGATCCCGCCCCGGGTGCAGAAATCCGGAGTGAAGTCGTACTGCACCCCCGCAGTCAGCTCAGTATCGCTGTGGACGTCCTTGTAAGCCTCGGTGGCAAAGTTAATTTCGCCGAGGATATCCAGCTCCGGGGTCGCCTCGCAGATAATTCCAAACCCGAGGAGGAACTGGGTCTCTCCATCGTACCGCTCCCTAAACCCGCGCAGCTTGTATTTCATATCGTCATTGAAGCGAAACCCGATATGGCCAACCAGAGCCAGCATATCGGTAGCGTAATAACGTCCCGCGCCAAAGAGCTCGAGGTTGAACTCTCCGCTGGCTTTTGGATTCAACACCTTCTCCGCACCGGTCGGGATGGTGAAGAGAATCCCGGCGGAGAGGAGCAGGGGATCGTCAAGGAACTGCCACTTGCCCCAGATATCAATATCGCTGAACCCGGTCTCGGATTTGCCGTGCTTCGGGTTGGAGTTAACTACTAAGAGGCGCGCCCCGGCCTCCAACTGGGGCATTTCGGCGAAAGACATCGCGAAAGTCGGACCGACCAGTAAACCGTCCGTCTTATCCCATCTCTTATCCCACTTCTGGTAACGGAACTGGCCGTCGAGATAGACGCCGGTAAAGACCGCCCCGTCCCGCTCCGGCCGCTGGAGCAACCGAGTGTCCGGGGAGACCTGAGCCTCCGCCGCCACCGGAATCACCAGAGCGACTGCCAGTAATATCCATAAGTGCCTCAGGGACATCACAACCTCCTATCGTTTAAGATTTCATCCCCGGTCCACGCCAGGGGAATACGGATCTGGAAAAAACATTATACATCATCCATCGGTCCGTTCAAGTGGAATTCAGGGAGCAGGAAACGGGATGATAGACAATAACCATTCTCCTAACCGGATTTATGAATAAATCGGGCTAAAATATGTAGGCCGAAGAGAGAAAGAGAAAGAGATGGGATTCACGCTGATCCACCACCGTTGACTGAAAATCCTCCCCGATCCCCACCGTCTTGCCTTTTCCCCAGACATAATTAACTCCGAGCGAGAGGGTAGTATGTTCGGTTTCGTTTCCGATGCTGAAGCTCAACCCGTACATATCGATCTTATCCTGACTTCCCGCCAGATCATCCTTATCCACCCCGGGTGAAGAGGAGAGATTGGTAAAGACCCCGGCCCGGATCGGGTAAGTCTCAGCAATATAATACTCTCCGCCAAGGTTGAAATCCACCACCCCTTTGCGGCGCAACTCGCTGGCGATCGGCCCGCCAGTCCAGACATCCTCGCCGGAGAGCGGCGGATAAGAGGTCGGGAGATGGTAGGAACAGTTCCACTCCAGAGTGAATAGTCCAGACTGGCGCCAGGCCCCACCCAGGGTAAATTTGGCCGGAATATCGTTCCGGCTCTTCATATTTCTCGCCTGAATCAATTGGTCGTCCTCCGGTATACCCAGACTGGTCGCGTAGAGCAGTTCGCCATCACCGGTAATATTTAAAGATGGCAACTGGACGACCGCCCCCAGGGCAAACTCTTCGCTCAGTTCATACTGAGCCCCCACCAATCCCAAAAGACCATAGTTGCTGAGATCGATGTTATAGAACCGGGTCCGAATTTCAGCCGTTTTCTGGGTAGCGCCGTCTGTATAGCGATAAGCCCAGTCCTGTTTGTCGACCAGAGAACGATAAACCAGGTAGACCCCGGCCCCGATCTTCAGATGTTTCCCTGGACGCCACCCCAGAGAAGGCCCGATCCAGAGAGTACTGTCATCGAAGGTCGCGGAATAATAATCGGAACGCTCCAGCCCGGAAGCATCGGGCCGGTGTTCGAAGGAGTGTCGGATGTTGGCCTTCAGTTTGTCGGGATTGAAGATGGCAAAGGCCAGGGCCAGATTGTCGGAAGCCTTGAGGATGGAACCGAAGGTTGAGGGAATGGTCTCGAACTGACTGGCCTTGAAGTCCTCCCCCGGGCCGAGGCCGTCCTTGATCCGGAAGCTCTGAATCCCGTAAAGACTGACCGAGAGGGCGACCCGAGACCCGGATACATCGGCCAGGCCGGCCGGGTTGTAAAAGCAGGCGTCAAGGTCGGCGGTGGTGGCCGCCACCGCGCCCCCCATCCCGGCCGCCCGGTCGCCGACCAGGTAGTTCTGGTAATTGGTGTCGTCAGCCAGGAGAGAAGTCGCGATAAGCCCGGTCAGCAACAGAAGAAGAAATCCAAGGGCGAATATCTTCAGTCTCATTAGCATCATCCGGACACAAACGGTCCGAAGAGAGATTTGATGATTCCAGAATAATCCCAATTAATCCACAGATCGGCCCGGATATCAAGCTGATTTTTTTAGCACCCGTTGCAGCGGCAAGAGAGGAAGACCAAAGGTAACTACTCAGGCAGATAGACTAAAGGCAGAAGACTTTCAGGGAGAGAATATACTCGATCAGATAAAACTTTGAGCATTTGAACTGACTGACGGAATACCAGTCAGTGCCTGAATTAAAACCCCAAAAACCAGGTCGTTGCGAGGAGGGACGACGAAGCAATCTGTTTAGTTTGTGCTGAGATTGCTTCGTCACTTCGTTCCTCGCAATGACAAAGTCTATATGATTTGAGGTTTTCGTTCAGACACTAGTCAATCTGTATCGCAACCACCAAAGTGTCATCGCGAGGATAGGCACGTGTCAGGCCGATATCTTCAACCTTGAACCTTTAACCTAATAACCTGAGTATATACGATCAAACACTGAACCGGATATCGAGGATACTCTCTTCCGGGATGGGATAATCACGCTCGACCAACCGGGTCAACTTCTTGACCCGAGCATCCTGAAAGTTATGGGCTTCCATCATCTCCCGGCAACCGATGATCTCCGCCCGGATAAACCCCCGGGCCAGGTCGGAATGAATCTTGCCGGCGCAGTCGACCGCCGAGGCATTCTTTTCCGCGATCCAGGCGTGGACCTCCTGTTTGCCCACCGTGTAAAAAAACATCATCCCGGCTTTCTTCATCCCCTCCCAGCAGACCCGAACTGGGTCCGGATCCGGATCGTCGTAAACCACCGTCGGGACGGAACTAAGGAGCCCCAGAGCCTTGACCACCACTCGTTCGGCATCGTCTAAAGTCAGGTCACAGACCGGTTGGCCATCCTCTAACTGTGCCCGGCATTTTTCCAGAACCAACTTCTCTGCCTGGTCGGTAGCACGAGAGAGACGTCCTTCAATCTTCTCCAGATCAGGGATCAGCAGATCCAGGATCTCCTCGCTGTGGATCGCGATGGCGGCAACCGAATCGTAATCGTCGGGGAGAAATTCAAAATAATAGGGCGAGACCTTGTCTGGCTGGAACTTCTCGACCAGGGCGGCAAAGATCTCGTCACGGTGCTTTATCTTGCCCTCGGGCAGGTTTAAACCGGTATAAGCTATCTTCATTTCTTCTTTAATTCTCCTGATTCTCTTCGGCATTCTCACAAATAAAAAATCACTGCGGAGACCGAAAGATTGAATAAACTGCTTTAAGATGCCCGTCCCGGGAGAAGAGGTCAAGGTCCAAGATTAAATATTTTTTCCTTCCCATCGTAACGATTCGGGCTAAGATGTCCAGCCGATCAAGAAACCTTGCGCGCTATTATCCGATGAACGCGAAACCTGAAAAAATATTTACCGACCAGGTACTGCTCTCCAGCGGCTCGCTGTGCAACTATGGCCTGAACCGGATCTTTGAGATCGCCGCCCTCTGCGGCTACGACGGAGTAGAGCTGATCATCGACGAGCATACCGATACGGTCCACGTCGATTACCTCCAAAAACTGATCGAGCGACATTCTCTGCCGATCCCCGTAGTCCACGCCCCCTTCAACTTCCTCAATCCCCCGGGCTGGGAAAAGGACGAGCTTTCCCGACTGGTCCGTTCGGTCCATCTGGCCGAGCAGATCCAGGCCCGTTCGGTGGTACTGCACACGCCCTTTTATACCGACCCTGCCTTCCGTCGCTGGTTAGAAGAGGATCTGACCGAGTTCCAGAAGCGGAACACAATCACCATCCTGGTTGAGAATATGCCCTGTTACCGGAAGGTGGGGGGGCGGATAGGTAAATTATTTTCCATCCCTGATCTGGCGGAACGAAACCGGCGGGGGATCTGGAAGCTGGTCCCCGACTGCTTGCTCCCCGCCTGCTTTCCCTTATGCGGGTTGGAACAGATGGATCAGTTCCCCCATATCATCCTCGACACCACCCATCTCGGCACCGCAGGGATCGATCCGATCTTGGCTTTTGACCGTTTCCGGCATCAGGTCAGACACATTCATCTCTCCAACTACGACGGCCGGGAGCACCTGGAACTCCGAACCGGTTTTCTCGACCTGGCCGCTTTCCTCCGCCATACCGCCCGAGCCGGCTACCGGGGGGGGTACTGCCTGGAGCTAATGCCGGAACACTTCGACTCCCACGACCGGGATTACACACTTCAGCTGCTCGCGGATAACCTCGCCTTCATCCGCCGTCACATAGCGGGGGGCTAATAACCGGGGAACGCCGGTAGCGATCTGCGAGTCCCTGAGTACACCTTTTCACAGATAGCGCCTGAGCGAAAAACCTCAAATCAGGTAGATTCTGTCATTGCCAGGAGGTCCGAAAGCTTTCGAACCGACAAAGCGATCTCTGCCCCGCTAATGGATTGAGATTGCTTCGTCCACGCTCTCAATGGCAGATTATCGCTCCGTGCTTTCTGTAACACCAGGTCGGGCAGCAGTCAGGTTCTGTCAAGTGCGGCCCGCAGTTTGCCGGTGAGGTATCCGGCGACTATCTTCTGGATCTTGAGCATCAACGCGGGATCAATCTTCCGGATATCTTTCAGGACCGGATAATCCCACCGGCGCAGGGAGATGACTCCCCGGGCCCGGGCCTCGATCGGGGACGGACCGGGGGAGATGAAATCGCAGGAATCGGCCAGGAAATCTCCCCGCCCCACCCGGGCCACCTCTTCGCCTCCCCGCCAAATCGCCGCCGTCCCTTGCATCACCAAAAACAGAGACTGCTGCTGCTCACCCTCTCGAACGATCGATCCGCCATCGCGCTCCTCCTGACTCCCGGTTCGCCAGAAATAAAGAAACTCTCTCCGGGTCATTGGCCGAAAGGATTTTCGGTAGATTTCCTCCAGCCGCTCGGGGAGTTCGATCGGACGACGCTGTCGGAGAATTCGCACCACCTGGTAGGAGTTAATCAGGCAGAAGCCCAGGTTCCAGACAGTCATCGAGAAATTATCTATCACCAGGGCATAGGCGATAAATACTACCTGGGAGAGGACCAAAGTCAGCCGGAGCCAGAAAACTTCCCGGATCAAAAAAGCAGCCAACATCGCCAGATAAGCTATATTTAATAAGATATTATCCAACTGAGATCCTCTCCGATTTCTTAATACTTAAGTTTAACAAATGAGCTTGGCCAACTCCAGATTTTTCCCGGACCCGCTTATTGATTTTTACCTAAATTGAGCGATTCTATGCGGCGAACTGCACCAATCTTTTGAGTCCGAACGGATATTGAAAATCCTCGCCATATCTCCTGGATATGGCTGCGGTTTTCGCAACCCGTCGGCCAGCAAAATCTTAGCACGTTTCATCCGCAATAATCGCTCAACTTAGGTTTTAGAGAGCCTGACGGAAAGAATCAGGCCCAATCTTTCGGACAGAATTGTCCGCCCAGAGCTACAGGACAAGGCAGGGCAATGAATTCAGATGTCGGCAGGCAATCACTGTTTCTAAGGTATTAAACGACAATAAGTAAGGAACTGGGCCAATCTTCATTTGCGGGACCAGGTCAAAAACCGCCCAAGAAGGAACGGGCGAGCCCGGAGAAAAGAGCAAAACCCCCACGGCGGAGGTTGCGCAGACTATATCCCCCCTCCTGAACGATTAGAATCGGGACTTTCAGGCCGCCCAACCGCCGGCCGATCTTCTCCAGTGTCCCGGGGGTGAGCCGGAAGGTGGCGGTCGGATCCCCGCGGAGAGTGTCGAGACCAAAAGAGAGGATAAGGAAGGCGGGCCGGAAGCGCTTGATTTTTTTGACCGCCCGCTCGAAGGCCTCCAGGTAAATCCCCTCTTCGGCCCCTGCCGGCAGCGGATAATTCCGATTGAACCCCCTTCCCGCCCCCTCCCCTCGCTCATCGACGAAACCACTAAAGTGAGGATAGGCGATCGCCGGATGCCCGTGGATCGAGAGCGTCAGCACATCAGCGCGGCTATAGAAGATATCCTGGGTCCCATTGCCGTGGTGGTAATCGATATCGAGAACGGCCACCTTCCCCCACTTGCTCAGCTGATGCCCGGCGATGGCGGCGTTATTGAAATAACAGAACCCCCCGAAGGTCCTGACCCCGGCGTGATGACCGGGGGGACGGCAGATAGCGTAAACCACGCGCCGGCCGGCCAGGATCTCGTCTTTAGCGGTTAAGGCCACGTCCACCGCCGCCCGCGCCGCCTGGTAGGCGTTGCGGTCGATCGGGGTAAAGGTATCCACGCAGTAGTACCCCGCCCGGACCGCCAGTTCTTTCGGCCGCCGCTCCGGGCGGCGGATCGGGAAGACATAAGGATAGACCGGCTGTTGACCGGTAATGCTCCGGCAGACCGCTTTCAGATAGTTGACAAAGTCGCGGTCGTGGACCTCCCTCACCGCCCCCTCTCCGAACCGGCGCGGACGGACCTCGGCAAACAACCCGGTAGATTCGACCCCCTCGATGATCGCCGCCACCCGGGCCGGCCGCTCCACATACCCGCGCTGATGGACCAGATGAACGGTGTGGGCATCGCTGCTGACCCGGGCAAAGGGTTTCTCCAGGCGTCCCATCTCCGCCAAACGGGGCAAGACCTCCGACCTGACGTAACGGGGCGGACGGAAACGGATCGGATCATCGGCGAAGGAAGCGACGACCTTCTCGATATATTCCGGGGTCACCGACTTACCGTGCTTGCGCCGGATGATCAGACGGACCGCGGACTGAGCCTCGTTGCGGCCGAGAGGTTCTCCCCTGCCCAAGCCGTCAAAAAGGAGATAACCTGCCCGAAGTTCGGGGGTTGGCTGATCATAGGCAGTGCCGACGATCGGGCGAAGACCGTAGCTCTCGTAGAAACGTAACCGGCGGCGGTTAACTTTCAGATAATCGGCCGACTCGAGAAGGGCCGGGTCATCGGGGAGGGTCTCGATATAAAGACCCCGGGATCCAAGTCGAACCAGGTATTCCCGGGTCGCCTCGTAGAGAGCCGAGCCAAGGCCACCCCCCTTGGTCCCCGGCCGGACCGCCAGATAATCCAGGAAAGAACTTTCAATCTCAGGGAAATGAAGGAATAGAGAAAAGCCGGTAACCGCTGAGCGTCCATTCTCCGAAACCAGCAGAATGCTCTGGTAACCGTATCGGAAAGGATGATCGAGAAGGGCGGGGATCCCTTCCGCCTCGTCGGCGGTATAGGCGAAATTGGCCCGGAAGATCGCCTGAACCTGTTCGATCCGGAGCCGATCAGCGGGTAGAGCACTCCCATAGACCTGGCGGATGCGGATCATAACCGGGGTCCTAACCCCGCTGCGTTCCTATCATTTAATCGATCGTAATCACCGCCTTTCAAGCGGGAAGAGGGGCAAACGGTATCTACCAGACCCACCGGAAGATTTCTTGAGGCTGACGCAAGACGAGCTTGCCGAAAAAAACGCAGACACTCGTATATCTGGGCCAAGAAATAGTTCACGATTCCACTATACACCATCGCCAACCTTCAACCGATATAATCTTTTCCGATTAAGGGCCCGTACCGGCGAAGAGCAAAACGGTGGCGGGTCTGGGTCTTGAAAGAGATCGGCCCCGGCTGAACTCGGAAATTCAAGACCGGAGCGGGCCGATTTATCGGGTTGCCGGAACGCCGACCTGCCGACCGTAATACAACCGGCCCATTCCCCGGATCGCCCAGAGCCCGGTCTCAGAACGGAAGATCGCCAGATCGGACGTCCCGTCCCCGTCGTAGTCCCCGCTCTCGATGACCGGGACGCGGGGAGTGTGCCCGATCTTGACCAGAAAAACGTCCTCATTCCCGGCCCGGGCCCCCTGGAAGGGAGCAGCCACCGGAAAATCGTCCGAGGTTGTACCCCCGGCCAGGTAGGCGCAGCGCTGGTCGTCCACCGCGATCCCGTAAGCGGCGGCGGCGCCCAATCCGCCCACAAAGGAGGAATAGGTCAGGAACCCGCTCAGCCCGCAGAATTTGACGGCGAAGGCATCGTAGTTAGGGTAGCCGGCTAAGGTGGCCTGAAGGGGATAGGCCAGTGGGAAGTTGCTCGACCGAATTTCTCCCGCCACGTGAACGAATCCCCCGCTGTCGATGACGATCCCGCGGCCGTTGTCGAAGTCGGCCCCACCCAGATAAGTCGAGAAAACCAGGGCGGAACCGTTTGCCGTCAGCTTGGTGACGAAGGCGTCGCCGTTACCCCCGCCGAGAGTGGCCTGGAAGGCGTTCCTTCGGGAAGATCGTCGAATCCGCCCGGAAGAAAGTCGCCGACGCCCTGGTCAACTCCAAGGCGATCCGGATCGAGGGCGGAGTTTACCGGACCTCACGCTGGGAAAGACTCTTCTGTCCCGCCTGCGATCGTCAGTGGCCCGCCGAGCCGGACGCCGCCCGTCCGGAAAACTGCCCCCGCTGCGGGACGGAAGCCCCCCCCCACGACCCCGTTCCTCGCCGGACCGCCCGGCGCCGGGGGCGGGGACGGAGAGGGGGGGCGGGAAGAGGATGAAAGAAAATCGGTACCGGCGGATCAAAAGAGCCCGGGAGATCCTCGGCCTGGGCGAGGAGGTTACCCGGAACGAAATCCGGGACGCCTTCCGGGAACTGAGCCGTCAATATCACCCTGACAGCAGCCGGGAGAGGGATGCCGCGGACGGCCGGAAGAAATTGGAGCAGATCGTCCGGGCCCGGGAAGTCCTCGAAAGGTACTGCGACAACTACCGCTATTCCTTCCGCCACGAGGAGATCCGCCGCCAGCCCGCCGACGGTGACCTCGCCGACCATCTCAACCGTTTTTACGGCAACAACGTAATATGACCGCCGGCCTCTCCGCCTCCGCCCCCGGACGCTACGACCGCTGGTACGACCGGCACCCCGAACTCTACCGGGCCGAACTGGCGGCCCTGAAAACGGCCGGCGGGGATTTCTCCGGCGGTCTGGAAGTGGGGGGTGGGGACGGGACGTTTCGCCACCGCTTTGAGCCTGGACTGGGGCATCGACCCCTCCGAGGAGATGCTCCGGCTGGCCCGGAAGCGGGGCTGCCGGGTCCTGCGGGGCGAGGGTGAACACCTCCCCTTCGCGGACGCCGGCTTCGGTTGGGTGCTGATGGTGACCGTCCTCTGCTTTGTCCGCGATCCCGGTCGGGTAATCGGGGAGGCCTTCCGGGTACTCCGCCCCGGCGGGCGGCTGATCCTGGGGATCATCGATCCGCAGAGCGAACTCGGCCGGGCCCCCCGGCGGTCGAACCCGTCCACGGCCGGGGTGGTTTCGTGGTCATCGCCGCCCCGGCGCCGGACGGATAGATATCCCCGGAACCCGGAGATTTATCCTCCGGGATCAAATAGCCGCCCGGCCCTCCCCTTGGCGACAGAATCACGGGTAAATTCATTCCCCCCGGGGGATTAATTTGCTATTATAATTTTATGGAAGCTATGCCCGAGGCGTTGAAAAAGTATTTCTGGGACGTGGATTTCTCCCGGTTAGACCATCGGCGGCGGCCGGGTTTCATCGTCGAACGGATTTTGGAATTCGGGGATGCAACGGCCGTTGCCTGGCTGGTAAGAAATATTTCCCCGGCTCAAATTCGCCGGACCCTGACCGGGAGCCGGCAATTAACCAGAAAAAGCGCCGCCTTCTGGGCTTGGCTCTTTGGTATCGATCGGGGAGAAGTACGATGTTTGAACAAGTCCTTCCAGGAGAGACAAAAACAATTCTGGCCCGGTTAGGCGATAGCGGGCTTCTGGACCGGGCCGCGCTCGGGGGCGGGACCGCTCTTGCCCTTCGATTAGGTCATCGGGTATCCTGCGACCTGGACTTCTTTACCCGGGAGGAATTTGACGAAATGCTCTTCCTGCCCCGCCTGGCCGGGGTCGCTCCGTTCGAGCTGGAAAGAACCGCCTGGAGGACCATCCTGGGCGGCTTCGGGGATATCCGGTTCAGCCTGTTTTATTACGACTACCCGCTCCTCTCTCCTCCCGATCATTTCCAGGGGGTTAACATTCTCGACATCACGGATATCGCCGCGATGAAAATCGCCGCCATCGCCTCTTGGGGTGTAAAAAGGGATTTTGTCGATCTTTACTTTATCTGCCGCGGGCACCTGACCCTGGACGAGGTCTTAAATCTGTACGAACGAAAGTACGGGAATCTCTCCGCCGCCGGGTTCCATATTTTAAAAAGCCTGGCCTACTTCGACGACGCGGAGAACGAGGAAATACCCCGGATGTTAAAGGACGCCTCCTGGAACAGGATCAAGGATTTCTTCCGCCGGGAGGTCAAACGGTTAACCGGGCCGATGCTCAATCCGGATACGGATCCTCGTTAAGGTAGGCGTGCGATTGGCGGTAAACTCCTCCGTCACGGGAATCCCCCGGTCGTATTTTCCGCCCGGCGGATTTTCCCGCCGGGCCGGACCCCGGGCCAGCAATAAGCTTTTCCTATACTGATGAAAACAAACTCCCCGCTGAAAACCAAATTCGGACGGCTATTCCGCCCGGCAGGCCTGGCGGCGGGCGTGCTCTTCTTCAGCCTGATCGTTCCGGCACCGCCGGCCGGGGCGGAAACCTTCAAGATTGCCCTGACCGGCAAGTACCCCCCCTTCAGCTTTTACTCCCCCGCCGGTGAACTGGTCGGTTTCGACGTCGATATCTCCCGGGCGATCGCCGCCCGCCTCGGCCGGGATATTGAATTCGTCACCACCGAGTGGGACGGAATCCTCCCCGGTCTGCTGGCCGGGAAATACGACGCCATCATCGGCTCGATGGCGGTCACCCCGGAGCGGGCGAAGAAAGTAATCTTCTCCCGTCCCTATTACCTCTCCGGCGCCCAGCTCTTCATCCACCGGGAAGACCGGGAAGAGATCAAAACCATCGCCGATTGCCGGAGCCGGAACATCGGGGTCGGGCTCGGGGAGACCTACGAGCACTTTCTTCGGGAAAATTATCCCGGGATCAATACCGTCTCCTACAAGGGCACGGTGGACACGTTCCAGGATATGCTCAACCGGCGGCTGGCCGGGTTCGTCACCGACCGGCTGGTCGGACTTTACCAGGTGAACCAGGGGGAGATGCCCTTTGTCCCGGCCGGCCCGCTCCTCTACCAGGAGAAGATGGCCATCCCGGTCACCAGGGAGAATACCGTCCTGGCCGGGGAGATCGACGAGGCGCTCAAAACCCTGCGGGAAGACGGGACCCTGGCGGAGATCCGGGAGAAGTGGTTCGGGACCGCCGCCGGGGAGGAGGCGCGCGGATCGGCGATCCCCCCGCAAACGGCGGCCGGAATGCTCCTGAAAGGGTTCGGAATCACTCTCCTGGTCGCCTTCACTTCGATCCTGTTGGGGTTCATCCTCTCCATCCCCGGGGGCTGGATCTTGAATAACCATCCCCCGCTCCTCTACCACCTGGTCCGCTCCTTCAACGATTTTATCCGGGGAACCCCGCTTTTGATCCAACTTTTCTTTGTCTATTTCGGCGCGCCCCAGCTCGGCCTGGTCCTCTCCCCGATCCAGGCCGCCATCTTCACCCTGACCATCAACACCTCGGCCTATATGGCCGAAGTCGTCCGCTCCGGCCTGATGGCGGTCGGACCCGGCCAGAGCAAGGCGGGGATCGCCCTGGGCCTGACCCCACTCCAGGTCTTCCGGTTCGTGGTCTGGCCCCAGGCTTTCCGGATCGCCCTTCCCCCGCTGATGAACACGGTGGTGGCGCTGATCAAGGATACCGCCCTGATCGCGATGATCTCGGTGGGGGAAGTCATCCGGGAAGCCCAGTCGATCATCAGCGTCACCTACGACCCGATGAAATACTACTTTATCGTGGCGGCGATGTTCTTTTTGGTCACCTTCCCTTTAATGAAACTGGCCGGGAAGATCGAAAAGAATATCCGGGCCAAGGGGTTCACCAATGCTTAAGATCAACAACCTCTCCTTTACCTATCCAGACGGGAGCCGGGCCCTGGAAGATATCAATATGACCCTGCCCCGGGAACATATCCTGGCGGTCCTGGGGGAGAGCGGTTCCGGCAAGACCACGCTTTTGCTGTGTATCGGCCGTTTCCTTAAACCCCGCCGGGGATCGATCACCATCGACGGGAAAGACATCTCGGGGATAGAGCACCGGGAATTCCGCCGCCGGATCGGAATCGTCTTCCAGCAGCTCTACCTCTTCCCCCACCTGACGGTCCTGGAGAATATGATGCTGGCGCCGGAAAAGGTTTTGCGGCAACCGAAGAAGGCGGCCCGGCGAGAGGCCCTCGACACTATCGTCCGGCTGGGGATCGGCGAGCTCGGGGATAAGTATCCATCCCAGATCAGCGGGGGCCAGGCCCAGCGGGCGGCGATCGCCCGGGCCCTGGTCCTCAAGCCTTCCTACCTCCTCCTCGACGAACCCACCTCCGCCCTCGATCTCAACACCACCCGGGAATTCGGGCGGTGGCTGGTGGAACTGAAGGAGACCACTACCTTCGTGATCGTCACCCACGACGTGCCCTTCGCCGAGAAGACCGCCGGCTCCGGTTTCCTGATGGCCGACGGCCGCCTCCGGTCGGTCGGCACCCTGCCCGAAATCCTGAAAACCATCGACCATCACTCTCTCTGAATATACCCCGCCCCGGCGGCCAGATAAGAATATTCCCCGAAGATTAGGTCCGGAAAACCGGTCCCGGTTCACTTTTTGCCTTGCTCGACCGGACCGATATGCTATTACCTAAATTGAGCGATTCTATGCGGCGAACTGCACCAATCTTTTGAGTCCGAACGGATATTGAAAATCCTCGCCATATCTCCTGGATATGGCTGCGGTTTTCGCAACCCGTCGGCCAGCAAAATCTTAGCACGTTTCATCCGCAATAATCGCTCAACTTAGGTATTAATGATTCCTCAGGTTCCCAATGAAATTGCTTGAGAAGATCATCTCCACGCTTGACAATAAGCCCCCGGTGAAAGAGGTCACCATCGGCCCCTTCGACACCACGGTCAAAAGCCTCCGCTGGGGGCTCTCCTCCACCTTTCGCGACCCCTGTTCCGGCGACCGCCCGGCCTGGGTCCGCCGGGCCGGTTCCGGGCCGCCCCGCCGGCCGGATAAACCATACCCGGCGTCAGTGATTCAGAAATTCTTCCGCGGCAATGGCGACGTGGGGAAAAGCCTTTCTCAGGGGTTTATCGAATGTCACCAACGGCGCGCCGATCTGTTGAGCCAAGACGACAAACTCTCCGTCATAGGCGCTGATGCGATGGTCAAAGGTCATTTCCAGAACCGCGTCGGAAGGAACCGCGAATTCTCGATTCCTCCAGAGAACTTCCGCTTTATCCATAGTCGTTTGGGCCTGCCGGAGAGACATACCTTCCCGGCGCATATAAAGGGTCAGGATGTTTCTCAGTTCCGATCGACAGATTAAGGGTACCGCCCACTCCGCGTCCTGGAGAAGGACTTCATCGGCCAACGGGCTTTTGTCGCCCGGGATCAGCAGATAGGCGATAAGGTTTGAATCGGCAACGATCAAGGGCGGCCTTCTTCATCGGCCATTTTGAGCAGCCGATCGTTCAATTTGCCCGGAAGGGATGATCGATGGTTACGGATATCGAGCAACAGGGCCTTGGTATCCACTCTGGCCGGCGCGACGATCATTGCCAGGCAAGCCAATGCTTCTTTATTGAGGCTCCTGCCGTGCTGTTTCGCCCGTTGCTTGAGAGCGGCGTGAATCGGCCGCGGGATGTCTTTGAGAGTTATGGTTTTCATAAAACCACCATATCATAACCATATTGGTTGTCAAGTACGAGTTCCATTCTGGTAACTGCCGAATTTACCAAAGCGGCCGGCGGCGCGGCCCGGAACCGGCACGAATAAACTACTTTCCGATTCTTTCCGGAGATAGCGTTGACTGGGAAGTTTTCGGAATCGCCGTCCGTACCGCCCAAGAGATAGACCGGCCCTCCTCCCCGATGCCGACCGACGGAAACTTGGAGGAAGAAGCGGAACAACCCGGGGCAGCCTTGGCCCTGCTTACCCCAGGCGGATCAACTCTACCCGGGGCTGGACCAAAATGGTATGCTCGTTTCCGCGGCAAGTAGAACTGCGTGTTGGATGGATAACCTTTTATCGCCGCGGTGCGATAATCATTTTCCAGGAGAAATACCGTGAATAAAATTATTGCCGTAAACTTCGCCGGCGGGAAGAAAGTGGACGTGGAGATCGGCGAAACGATCGTGAGGACCGACCAGTCCCGGGAAAACGGGGGGGAGGGTTCCGCCCCGGAACCGTTCGATCATTTCCTGGCCTCGATCGCCGCCTGCGCCGCCCTTTACGCCCCGGAGTTTTGCGCCGCCCGGGATATCGCCACCGAGGGGATGGGCTTCCGGATGATCTGCCGGCGCGACGAGAAACTGAAGCGCTATCCCGGGATGACCCTGGAACTCACCCTGCCGAGGGACTTCCCGGAAAAATTTCGCCGGGCCATCATCCGGGCGATGGATTTATGCACGGTCAAGCGCCATATCATCAACCCCCCGGACTTCGAGATCAAGACTCTTCCTTCCGGCCCGGGCAGGAAATGATCCGGATTACCCTCAAGATAGTTTATTCTCGAGAACCTCCCAGACGATTTTCACGGCGGCGGCGAGCGGACCTTCCGCGAACTCGACCACCGATAGGCCCGCCATCTGGGCCCGGGTGACCACGGTGTCGTAGGGGATCTCCCCGATCATCTCCGCGCCGTATTCCCCGGCCAGGCTTTTGATCTTTCCGGCCATCTCGGCGTTGAGGTCGGCCTTGTTGATCACCACCCCGGAAGGGATCGAGAAGTGGCGGGCCAGATCGAGAATCCGCTCCAGGTCGTGAACCCCGGAGACGGTCGGCTCGGTCACCACCAGCGCAAAGAAGGCCCCGGTCAGACTGGCGATCACCGGGCAGCCGGTGACCGGCGACGGGGTCAACGACGCCCCGGCCCTGAAGCAGGCCGACATCGGGATCTCGATGGGGATCAAGGGAATGGAGGCGGCCAAGGAAGCCGCCGAGATGGTTTTAGCCGACGACAACTTCGCTTCGATCGTCCACGCGGTCGCGGAGGGAAGGACGGTTTACAACAACATCCGCTAGTCCCTGGTCTTCCTCCTGCCCACCAACGGCGGGGAGGCCCTGGTGATCATCGCCGCCCTGCTCCTGGGACAAACCCTGCCGATCACCCCGCTCCAGATCCTCTGGGTGAATATGGTCACCACCGTCACGCTGGCGATGGGCTTCGAGCCCCCGGAGAGCAATCTGATGGACCGGCCGCCCCGCTCATCGGGGGAACCGCTCCTCCCCTTCCGCCTGGTCGCCCGGACGGCCTGGGGGAGCCTGCTCCTGGCCGGGGGGCGTCTTCACCTACCTCCCCCTCTTCAACAAGCTCTTCGGCACCGCGCCCCGGCCCGCCAGAAACTCGCTCCCGGTGCTCGGGGTGGGAGCGGCGATCTTCCTCCTGGTGGAGGCGGAAAAGCTCATCTCCAACCGCTCCCGGAGGCAAGTTACTGAGTTGAGCCGGGACTAATTCGACTTGCCCGAATCGGCACCGGTTCAGCGCGCGGGGGGAGCGGACGGCCAGGAGATCCAGTATAACACCCGTTTGGTATAGTCGCCGCTGATATCCACCCGCCAATAATCCCCCTTCCTGACCGGCATCGTAAAGTTGGCCGTATAGGAGCCTACGGTAATTCCATTAAAAATCTGGGCCACCCTGTACCCGCTGATCTGGCGAAGGGTGGTGGGATTAGCGCTGGCATCGGTATAGCCTTTCATCTCCAGGGTGTGTTTTCCGCCTCCGCTCCAGTACGCGGTGGCGACAACAAAGCCGTCAAGCGGGGCCAATTGATTGGTATTGAAACTTTTCGCCTCCCACGCTCCCGCTTGCGCCAGACAATTGCCGGACGGAAAGAGTACCGCGGCCAGAAACAACGCCGCTAATGATATTTTCACTGTGTATTTCATCTAAGTTCTCTCCTTGATGACCGTCTGTTTCGCCGGGAAAGGTGGAATTTTTCCCGGACTGCTTGAGAGCCGGCGACCGGTCCTTCAGCTTGCTTATTCAATAACCCCCTTGGAAAAGGTAAGTCCGGCATACGGGCCGGGCCCGACGCTGACGGCAAAGTATATACAGGAAACACCCTCGGCCCCCGAGTCGTTTGTCTTCATATACAGCTGGCAGGCGTCGCCGGGCATCCAGCCGCCGATATCCTGACTGAACGCTTCCAGATTATCGGTGGTGGCCGTCCACTCAGCTCCCACCGGCGCGCCGTTGCGATAGACCCGCCCGTAAGCGGTGGAACCGCTTTCCGGGTAAACCGAGAGACCCGCCAGCACCCTGACCGAACCTCCCTGTCCTAACTGTATCTCCGCGACCTTTTCATAAGTTTCCGAGGTTACCGCGTCGGGAAGATAGAGTCCGGTATCGGCGATGATGATGTCGCCGGGGGTAAAAATCCCGGTCCGGGCGCCGCCCGCACCGAGGGGACTGTCGCCCGCCTGGCCGTAATACGCCCGGGTGATACCCCGAACCGCCCAGAGGCCGGTGGTGGGGCGGAAGACGGCGATCTCATCCGTCCCGTCGCCGCTGAAATCGGCGGATTGGGGGGAATCGTTCCCGGAACCGAAATACACCCTGGTAACGCCGCGGACCACCCAGAGACCGGAGCCGGGCCGGAAGATCCCGATATCCTCTGTCCCATCCCCGTTGAAATCCGCCGCCCGGGCCGCCCCGGCTGACAAAAGCAAGACCACGGCAACCATCAGCAAACACTTTTTCAACACGCACCTCCTTGGTTATTTGCCCGGAAAGAGATAACCAATCCACGAGTCCGAAGCAATAATTTGCTTCGGTATCGGCACTAAGTCTCCGGTTGATTATCCGCAGACGGGCAGGCAAGCCAGGTAATAAATCAAGCCTGTTCAATATTATATTGTGTTGATATACAAGCAGTTATGTGGCTGGGCTCGGCGAAGTAACTCAAAATAACCCTTAAAACAGGGCTTTTTTGAAAAGTAAGGCCAATAATAATTTTCTAAGCGATAGTGACAGCATCTACAACCATTCCGATCTCGTCAAAACAAAATTGAAAATAAATATATCCGTTCCGCCATAATTCTGTTTATAGTATACGAGGCCAATGGGTTAGCCTTTGAATAATAAGGGGAGGATAAGAAGAAAACATTCTAAACCAGTACTGTTTAAGAGAATAACCGGTATTTTAAATAGTGGCGCTCGTTCGTATCTGACTTGTTGTCAAGTAATTAAATTAACGCCGAGAGAGCGGACGTCGGCGAGAGTTAAGAGACGCTCTGATTACTCAAAAGGGGAAGGCGAAAAAGGGTAACGGCCTCCGAAGAACCGGCTGTTTTGATCAGCCGGTTCTTCGGTCGATCGCCGTTATTAATGAGCCCGGGGGACGTATCCGGGTCTTGAAAGAGATCGGCCCCGGCTGAACTCGGAAATTCAAGACCGGAGCGGGCCGATTTATCGGGTTGCCGGAACGCCGACCTGCCGACCGTAATACAACCGGCCCATTCCCCGGATCGCCCAGAGCCCGGTCTCAGAACGGAAGATCGCCGCTGAAGCGGATCCGCTTCCGGTGTAATCTCCGGAAACAGGGCGGTCCGTACTCCGGCCAAAGTAAAATCGGGTCAGCTCGCGGATCGCCCAGAGGCCGGTATTCCCCCGAAAAAGCGCCCGCCGGTCCTGCCCGCCGCCGTAAAACGCCGGGACCGGGACATCGTCCGCGGTTCCGAAGTAGAACCGGTAACCCCCTCGCACAGCCCAGAGACCGGAGGAGGGCCGGAAGAGAGCGGGCTCGACCGTACCGTCCCCGTTATAATCCCCGGGAACCGGAATATCGTCTGGTCGGCCAAAGTAAACCCGGGTCAGATCCTGAATCGACCAGAGGCCGGTTGAACCCCGAAAGACCGCGAGGTCGCAGGTTCCGTCGCCATCATAGTCCCCGGGGATCGGGAGGTAACCCGCTCCACCGTAATAGGTTCGAGTAATACCTCGGACCGACCAGAGGCCTGAGGAAGCACGATAGATCGCCAGATCGTGGTGACTGTCGCCGTCGTAATCCTCCGGGACCGGTTGGTCGTTATCCGAGCCGAAGTAAGCCCGGGTTACCCCCCGGACCGCCCAGAGACCGGTCGTGGAACGGAAGACCGCAAGGTCACAGGTTCCGTCGCCATCATAGTCCCCGGGGACCGGTTCGGAGGCGGACGGCAAGACCTCGGCCAGACGCAAGTCGATGACCACCGGGAGATGATCGGCAGAGGCATTTTTGGTAGTATCACTCTTCTGCAGTCCGGCGCTGACCAGATCGGCCGGGGACATAGTCAGGGTATTGAGGATAAACCCCCCGACGACGGTAGCGGCACTGCCGGTAAGGTAAAAACGATCGATCCGGCTGGTAGGATTTTCCTGGGAACTGGGCCAGGTATTGGCATTCCCGTTGTCCGGGTTAACGGGGGCGGGGTCGATGAGGTCCACCTCCAACCAGTCGCCTTTCACGTCAGGACCGTAAGTGGCGTTGTCCTGGATATCCCCGGTCCGGAGAGTGATCTCCGGTTGCGGACCGGCCACAAAATTAAAGTCCCCCATTACCACCATCGGGGTCAGCTCGGGCAGACTGATATGGTCGCACACCGCCTGCGGAGCGTCCCGGGCATCTCCCAGCCAGGCGGCAATGGCGTCGCAGGCTTTCTGTCTCTTGGCAACATCTTTGCCAGTACCCATCGCCTTGAGATGGACGCCCAGAACGTAGAGATCCCGGCGGTACCGGTCATCGGGAAGATCAATGAGAGCTATGGCCGCTCCCCGGGTAGAGGAAATGGGAAGGGTATCGGTACGTTTTAGGGTTAACCGGTAGCGGGCCGCCAGAACTGTTTTATTATAGCCATCGGTTTTACTGAACTGGATATTCCAGATACCATAGTCGAGCACCTCGTTAAGGAATTGCGCGACCTTCTGGCCGCTGGTCGCGGCGGTTATTTCCTGGAAGGCAATCACATCCGGGCTGATCGCCGCCAGAATCCGGCCAAAGGCACCCCGATAGGCCGGATCGAGGAGTTTTTTCTCGGTATTGTAGGACAAGATTCGGAGATCACTCTCCCGTTCCTTATCGCAGAGCCCCAAGACCGATGGGGGGCCGTTCGAAAAGAGGTGCAGAGAACATACCGCCACCAATAAGGATATCCTAACTTTCCGCCCGATTTTCATAGTTTATTTTCTCCCGATCAACCACCCCACCCAACTGTCTAACCTAAGTTGAGCGATTATTGCGGATGAAATGTGCTAAGATTTTGCCGGCC
>CAYXKT010000031.1:0-13158 GCA_964465735.1 uncultured bacterium
CTCAAAAGATTGGTGCAGTTCGCCGCATAGAATCGCTCAATTTAGGTTGAAGTAAGTGTATCATAAATTGATATTTTCCCCCAGCTGATATATCATACTCTCAGAGGAGAATCCCGTTTCCCTCATCTTGTCGGATAGTGGCTATCCGGAATCGGAAAAGCAGAGCAATTCTCATCGGGGGTACATTGAGAAAATGAGTAACAAACCTGCTTCTCTTAGTTTTCGGCCGCGACGGATCTCCCTTTCGATTCTGACCATCCGGGAACGGTCGATCCTGGGGATTCTGGCGGTGGCCCTGATCTGGGGATTGTCAGGTGGGGCGGTCCGGATCCTTCGCGTCCGCTCAAGATCGGCAGCGGGGCCGGAAGATCTTTATCATCAGCTAAAAGCGGCTTTGCCGGATCGGGGATTTACCTCTCACCGGCAGGAGGCCGAACTTGAGGTTGGGGCCGATCGGTCGAGAATAATTTATCTGACCCGGCCGCCATTCCCCGGTCAGCCGGAAGTGGAGATGACCGAGGACGGCTGGATCTTCTTCCCCCGGAACTATTACGCCACTATCAATATCAATCAGGCCGGTCTCGATCAGCTAATTACCCTCCCCGGGATCGGCCCGGTCACTGCCTGGAGGATAATCAATTATCGGAAATGTTACGTCGGGTTCAGCCGGGTTAAGGCTCTCCAGAGAGTTAAAGGGATTGGAGATAATACTTTGAAGCGGTTGGAAGGGAAGATCCGGTTATATTGAGGGAAGAACCTTGAATTCAAGAGGCAGTATGCAGAATAGGGGTCCGGCAGGACAGATGGAGAGCGAGGGCGAATGGCTGCTGTCGGCGGCTGTCTCCGAAGTGATGGAAGTTGCCGGCCGGGGCCGCGAGGATGGGCTGGTGGTTTTCCGGGGTGAGTTGAAGCTCCCTCCGGCCGATGCCGCCCGGCAGTTACGCCGGAGGCTGGATGGTTCGGGATTTATCCCCTTCTTCACCCAAGACCGCGAGGAGGCGGTGATCCGCTGTGGAAGACAGCGGATCCGGAAGCACTCCACGCGGTGGTGGTTGCCGCTGCTTTTCTTTATATCCACCGTCTTCAGTACCCTGATCGTGGGCACCCTGATGGCCGGAAATTCGGGTGATGCTCTGCTCGCCCGGCCGAAGCTGCTCCTAAAGGGGGCGCCCTTTGCCTTTACCCTGCTCTTTATTCTCGCCTGTCACGAGTTCAGTCACTACTTTGTCTCCCGTAAGCACGGGATCCAGACCAGCCTCCCCTACTTTATCCCCTTCCCGAATATCCTGGGGACGATGGGAGCGGTAATCATCAGTCGTTCCCCCTTTGCCGATCGCAAGAGCCTCTTCGATGTCGGGGTGTCGGGGCCGCTGGCCAGTTTTGTTCTTTCTGTCGGAGCGATTATTGTCGGTTATTCCGAGATGTCCCTGATCCCGGTCAGTTCCGTGGTTCAGCTTTCGCGGCCGGGGATTTATCTGGGGGACTCGCTGCTGACAACCGCGCTTTATTATCTTCGTTTTGGCCTGTGTCCGGAGGGTTATGATCATCTCCTCGGTCCGGTCGGTTTCGCCGGTTGGGTGGGTCTCCTGGTTACCGCTTTAAACCTTCTGCCGATGGGCCAACTTGACGGCGGTCATATCTCTTACGCGCTCTTTGGCCGACGGCACAATCTTATATCCTGGGGGATGATGCTAATACTGGCTGTCTTCGGGTTGCTGGTTTCTTCACCCCTCTGGATCTTTATCGCCGTCCTTGTCGCCGTGGTCGGTCCCCGGCACGGTCCTCCCCTCAACGATATCACCCCCCTTAACCCGGCCCGGAAGTGGTTGGCTGCTCTGGCGTTTCTTATCCTGCTGACCTGCTTTATACCGGTGCCGTTACGGATTGTATAGCGAGGGCTTTCCCGAGAAACCGGCCAAGGCCGCAAACACACGTGCCACCGGGGCCGAGTTTAGTCGCCCCGGTGGCACGCTGAAAAAAAACTTTGCCAGTCGGGCTATTCGGTTGCTTGCGGTCCGCCCCACCGTCTTGATCTGTGCACCTCGCCCCGGTGGTCGCTCCGCATTCTTTTCCTCATCCCTGCCGCCCGCTGCCTCCGACCGGTCTCCAGTTCCGCCCATTGTTCGGCGGTCAGGATCCGGCGGCGAGCGAGGGTCCGGGCGGTCTTGAGCTGTGACCGCTCGGCAGCCAGATCGGCCAGTTCATTCCCCAGACGCTCCACTTCTTCCACCGAGACTTCTTCCGCGCTTAACGCCGCTTGCAACTCCTGGCGGGTCGTTTGGTAGCGTTCGAATAATTTCCGCTCCTGGGCGGAGAAATCCGTTCCGGTTTCTTCCAGCTGTCCGATCTGTTCCAGGGAAAGGGACAGCTTCTCCATCGCCCCCTCATTCCGCCAAAAATCTCTGCCCTTCCTTATCGGTGGGGATTCTTCCTGGGCCCCGGCAGTCAGGGTCAAACCCAGCATTAGTGGTGCGGCCAGCAATCCGATCCATATTCTCATCATAGTACCTCCTTGATGGGGTTGCAGTTCTGTAAAAAAATAACCACAGAGAACACAGAGAGTATTGAAATAGAAGGGATTAAATAAAATGATTCTTTATCCCTCTCAATGTTCTCTTAAAATACCATTCTTTTAATCCCGCCCTGAAGTTAATGATTAATCCGGCTTTCTTGCGGCAGTATTTAAATCCGTTAATAATCGCGCTGCGATGGCGCGAGATATGCTTTTTTCAGTTATTTTCTGAATGCGGATATTCCGCTCATTTCTCATCAGAACTTCAGTTTTTAGATTTTACGGAGCAAGTTGAGAAAATTGATCCGGAATTTTCTCAGTGGTCTTGGTGGTTTCATTCTTTCTCATAAAATTTTTGACCGTCCCGGGGTTGAAGACATTTGATTCTTATCCGCTACCCGCGGTGTCATCTATGTAACGGGAAAAGCGAGGAAAGGTTTAATGCCTATTCCGAGCACCGAATGGCGGGGGAGGGGGGTTGACAACTGCCTCTGTCTCGGATATACCTAACAGTCGCTTATCGACTGATTCGGATGAAAAGATCGATCCTGATGCCGGATCTGGCCGTGAGTCGGGATTTGGAGAAAGTTCCCTCGGTATCGAGATCCGATTACCAATTATTGAAACCAGAAGAGAAAAATTATGTCGGAAGAGAAAAAACATCATAGTTTGGGAAAGTCCGGGAAAGCCGGGAAGAAACCAGGTCCGGTTCCGGTTCCGGAGTTGATCGAGGTTCCCAAGGAGGAACTGGAGGAGCTACGCCGCCGGGCCGAGAACGAATCCGAGAGCCGGGAGAAGATGTTGAGGACCCTGGCCGAGATGGAGAATCTCCGCAAGCGCCTTGACCGGGAGCGCCAGGAATATATCGCTTATGCTAACCAGGAGTTGTTGGGGGAGTTTGTTCCGGTTCTCGATAACTTTTATCGGGCTCTCGGGTCCATCTCTCGAACTGAAGCTACCGCCTCGCTTTTCGATGGGGTCGTGATGATCTTCCGTCAGCTGGAAGATATCTTAAAGAAACAGGGCTTGGAAGAGGTTGAGGCTGAGGGGATGCCGTTTGACCCCCATTTCCACGAGGCGGTTCAGATGGAGCATACTGATCGCTGTTCCGAGGATATGATCCTCGAGGTGGTCCGGAAGGGTTATCTCCTCCGGGGCCGGCTGCTGCGACCGGCTGAAGTCAAGGTTTCCTGTGCGCTTCTGGAAAAACCCCCGACGAATTCGGATGAGTAGGCGCGACTATTATCAGGTTCTGGGGGTCGGAAGGAGCGCCGGCGCAGCCGAGATCAAGAAGGCCTACCGGAGTTTAGCGGTCCAGTATCACCCGGATAAGAACCCGGACGATCCGGCGGCCGAAGAGAAGTTCAAGGAAGTGGCTGAAGCCTTCGAGGTCTTGAGTGATTCGGGGAAACGCGAGATCTACGACTCTTACGGTCACGAAGGTTTGAGGGGGAGGGGGTTCGGGTTCCACGACCCCGCTGACATCTTCCAGCAGTTTATGGGGGCGGCTTTTGGCGGCGGGGGAATTTTTGGCGATATCTTTGGCTTTGGCGGCGGCCGTTCCCGGCCGGCAACGGGACCCAGCATCGAATACGAGTTAGAGATCAGTCTTGAGGAGGCTGCTTTCGGGGCCGAGAAGGCGATCAAGATCTTCCGCCGGGAGACCTGTCCCCGTTGCCAGGGTGAGGGGTCGGAACCGGGGAGCGACCGCGAGGTCTGCGGACGCTGCCGGGGGGCAGGTCGGATCCGCCAAACCCGCCGGACACTGCTCGGGACCTTTGCCACCGAGAGCGTCTGCCCTGATTGCCGGGGGGAAGGAAAGATCATCAAAGACCCCTGCCGGGAGTGTCGGGGACAGGGAACAGTGGAGCGGGAACGGGAGGTTACTGTTCGGATCCCCGCCGGGGTCGGGGATGGTTCGATCTTACGACAGCGGGGCGGGGGTGAGACCGCGCCTCGTTCGACTACCCCCGGTGACCTGATCATTTACTTGAAAGTTCGTGTTCACCCTCTCTTTACCCGTGCCGGGGATGATATCCTTTGCGGGGCGACGGTCGGTTTCCCCCTGGCCGCTCTGGGCGGTGAGATCCGGGTTCCGACCCTGGAAGGGGAGACCCCCCTGAAGATTCCCCCGGGTACTCAGAGTGGAGAGATCTTCCGGCTTCACGGCCGCGGTATTACCCATCTGCGCGGTTCTGGTCGGGGGGATGAACTGGTCACGGTCACGGTGGAGGTGCCGGCCCGCCTGAACAAAAAACAAAGAGAACTGCTGCGCCAGTTCGAGGGGACTTATTCCGACAAGAATCGCCCGCTGCATAAGGGTTTCCTCGACAAGCTCCAGGAGTTTTTGGGGAAGCTCGGTGAATAAGGGATGGGAAATAGTGAATGGGAGATAGCGGAAAGGAAGATCTCTGGAGCCCATTCCCTGTAGTCCAATCCCCAATCACTGTAATCCATTTTTTCATCCTCAGGCTATGAAACGTTTCTTCCTTCCCCCCGGTTCCCTCCAGGGGCGTCGGATGATCTTTACCGGCCCCGACGCCCGATATATCGCCAACTCTCTGAGACTGAAGCGGGGTACGGAGATTATCGGTTTCGACGGAGAAGGGGTGGAGTATACCGGGACGATCGCTATCCTCTCTCCGAGGCGAGTCGAGGCGGTGATCAGCGACACCTCCGTTGCCGAGCAAGTTCCATCTTTGCGGATCGCGCTGGCCCAGTCTCTCCTCAAGGGAGGGAGGCTGGACGGAGTTCTCCGCCAGGCTACTGAACTCGGCATCTCGGAGTTCATCCCGCTGTCCACTCGTTACACAATTCCAAGGCTTTTTCAGGAAGGCGAGAAACGCCGGCGGCGTTGGACTCGGATCGCCACCGATGCTTCGCGGCAATCGGGGCGAAAAGTGACCCCGGTGATCCATCCGGTCGAGAACTGGAGGGATTTTCTGGCCCGGGCCCAAGATTATGAACTCGCGCTCCTACCTTGGGAAAAGGAGGGAGGCAGATTCTTAAGAGAGGCGGTCGCCTCCCTGGTCGGGGGAGAAAGATCGACTCGGATCCTGGTCGCGATCGGCCCCGAAGGAGGATTTAGTGAAAGCGAGGCCGAGCAGGCGGTGGAGGCCGGTTTCTTGACAGTCAGCCTGGGTCCGCGGATCTTGCGGGCCGCTACTGCCGGGGTGGCCGCCGTGGCTTACCTGCAACTGGCCTGGAGAGAGGGTGAGAGTTCGTGAGCGGAGTCGCCTTGGATCTCCAACCAATCCGGAACACCCGATTTGCCCCACCCGGAACCGGAGAATGACCGATTATCCGACTACCTTTGCCCTGCTCACGTTAGGTTGCAAGGTTAATCAGTATGAAAGTCAGGCGTTCCGCGAGCGGTTGGAGGGGTTGGGTTTTCGAGAGGATCTCTCCGATCCCGGTCTGTTGATCGTCAATACCTGTGCGGTGACCGCCCGGGCGGAGGCCAAGGCGAGAAAGCTGATCCGCCGGAAGCTCAAGGAGTTTCCCCGGTCGAAGATCTTTGTCACCGGCTGTGGGTTGCGCTATTCCCAACTCCTCGGACGCGACCTGGATGAGCTGATCCCCCCCGGCCGCCGGACCGATCTCCCCTTTTCTTCAGACCGGAAGGATCTGCCGGGGATTACCTATCTCTCCGGTCACTGCCGGCCCCTGGTCAAGGTCCAGGACGGCTGCAACGCTTTTTGTTCCTATTGTGTGATTCCCCTGGTCCGGGGGCGTCCGGTCAGCCGCCCGGCTGCCGATGTACTTGATGAAATCGTGAATCTGGTTGAGGCCGGATACCGCGAGATTATCCTGACCGGGGTAAACCTCGGGCTCTATCGGGATGGGGAGCTCGGCCTGCCCGGCCTGGTCGAGCGGGCCGGCCGCCTCCCGGGCGATTTTCGGCTCCGATTGAGTTCTCTGGAACCTGGAGAAGAGATTGTCGAATTGGGTCCGTTGCTGGCAGCCGAAAGTCGATTCTGCCCCCACCTTCATCTCTCTTTGCAGAGCGGTTCCGACCGGATTTTGCAACTGATGAACCGGAATTACTCGATGGACAGATATCGTGAATGGACCGCGATGTTGAGAAAATATTGCCCTGACCTCGCGCTTTCTACTGATTGTCTGATCGGTTTCCCCGGTGAGACGGATGCGGACTTTGAGTTGACCTGCCGGGTGGTGGAGGAATTGGGTTTCAGCCGGGTCCATATCTTCCCTTACAGTCGCCGCCCCTTGACCCGGGCTGCGGACCTGCCCGAGATCTCTCGATCCGTGATTAAAGAACGGGCGGCAATTCTGAAACAAGTCGCCGGTCGGTCTGCGGCCAGTTACCGAGAGAGGTTTCGGGGCGAGAAAGTCGAGGTTCTGGTCGAGTCGATAACCAAAGAAGGGACGGGGAGCGGACTGGAGAGACATTATCTTCGGGCGATTATCCGCGGTCCAGGGCTGAAACCGGGAGGTATTTTTCCGGGCCGGGTGATCGGGATCGAGGGAGATGAGCTCCGGACAGAACTGATCAGTGGTTGAGCCGTTGCCGTTGCCCGGGACGGACCGATTGACATTAATACGCCCGTATGTTAACAATTATCGTCCTCTTCTTGTGTGTGGGGATAAACGAGATTTAACCAAGCCATAGTATTGTCGCAAGAATAGTGCTGGAGTAATGGAGTATTGGCTCCCAATACTCCATTACTCCAATACCTCGGACCTCTCTTAACGCTATGTCTGCTCTCTATTCTCCGGATCAGATCGATCTCGTCAATTCATCGAATGATATTGTCGAGGTCGTCTCCCAGTATCTTCCTCTGAAGCGCTCCGGCCGGAACTTCACGGCCCTCTGTCCCTTCCATAACGAGAAGACCCCTTCTTTTACCGTCAGTCCGGAGAAACAGATATTTCACTGTTTCGGTTGCGGGGCCGGTGGAGATGCCCTGGCCTTTGTGATGCGCAAGGAGAATATGACCTTTCCCGAGGCGGTCCGCCACCTGGCCCGGCGGGCCAACATTCAGCTTCCCGGAATTGACCCTCGGGCGGCTTCGAAGCGAGAAAAACTCTTCGAACTTCAAGCTCTGGCTGTCGATTATTTTTACTGGGGTTTGACTCGCTCCCGGGCTGGTGAGCGGGCCCGGGAATACCTCAGTCGGAGGGAGATATCCCCGGCTTCGGTCAAGAAATTCAAGATTGGTTATGCCCAGCCGGGATGGGAGAATTTTCTCAATCGGGCCCGGAAAAAGGGTTTTTCCGAAGAGTTGCTGATCGAGGGCGGTCTGGCGGTCGAGCGGGAAAAAAGGGGGGGGTGCTACGATCGTTTCCGAAACCGCTTGATTGTCCCGGTCCGTGACCAACGGGGTCGACCGATCGCTTTTGGAGGACGGGTTCTCGATGACTCGTTGCCCAAGTACATCAATTCCCCCCAGACACCGCTCTTTCAGAAAGGTTCGGTTCTCTTCGGTCTCGACCGGGCCCGGGCCGGGATCGAGAAGTCCGGAGAGGCGATTATCGGCGAGGGGTACTTCGACGTTATCCGGGCTCATCAGGCCGGGGTGGAGAATATGATCTGCTCGCAGGGGACTGCCTTCACCGGGATCCAGGCTCAGAAATTAAAGCGCTATACCGATAAGGTGGTGGTTGCCTTCGATGCCGACCAGGCGGGGAAGGAAGCAGCTCTTCGGGGATTGGCGGTGTTCCTGGAACAGAATTTTGAGGTTCGGATAATTGTTCTCCCGCCCGGGGAAGACCCCGACAGCTTTATCCAGAAAAATTCCGGGGCTGTTTTCTTGCGGATGGCTGCGGAGAGTCAGCTTCTGCTCGATTTTAAACTTGACTGGCTCAGCCAGAACAATGATATTTCCACTGATCGCGGGCGGATGGCGGTCGCCCGCGAGATGCTGGAGAGCATTGCCTTGATCGAGAACGCAGTTCTCCGGGAGACCTATCTGAGAAAATTAGCCGAGCGTCTCGGGGTTTCCCCGAAAGCAGTCCGAGAAGAGCTCTCCAAGCGCCCGGCTCCCCGCTCGGTGTCCCGGCCTGTCGAGACGGCTCTGGAGGGAAAAATTGACAAATATCAGCTCCGCCTCTTGAAATACTTGATTGGAAATGATAAATTCTTCAGGAGTATAGAAGATGAACTGTCCCCGGACGTATTCTCCCTGCCGTTGAGACCGATAGTTATCCTGATGCTTGACCTGATCCGACAAGGACAGGTTCCGATTTCCCGAACTCTGGTGGCCGGACTTCGGGATCGCCAGGCGCAGGAAATGGTCTCGGGCTGGCTGCTGGAGCCGGCAGGGAGCGGAGCGGAAGCGGATGAAGCGGTCCAGTTGCTGATCAACCTGGCGCGGAAGAGAGTACGGACTGAGTTGATCCGTTCCCGCCGGCAATTAGCCGGTGGAGAAGTTCAGGATGGGGAAAGGTCCCGGGTTCTGCGCCGGTGCGCCGCTCTTCAGAAGGAATTACAGTCATTACCCTCCCGGATTCGGGAGAAAGTCGGTCTATGAAAATATCTGATAAAGACAAAAGAATCAAAAAACTGCTCACCTTGGGATCGGAGAAAGGTTTTCTCACCCCGACTGATCTCTCCCAGCAACTTCCGCGGGAGTTGATCAACCCTGAAGAATATGAATCGATCAAGATCCTGATCCAGGGTATGGGTGTGGAAATCCTCGAACTTCCGAAGGGAGAATCCCCGGAATCTTCTCCTGATGAGAAGCCGAAAGCCAAACCGACGCGAGCCTACGAAATTCTCGATGATCCGGTTCGGATGTACTTAAGACAGATGGGCCAGGTGCCCCTGCTGACCCGGGAAGAAGAAGTTTCGATTTCTAAGCGGATCGAGAAGGCGGAGATCCGGGTTTATACCCTTACCCTTCGCTTCGGGGTGATTCCTCAGGAGATGTGTTTGCTGGCCCGCCGCCTTCTGGATGGGAAAGAGCGTTTTGATCGTGTGGTCGTGGAGCGGAAGGGGCGGCGGAGGGAGCGTTACTTAACTGATCTCCCGGAGTTGGTCGAGAAAGTCGAAGAGATTGATCGTCGGATTAAGCAGGAATCCAAGGCGATCAGGTCCTGCCGTTATCGGGAGGAGGAGAGGCTTGGGCACGAGAAGTGCCAGGCGGAACTGAAGCGGGAGATGGCCCGGCAGTTGAAGAGGTTCCGTTTCAAGCAGACTGTGGTCGAGGATCTATTCCCCATACTGGGGCGCTTTAATCGTCGGGTGGTCGAGATTCAGGAAGTCCTTGAACCCCTGGTTGCCCGTTCCCAGAAAACTCCCCAGATCCGGAACAAGATCAAGAACGAGCGGAGGAAATTGCGGCGTCTCCAGATCAACCTGGAGATGGGGATCGAGGAATTCCAGGGATTTTACGGGCAACTGGTCGAAGCCATTGCCGAGGTCCGCCGGGCCAAAAGCGAGATGGTGGAGGCGAACTTGCGGTTGGTGATCAGTATCGCCAAGAAGTATACCAACCGGGGTCTCTCCTTTCTCGACTTGATCCAGGAGGGGAATATGGGGTTGATGAAAGCGGTGGACAAGTTTGAGTACCGTCGCGGCTTCAAGTTCTCCACCTATGCTACCTGGTGGATCCGGCAGGCGATCACCCGGGCGATTGCCGACCAGGCCCGGACTATCCGGATCCCGGTCCATATGATCGAGACAATCAATAAGCTGATGCGGATGACCAAGAAGCTCCTCCAGGAACGCGGGAAGGAGCCCTCGGCCGAGGAACTCTCCGAGGAGATGGATATCCCGATCGACAAGATCCGGGATATCATCAAGATCGCCCAGCATCCGATCTCCCTTCAGGCCCCGATCGGCGACAAGGATGAAAGCCAGTTCGGTGATTTTATCGAAGACCGTTCGGCTGAATCCCCGGCCACCGCGACCAGCTATTCCCTGCTCAGGGAACAGATGAAGTCTGTCCTCAACACTCTGACCAAGCGGGAAGCCCGGGTTCTCAACCTCCGCTTCGGGATCACTGATGGTTCGCCCCGGACATTGGAAGAAGTGGGGAAGATCTTTAACGTTACCAGGGAGCGGGTCCGCCAGATCGAGGCCAAGGCCCTGCGCAAGATGCGCCACCCGACTCGGTCCCGGAAGCTGAAAGGTTTTCTCGATCTGGCCGATGACGATGGCCGGACCGAAACTATCTGGGATATATAATTCCTCCTTTCTTGGTTTTTCACTTGGAACTCCGGGGGGGAAATATTTTAATACCTAAGTTGAGCGATTATTGCGGATGAAACGTGCTAAGATTTTGCTGGCCGACGGGTTGCGAAAACCGCAGCCATATCCAGGAGATATGGCGAGGATTTTCAATATCCGTTCGGACGCAAAAGATTGGTGCAGTTCGCCGCATAGAATCGCTCAATTTAGGTAATGTTAATGCTGGCCCTAAACTGCTGAGTTATTTGATGGTTAGTGCCTGAACGAAAACCTCAAATTACATTGGCTCTGTCATTGCGAGGGGGGATGGCTTTGACGTCATTCTTTTGCCCCGAAGGGGTAACAGGTAATAGCCCGGCGAGCATTGCCGGGATCATCTCATCGGGTCCGGTCTGCTCGTGCCGTCTCCGTGCCCTTTTTCCTAAAGGAAAAAGGGCCCGTAGCTCAGCTGGTTAGAGCACCGGACTCATAATTTAAAAAGGGCATTTTTGCGAC
The DNA here is from genome assembly GCA_964465735.1 of uncultured bacterium. Lineage (GTDB taxonomy): Bacteria > Auribacterota > Erginobacteria > Erginobacterales > Erginobacteraceae > Erginobacter. The sequence goes on from CAYXKT010000031.1 coordinate 11,163, forward strand.
TCCCCGCCCTGTTTGAATTTATAGTGTAACTCGATATTTCTCAAAGAGTTGCGTTAATCCTTCTTAATTTTTGTTTCCCCCGTTTTTCTCCTTTTTTCCGTTTCGATGGTTACTATATGGTTACTGCGATTTTTCCGGCCGGCGGTTGCGTCCTCAGGTTTTCCCTGAATTTTCGCCCCTGAGCTCCCGGCCACCGGCGCCAATTTCCGAGAGTCGAGAAAAGGAACAATGAAGATAATGGAAAGGATTAAATGTCGGAACTCGACTATTGGTTCAAGGAGACCTCCGTCGATCCTTCTCTGCTCGACTCCCGTTTCCCCGCCCCCCGGTCGGGGAGGCCAGCCTCTCTCCGCTCCCGGATGCGGAAGATCCGCCGGGTGATGGAGGAGAACCTCACCCCCCGCCAGAAGGAGTGCCTCGAGCTCTACTGATTTTGGGGCCTATGTCAGTAGAGAATCGCCGCCCTACTACGGATCCACCGGAAAACCGTTTCCCAGCACCTTTATTACGCCCTGAATAAGCTGCGCCAGGTCCTCAGCAGATAGGATCCCAGGGCCAAGCTTGAGTTGCACCGGCAGTATTGTATTGCAACTGCAATTGGGAAGGAGGGTTCTTCGGGCAGGTTGCGCTTTTAATTCTGGTTTGAAACCGATAGAATTGTTTTCAAGCCAAGGATTTCTTGAAGGTACAGTCGGGAGTACTATCGGGATCAGGCAATGAACAGGAAGGACCTATTGAAACTTATCCAGAGCGGAGAGTCGGATACCCTGGAATTCAAGGAGGGTTTCGACAAGGAAGCCCTGGAAACAGTCTCTACTTTTGCCAATACCAGAGGCGGTGAGATTCTTATCGGCGTTTCCGACCGAGGAGAGCCGGAAGGGGTCAGGTAGGACCGGACAGGCTACCTATTATGACCTTGCCTCCGTGAAAACGAACGCCTCACAAACGACTCGAACGCCTCATAAACGCCTCGCAAACACCTCAAAGAAGCAACAACGTAGGATCGGGAGGATAGAATGCGGGGCTTATAGGATTTCGTCGGGTGGGCTTTTTTGTTGACCACCCGGATCAGCATCTTGTCGAAGTCGATGTCCTCTCATTCCAGGTAGACCAGTTCGTTCGTTCTCAGGCCGGTCTTGAGGAAGGTGTGGATGACCGGGTAGTAAGCGGGGGAGAGGATGAGGAGGAAGGCATCGATCTCGTCCCGGGTCAGGAACTTTAGGGTCTTTGACTCCGGGCCCCGGATCTTCTTCACGGCCTTGATCGGCTTCTCCGGGATCGCCCCCAGCTCGATTATCTTGTTGAGCATTGCCTTGAGCATCGTGATCTCCAGGTTCACCGTCCGCTTGATTATCGGCTCCAGGCGGATCTGCTTGTATCTTTCGATGGAGCGCGGGGTCAGCTCGGAGAACTTCTTGTGCCTGGTTACGGAGATGAAGTTCCGCCAGGCGACCTCGCCCGCTGGTAGCTGGCCGGGGCCTGGTTGGTCCTGGAGAAGGCGAGATCTTCCTTGATCAGGTCGGAGAGGTCCGGGTTGATCCGGGAGATCCCGATCTTGCCCTTGATCATCTTCAATTTGAGGTCATTCTCATACTGCTGGGCGACCTCCCGGTTGGTGACGCCTCCGGGGGCTTTCCTGACAATTTGCTTGCCGTAGGCGTAGAAATCCGTATAGTAATGGCGGCTGTACCGCTTCCTGACCGTCATAGAGGAATCTCTGGACTCTCGATTAAAGATGAAAAGCTACCGGAACCATAAGATAAGAAGCGGTGGCCAGGGTTAAGAAAATATGGTTATTATATGGTTGCTGCGGGCGTTTTTCGGGGGAAGCGTTTTGGAGGCCAAAGTCTCAAGTCGTATGATAGCACGGGAATATTGAGTTAGGGCCCGTAGCTCAGCTGGTTAGAGCACCGGACTCATAATCCGATGGTCGTAGGTTCGAGTCCTACCGGGCCCATAATAACAATGTCGATGAACGATTTGACGTCGTTTACCG
>CAYXKT010000031.1:13258-21027 GCA_964465735.1 uncultured bacterium
GGACGAGAACCGGGTGAGCTTGTGCTGAGCGAAGCGAAGTAAGTCCTACCGGGCCCATAATAACAATGTCGATGAACGATTTGACGTCGTTTACCGATCGGATTGAAGCTGGAAGAGACAAGGTAGGACGAGAACCGGGTGAGCTTGTGCTGAGCGAAGCGAAGTAAGTCCTACCGGGCCGATCAGGAGTTGGATCTGCTTTATATTGGGAGGTCAAAATCAGAGCGGTCGTGATATGAAGATATTCTACTGGTTGATCGTAATAATGAATATCACCCTGCTGCTTCTGCTCTGGCTCTATATTTATAACCTCTACCTTCAGGATCATATCCCGGTTTACGATTATCCCTCCAGGGTCTTTCAGTCCGACAAGTCAATCCCGGTCATTGTTCTGGGGGTGATCCTCAATACCGCGGCTATTGTGATGCTGGTCCGGGACAGCCGCCGCCGGCGGGGAGGAGAGGGTCCCCGGGGTGCGGCTTATCTGCCGCCGGATCGCCTCCGTGAGGTCGCTGAGCGGGATGAGATCAAGGATCTGGAGGGTCAACTGGAGCTGATCGGGGAGCGGTTGAAAGAATTGAGAAGAACCCACAGTCGGCAATGATCGACCCGGCCGGCAGACCTGATAACCAGCTTCTCCCTTTTCGGGCGGTGTCAACGCCGTGAAAGCTTGCCAGCCGATACTGTTTATTTTCTCCCTGGTCCTTCTTTCTCTCTGCCGTCTGGAGGCGGTCGGAGAAAACAGTGCGATATTCTTCGACCCTCTCCAGCGGGAGCGGATGCCCTGGTTGGATGATGCTGAGGCCGGGAACCGGTTCTGGGAAGCCGGTGACCGGGAGGGTGCGGTGCGGAGATGGGAGAAGGCGGTGGCCGCTGGATTTGCTGATGGGGTCGCCTTTTTTCATCTGGGGCGGCATTATATTCTCCAGGAGGAATGGTCCAAGGCCATCCGCTATCTCCGCTCAGCCCGTCCCCGGCTGGCGCACTCAGGAGAGGAGCCGGATCTGATCCTGGCCGCCCACGAGATGCTGGCCCTGGCCTACCTCCAGGTCGGGGACTATTTTGAGTCCTATCTCCATTATCTCCGGGCATTGCGTCTGTCCCCTGACTCTCCCTCGATCCATCTCGGTCTGGCCCAGCTCTTTCTCCTTCAGGACAAGCTTGATGACGCCGAGAACTCGGCCCAGCGGGTACTGGAGATCTCGTCGGGCAACGGGCCGGCCTGGCGGATCCTCGCCCAGATCGCGGAGAAGCAAGGCAACTATCCGGCGGCGGCGGAATATTACCGGCTCAGCCTTGTCGGAGAGCCGCAAGATGCCAAAGCCCGGCTGAACCGGGGTTTGATTCTCGCCGTCCATCTGGGACGGGACCGGGAAGCCGAGCAGGAGTTGAATCTGGTGATCGAAGGGAACCCCGAACAGGATCAGGCTCACGCGGTTATAGGAGAGATCTATCTGGGGCGGAACGAGTTTGCCGCAGCCGAGATGGCGGCAAAACGGGCCCTGAAGATTAACCCCGATAATTACAGCGCCCTGGCGCTGATGGGCCGGCTCCACCTCCGGACTGGGGATCCGGAGCTGGCCGAGAAATCTTTCCGGGAGGCACTACGGGTTGAGTCGGAGGGGGCCCTGGCTCTTTACGGGTTGGGGGTGATCTTTTTTCAGAACCGGGAGTACCGGGACGCGGAGTCTTACTTTCGTCGAGCCCTGGTCCGGGTGAAGGAATTCCCGGAAGCCTCACTTAATCAGGGACTGGCCCTGGAGGCTCTGGGGCGGAGGAAGGAAGCTCTTGAAGTGCTGGAGAAACTGATTGTCAATCATCCGGACTTCGCCCCGGCCCAGCTTGGTTTAGGGCAGGTCCATTATTACTCCGGCCGGACGGAAGAGGCTCTGCCCTTCCTCCGGAACGCTCTCGCCCTCGACCCGAAAGCCTGGGAACCGTATTATTTTATTGGAAAGTGCCTCTGGTCGGCAGGTCTGGCCGGAGAGTCTCGGGAATATTTTCTGGCCGCTCGCGCCCGAGGAGGCGAAACCGCGGCACTGCTGAGCGATCTGGCTCGGGTTTACGAAGAAGCCGGGGAAGTCGACCGGGCTGAAACGATCCTCCGGGAGGTTTTGTCCGCCGATGCCTATTATATGCCGGCTCTCTTTCAACTCGGTCGGCTGAAAGCGCGGCGGGATCAAACCCCCGAGGCCGAGCGGCTCTACCGGCAGGCTCTGATCATCCGGCCCGGGGAAGCTGTCTGGGAATTTGCCGGCGAAGAGCGGGAATTCCTCCTCCGCCTGATCTCCGGGGTGGAGGACTATCTGGGAGGGGGGATCGACTACCTGAGCTTGCTGGCCTTGATCCGGAATCTCTCCCGGGACCGGGGCGTACTGGCCGAACTGATTCCGATTCTCCAGGAAAAAGTTTCGTCCCATCCGCGGGAACCGAGATACGCCCACCTGTTGGGGTTGGCTTATGCGGAGCGGGGGGAAGTGCAGAACGCGGAAAGGTATTTCCAGCGGGCCTTGCGGAGCGACCCCGATTTTGTCGCCGCCCATCTCAGTCTGGGCCAGCTCTATAGTGGTGCTGGTCGAACCGCCGAAGCCCGGCATCATCTCTCCGCCGCCCTTCTGCTGGCCCCGAAGTCATCGGTGGACCCGGAAGTCCGGGAAATGCTCCGGAACCTTTCCGAGTAATTTATTCCACCGGAGTAATTAATCTTGCAACGGAAACCCCGGAAACCTGGTTATTGCGAGGAGGGACGATGAAGAGATCTCTTTGTTTTGTGACGAGATTGCCCTGTCACTCCGTTCCTCCCAATGACAATTTCTATGTGATTTGAAGTTTCCGTTCAGACACTATCTATCCATCCGATTAGAATTGTCTTTGAGAAAAGCCGGTTCTCAGTTAGATTAAAACCGGTTGGGAGATAGAGTAAGTATCGAGTCATCTGGATGAAATAAAATCCCCCTGTTATCCCTGATCTACCATCCCGATTACCGGTCGGGAATTCATAGTCGCAATTTAATAAGGAGGAAGAAAATGAGTTCTGATTTAATCATTGGCAATGGCCTGGTGGCTACTCTTGGCCGGGAAAATCAGCTGATCAAAAATGGCGCGGTCCTGATCCGAGATGGGAAGATTGAAGCGGTGGGGCAGGATGAGGAGATCAAGTCTCTGGCTCCGCAAGCCGAGTATCTGGATGCCCGGGGGAAGGTGATTATGCCCGGCTTTATCAATGCCCATCATCACTTCTACAGCACCTTCGCTAAGGGGCTCTCCCCGCACAACCCGCCGCCTTACACCTTTGTGGAAGTCCTCGAGCGGATGTGGTGGCCGCTGGATCAGGCACTGGGAGAGGAGGATATTTATTACAGCGGACTGATCCCGATGATTGAAGGTGTTAAGAATGGCGTTACCACCGTCATCGATCACCACGAGAGCCAGGGATTTCAGCTGGGCAGCCTCGATCAGCTGGCTCGGGCGGCCAGAGAGATCGGGGTCAGATCTTCCCTCAGCCTCGGGCTCTCCGACCGTTACGGTAAGGGTGAGGAAGGGGTCGAAGAGAATATCCGTTTCGTCAAGGCTATCCAGGCCACTTCCCCTGAGGAACAGGAGATGGTGACCGGGATGTTCGGCCTCCACGCCGCTTTCACTGTCAGTGACGACACCCTGGAAAAGGCGGTCGCGGCCGCCGGGGAACTGGGAGTGGGATTTCATTTTCACGCCGCCGAAGACCCTTCCGATCAAGAGGACAGCTTGGAGAAGTACGGAAAGCGTGTTCTGGAGCGGTTTAACGCGAAGGGGGTGATGGGTCCGAAGAGTCTGGCCATTCACTGTATCCACATCGACGACCGGGAGATGGAGATCCTCAAAGAGACCGGCACCGCTGTTGTCCATAACCCGGAATCGAATATGAACAACGCGGTCGGGGTGGCCCCGATTTTGAAGATGATAGCTCAGGGCATCGAGGTCGGTTTAGGCACCGACGCGATGACCTCGAATATGTGCAAGGAGGTCCAGTTGACGAATCTCCTCCAGCACTTGGCCGAGCGGGATCCCCGGGTCGCCTTTGTTGAGTCCTGCCAGACGCTGCTGGAGAATAACCCCCGGATTGCCTCCCGGCTCTTTGGTCTAAAAGTCGGGGTTTTGCGGCCGGGCGCGGCTGGAGACGTGATCGTGGTTGATTACTTGCCGTCGACTCCGCTCAACGATGCCAATTTCCTCGGGCATTTCCTCTTCGGGGTCTGTGAGTCCACAGTTGATACTACCGTGGTCAACGGCAAGGTTCTGCTCCGGAAAAAGGAGCTGGTCGGGATCGACCAGGAGAGGATCACCGCCCGTTCCCGGGAATTGGCTGGAGAGTTTCTGAAAAGATTTTGAACGGAATATAGGAGTCAGAATTCAGGAGTCAGGAGTTGAAATCCAGGATTCTGACTCCTGAATTCTCAACTGGAGGTTGACTATGATCCCTCAGGAAATCATCAAATCCCTCACTCTCTCCACCCCGAGTAAGATCGTTCTTCTGGTCCTTGATGGACTGGGGGACCTCTCTTCGGGGGAGGGGACGGCGCTGGAGGTTGCTCAATCCCCCCATCTCGACCGTCTGGCCGCCGAAGGCATCCTCGGCCAGACTGATCCCATCTCCCCCGGGATTACTCCCGGGTCCGGGCCGGCCCACGTCTCGCTCTTTGGTTATGACCCGATCCGTTACCAGATCGGCCGCGGAGTTCTGGAGGCGACCGGAATCAATATGAGTCTTACCCCCTCGGATGTCTGCGTCCGGGCCAATTTCGCCTCGATGGATGAAGATAACCTGATCACTGACCGTCGGGCGGGGAGGATATCCACCGAGGAGAATCAGCGTCTGATTGAAATTCTGAGAAAGGAGATCAAGGGAATTGAAGGGGTGGAGGTGATCTTGGAGACGGTCAAGGAGCACCGTTTTGTTGTTGTCTTCCGGGGCCGGGGGCTTGATGACCGCCTGTCCGAGACTGATCCTCAGGCCCTGGGGGTGAAGGCTCTGGATCCCGCCCCTCTCGATCCGGCGGCGGAGTTCACCTCTTCGGTGGTGAGAAAGTTCACCGAATTGGCCCACCGGGCCCTGGCTGCTCAGCATCCGGCTAATACCTTCCTCCTGCGAGGTTTCTCCAGCCTCCCCGACATCCCCTCCCTGGAGGATCTCTATCGCTTGAAACCCGCCGTGATTGCCGCCTATCCGATGTATCGAGGGTTGGCCGCCCTGGTTGGGATGGAGATTTTGACTACTGGTGAAACGATTGCCGACGAGTTCACAACTTTAGAGAAAAACTGGTCCGGCTTTGATTTCTTCTTCGTCCATATCAAAAAGACCGATAGCTACGGCGAGGACGGAAACTTTCCCCAGAAAGTCTCGATCATTGAGGAGGTGGACCGGCAGATCCCCCGGTTGCTCGCTCTGCAACCCGATGTAATCGCCGTCACCGGCGATCACTCCACCCCCGCAATTTTGAAAGCTCACAGCTGGCATCCCAACCCGCTTTTGATCTCCGCGGCCACGGTCCGGCGGGATCGTTCCACTCATTTCTCGGAAATCGAGTGCCAGCGGGGTGGTTTGGGCCGCCTCCCGGCTGTCGAGGTGATGCCGTTGCTGCTGGCCCACGCCCTGAAACTGGGAAAGTTCGGGGCCTGACCTGCCTCTCTAAAAAATGAACCGTAGAGAACGCAAAGGACGCAGAGAGGATTTTTAGGGTTTTAGCCGAAAGGAATTAAGACCCGAGATTACTATGAGTATCGAGACGGCCTGATATTCGCGAATTGAAAATCTCAAATCTTGCTTTGCGTTCTCTGCGGTTCAAATATTTGGAGGTTGGTTATGCAAGACGCCCTGCTCTACGATAAGTTGGAATCCGGCACGGTTTCCTGCCGGCTCTGCGCCCATCGTTGCCGGATCCCTGAGGGGAAACGGGGTTTGTGCGGGGTCCGGGAGAATCGCTCCGGGACCCTCTATTCCCTGGTTTACGGGAAGGCGATCGCTCTTAACGCCGACCCGATCGAGAAGAAGCCCCTCTTCCATTTTCTCCCCGGTACCCGGGCCCTTTCGGTGGCCACTGCCGGCTGTAACCTGACCTGCCGCCACTGTCAGAACGCCGACATTTCCCAGTCCCCCCGGGAGAACGGGAAGATCCTCGGTCAGGAAGTCTCCCCCGCCGAACTGGTCAAGATGGCCCGAGCAAAGGGGTGTCGGACGATTGCCTACACCTATACCGAGCCGACGGTTTTCTTCGAGTATGCTCTTGATACCGCCCGTCGGGCGGCCGAAGAAGGGATCAAGAATATCTTCGTCACCAACGGCTATATGACCGGCGAAGCCCGGGAGATGATCGCCCCGGTTCTCGACGCGGCCAACGTGGACTTAAAATCCTTTCGCGACGAGTTTTATCGCGAGGTCTGTGGTGCGCGCCTGGCACCGGTTTTGGAGACGATCGAGCAGATGCCTGAACTGGGGATCTGGCTTGAGGTCACCACCCTGATTATCCCCGGCTACAACGACTCCGAGAAGGAACTGGGAGAGATCGCCGGCTTCCTCGCCGGGATCGATCCCGCGATCCCCTGGCACGTCAGCGGATTTTATCCCACCTACCGTCTCACCGACGCCCACCCCACCCCGGCCGCGACCTTGAGAAAGGCCCGTGAGATCGGGTCCGCGGCCGGTCTGCGTTACGTTTATACCGGCAACCTCCCGGGAGACAACGGCGAGAATACCTATTGCCCCCAATGTGGGAAGAAGATCGTCGAGCGGGCCGGATACCGCCTGGGAGAAGTAAATATCCGCGACGGTAAATGTCTCTACTGCTCTGCCCCCGTCGCCGGCATCTGGTAGGGCGGGCGGCCGTAATCGGTTCGACAAAACGCACTCAGGTTGTTCGCCCCGATCAAGCGAAGACCAATGCGGACTCTCTCTCCAATGTCATCGAGAAAAAAGCCCTACCGGCAAAAATGATCTCCGGCTATCCTTGATCCGCCAGACAATCTTGGGGAAATTGCCTTTCGTAAGAGATATTTGGCCAAGTCAATATGATAGAGAAAGTTCTGTGTCTGTCAAAATTTCAACGGGCAATATGCACTCTGGTAGAATAAGTTCTGCTCAGGCAATAGTCCCGAGCGGATGATTGGCCCGGAAGATAAAGTGACGGGGGTCTGGGGGGCGGTGAACTTGCCGATTTAGCAGGCGAACTGATTCACCCGCCGGGCCAACCGGCCGTCGTCTAGGGAAAATTGCTCCGAAATTATGGCCGAAAAGAATAGGGCAGGTCAGCAGGGCATAACCATTCGCTCAGGCAGCTTAGCTCTATGTGAGTGGCTGAATGGTACTGTGAAAATTTTATGGAAAAGAATGAAACCACAGAGACCACTGAGAAAATTCAGGATCAAGTTTCTCAACTTTCTCTGCGAACTCTAAAAACTAAAGTTCTGATGAGAAATGAGCGGATTATATATCCTCATTGAGAAATAACTGAAAAAATCATATCTTTCGCCATCGCAGCGCAATTATTAACGTATTTAAATGCTGCCGGCAAGAAAGCCGGATTAATCATTAACTTTAACCTAAATTGAGCGATTCTATGCGGCGAACTGCACCAATCTTTTGCGTCCGAACGGATATTGAAAATCCTCGCCATATCTCCTGGATATGGCTGCGGTTTTCGCAACCCGTCGGCCGGCAAAATCTTAGCACATTTCATCCGCGATAATCGCTCAACTTAGGTTTAACCTAAATTGAGCGATTCTATGCGGCGAACTGC
>CAYXKT010000032.1:0-20804 GCA_964465735.1 uncultured bacterium
CGGCCAGCAAAATCTTAGCACGTTTCATCCGCAATAATCGCTCAACTTAGGTTAACATATCAGTGGTTTAAATTCAAGGAGGCAATCCGTGAGCAAGAGACTGAAAATCACCACCCTGATCACCGACGCCGACAATACCCTCTACAACTGGGTCGAGTATATCGTCCCCTGTCTGGAAACGATGGTCAACCATCTCCACCAGGAAACCGGGATCGATCCTGACCGGATCGCCGAGTCCTTCAAGGAGGTCTTTGAAAAGTACCGGACCAACGAATATCCCTTTGTCCTCCAGGAATCGGAGGTCTTTTCCGAGCTCCGCCGGGACTTTCGGAGTTTCCAGGAGAGACTGATCAAGCCCACCCGATCCCTCTTCCACCGGACCCGGGAGGAGAACCTGCGACTCTATCCCGGGGTAGCGGAGACTCTCTGGTCTCTGATCAACCGTGGGATCAGAATAATCGTTCTCAGCGACGCCCCCGCCTTCTCCGCCGAGCAACGTTTGGAACACCTGGGTATCAGCCCCTATATCTGGGCGCTTTACGCCCTGAAAACCTATCCCCTACCGGACAAGGTCGATCTGGAGGAGTCAATCGTCAACCGAATCAAAACCGGGTTTTATCGTTCCCGGATCGGGAAGGTGGTTGAGTTGCCCTTAAAATACGAGAAACCAAACCCAGCGGGACTGCGTCAACTTTTAGAAGAGGAAGGCATATCCCCCCGGGAGACGATCCTGGTCGGTGATAACCCCAAAAAAGATATCCAGATCGCCCAGGAATTGGGATTGATCGATGTCTGGGCTCGCTATGGTACCATCATCACCCCCGAGACGCGGGCCAAGCTGAACCATTACTCAGCGGCCTCAATCCAGAAACGTAATGTCGTTTTGGCCGGAGAGAATAACCTGAAACCCACTCACGCCATTGATTCTTTCCCGGAGATCCTGAATATCATCGACTAAGCAGTGCCTGAACGGAAACCTCCAATTTTACAGGCTCTGTCACTGCGAAGAACGAAGTAACGAAGCAATCTCATCACAAAAGAAACAGATTGTTTTGTCGCCCCTCCTCGCAACGGCCTGGTTTGCGGGGTTTTCGTTCAAACACCACGGCCAGCGGTGGACTCGGCCAAAAACCAAAAAAAGAGCGACTCCGATGGGGCCGCTCTTTTTACTGCGGGACCAGGATTCGAACCTGGGCTAGGTGATCCAGAGTCACCCGTCCTACCAGCTAGACGATCCCGCAAGAAAATGTTTTAAGCTGCGGATACAGCGGATGTTTGATCATTTACTCAACGCCATTACCCCAAATCCGTGGTCCGATAATCTACCACAACTCCAGATAGAGTTCAAGGTACTGTAAAACCCTCGACGCCTATCCCCCCCCTTCTCCCGGGGGAACTTCACTATCGGGAAGCTGGGCGATATAGGGCAGATGGCGGTAGCGATCACGGTAATCGAGACCATAGCCATAGATAAAGACATCGGGGATTTCGAATCCGACATAATCGGCCCGAACATTGATCACCCGCTTAACCTTCTTTTGCAGCAAAACGCAGACCTTGACCGAACGGGGGTTGAACTTCGCCAGGTGCTCTTTTACCCAACCCAGAGTCCGACCGGAGTCAAGGATGTCATCCACCACCAGAACATCTTTATCCCGGATCTCGATACTGACCTCCTTCTCCAGGCTGACCACCCCCAGCGATGTCCGGGAGTGACCGTAACTGCTGACCCCGATAAAATCAAAGGCCAACGGTCGGGAGAAACCCCTGACCAGATCGGCCAGAAAAAGGACACTACCCTTGAGGACCGCGATCACCACCAGATCCTTATCCCGGAAATCCCGTTCGATGGTCCGAACCATCTCCTGGATCCGCTCCTCAATCTGTCGGGAAGAGAAAAGGAGACCACTATCTCGATCAGGTTTCAATTTCTCCTCCCCAAGACCATACCGCTATTCCAATTCCTCAAACTGATCTTTCCCCACCCCACAGACCGGGCAGACCCAATCTTCGGGAAGGTCTTCAAATGAAGTCCCGGGGGCGATTCCCCCATCCGAGTCTCCTTCGGCCGGATCGTAAACATAACCGCAAACCGAACATTCCCATTTGTTCATAGCGCGCCTCCTGGTTAAAACCAACGGTTGAACTAAGAACTTCGTAACACTTTAGCCGGCTAAAAACGTTATTGTTACCGAACTTCAAACTTTGAAATTATCGCCCAATATCCCCCAAGTTTTCGTTCTGGTCAAGATAATTGCCAATCTTACTTCTTCTCCAACTGCCGGAGCAGTTCTTTCTGACGCCGGTTCAACTTCCGGGGAATCTCGATATCAACGGTAACGAAAAGATCTCCCGGCAAATCCGACCCCGGACGGGGCGCCCCCTGGCGGCGGAGCCGCAAAACCGTTCCCGGCTGGGTACCCGAAGGGATCTTCAAGGAAACCTCGCCGGTCAGCGCCCGGACCAACGCCGATCCGCCCAGGGCGGCAGTGACCATACTGATCGAAATTCGGGTATACAGGTCGGCGCCTTTCCGGGTGAATCGGGGGTCATCACCAACTTCCACTCGTAAGATCAAATCCCCCGGCGATCCTCCCCCCGGCCCCGGCTCACCCTGACCGGGGAGACGGATCTTCGCCCCGGAGCTGATTCCCGCCGGGATCTTTACCGAGACTTTCCGAGTAACCGGAACCGTCCCCTGCCCCTGACAACGAGGGCAGGGCTGGGTGATCACCATCCCCTTCCCGTAACACTGGGGGCAGGGCCGACTGATCCCGAACCCGCCCTGAGTCATTGTGACAGTTCCTCTCCCCCCGCATTGGGGACAGGTTTCGGGGGTAGTACCCGGAGCCGATCCGGTACCGGCGCAGTCAGGGCAGGCCTGGGAACGCTGAACGGTCAGTCGGACTTTGCCCCCCTCCATCGCCTGGTTAAAAGAAATGGAAACCGTAGAAAATATATCCCGCCCCCGCTGAGGGGCGGCCCGGGACTGGCGGAAGTGGGACCCCTGGTCCATAAACTGGCTGAAGATGTCTCCCAGCCCACCCATCCCCCCCAAGTCTTCATAATTCACCGTCCGTCGGCGCCGGCCACCGCCAAAAAGATCGTTGGGATCGATCCCGGCACCGCTGAAATCAAACCCGCCGGGGCGGAACCCCTGGCTGAAGGCCGATTGCATCTGATCATACTGCTTCCGCTTCTTCTCGTCTCCAAGGATACCATAAGCCTGGGAAAGTTTTTTGAACCGCTCCTCCGCCTGGTCGTCCCCGGGATGAGTATCCGGATGACAACCCTTGGCCAACTGCCGATAGGCCTTCTTGATCTGGTCGGCGGAAGCTGTCCGGGGAACTCCTAATATCTTGTAGTAGTCTTTTTCCACAGTATTTGTTCTCGGTCCAAAGATTTATTTAACCATAGGTAGTGCCTGAACAAAAACCTCAAATCAGATAGAAATTGTCATTGGGAGCAGCAAAGTAACGGAGCGATCTCATCACAAAACAAACAGATTACTCCATCGTCCCTCCGCGCAATGGCCTGGTTTCTGAGGACTGCGTTCAAACACTGACTGCCTGAGCAGTTACAATCATAACACTTTCTTTAAAGCCGTCAAGATCAGCGCTGAAGATCAATGCCGAAAATCAATGCCGGTCACGGTTTGCTCCGGATCAACCAGAAGATTTTTCCATTCTCCTCCGCCCTGGATCCCGACCCGGTATTCTCCCGTTCTCATCGAAAATCGGGAAAGGCGATAGTATCCGGCCTGATCGGTTGCTGCCTCCGCTCGGATCTCCCCCCCCTGCCGGCCTTCCACGATGACGCCAGCCCGAGGAATTCCTCCCTCCCCGGTAACTCTCCCGGAAACCGCCACCACCTTGTCCCGGATGATCTCAAGATACGTCCGGCCGAACCCGGAATATAGATAGCCCTGGGTACAGAGGTCCCCTTCCGGGCTGAGATCCCGATCGGTGGGAGGGGCGGCCGAGAGCGGTTCAATGGCGGTATCCTCGATCCACTCATTAAACGAAGTGATCAGGATAATCGGCAGTTTCGGATCGGCGAAATTCAGGCCCAGACGGTCAAAGGCGATGGAAAATAGTGAACCTTCCGCCTCCCCTTTCGCCCACTGCCGAGGAATAGGGTAATGATCCCGGCGCATCCGGTAGGGGCGATCGTTGTACCCGGGGATCAGGTTGGGGATAAAGACGGTCTGATCGCCGGCGACAGCTCGGTACTGTCGGTATTTTTCCTCCACCTCGGGGAGATAGCGGGATTGGGAGCCGTATCCCTGGTGGTCGAGCCGTCGGGATTCGTACATATTATAAGAGGTGATGGCATCAAAAAGCTCGATCCGTCTCTTTTGAGGAGTCTCGGTCCAGGTCGGAGGAGCGGATGGGTCCGGCCCGGCGGCGGCGACTTTCCAGAAGACCTCGTCACCAATAATAAAGAGATCGACTCCCCGCCGCCTCATCTCTTCCCTAACTCTTCCCAGAACTTCAGCCCCGGACCCGTGAAAGTTGCGGGTTAAATATAAGATGATCACCGGCCGGCCGGCGATCTTCAGATAGGAGGGATGCGGAAAATAATCATCGGCGAACGAGTGAAGATCGGTCAGGAGGCGAGCGATCTTCTGTTCATTCCAGATAATCGTCCCCGAAGCCCGATCGATCCCCAGGTCCTGAGTCTCGTAGAAGATACACCATCGGATATCGGTCAGATTCTCCGCCGCCAACAACCCCGCCCGCAAGGTCCAATCGAGAGCGGGTCGATTCGGCCACCAGGAGACGGCGAGGAAATCTATCCCGAAACGAGAGCACCAGGCGATTTGTTTTTCGACCGTCTTCGCGGCCCCGGATCGGTATATACCCAGAACCGGTACCTGGGGAGGATCGAGAGCGCGACGGAGGTACCGTTTTTTCTGGAAATGCCGGGGATACCAGAGATAGTAGTAGGCTCCGACCAGGTAACGCGGGGGTGGGGGATGTTCCGCGCAGCCGAGAATCAGGGCGAGAGACACCAGGGCCGACCAACCGCAGATAATCCGAACAATTCTCAAGTCAATCCTCTGTTTTCCCGAGTATAGAGTATCCGTTCTGAAAAATATCCAGCTGATATTATCCCGGATTATATCTCTGGTGCAGCGCAGCAGAAATAATGGGCGTTAATCTGTTATGGCGAGCGTTTACATCCCAATCATTTCGGAACAAAATCAGCCCTGGATGCCGCGCTTGGGCCTCGCCATAGTTTGAAACAGGCAATGCCCCGCCCCTCAATGTCCGCGCAGAAATAGGGCTGCCGGAATTTCTTTCCCGCCGATATCAGGAAAGCCCAACGCTCAAGACGGCATAGACAGCCAGACGGTCACGCGGATTTTTCCGGCTTCATTGGATATTCAGTTCGTATCCGCCGACTCCGCCGCTGATCTGCCGACCGACCCGATAAAGCCCGCCGCGCTGATCCTCGCGCCGAACCAGGTTCAAATTACCGGGCCTTGATTCAGACCGTGAAGACCCACCAGAGAGCGACCCCGGTCAGCAGCAGGTGACCGCCGAGGGGAACCAGGAAGAGCCGATCCCGAGCGCGGCAGAAGTTGACAAAGACCAGGACCGCGGCCGGGAGAAATACTCGGCCATAGCTCCAAGGTTCCGTCCAGATCCGGTCCGTAGCCAGAAACGGAAGGAGACTGTAAAAAAGAAATACAGCGCTCGCCCCCCCAGGTCTACGGAAGATCTCTCTTAAGGAGAGCAGGAGAGAGAGGATGGTGAGCAGAAGAAAAAGGCCGAAAAACAGCTGGCCGGCCCAACTCACCTTCCGGGCCAGAAGAGCGGCCCCGGATGAGATCATCCCGGCCAACGGAGAGCCGAAATTCCCCGCCCCCCCCCGCCAGGGGAACGATCCCAACCGGACCGCCAGGTATCCGCTCCAGAGGAGAAAGGGCAAGGGGGAGAACAGGATTACCCCACCCCGCTTCCCGGTTTTTCCGAAGATCAGATCGAAGACAAACAACCCGACCGGGACCATCGCCACCACCTCCCGGGCCAGGATCCCGGCGGCAAACAACCCGGCCGCCGGAAGATAACTCCCGCGATGATAAAAATAAACTCCGCCAATCACTCCGGCCATCGCCGTCGGCCCGGCCAGGTCCCGGAGAATACAGATCAACAACCCGCTAAGAAAACCATAGCCGGCCCCGTACCAGGGGTTGAGACCGGCCGACTTCAGCATCAGAACCGCGAAATGGGTTCCGAACAGGATCGCGAAAAGATTGACCAGGACCAGAGTATAGGGGAGCAGCGAATGTATCCCCATTGCCAGCATCCCGGCCAGGAGCGGATAGAGTATCCGCCCGTAGCGGTATGCGGGGATATCGATGTACCGGCAACTTTCTCCCAAAAGCAGGGGATCGCGAGCGATATAGAGAAAGAACTGACCGTCATACCCCCGGCTCCCCGGCTCGATAATCGGGTCCGGGGGCAGAAGTTCGGGGGCGGCCCACCGGGACCCGATCACGGCAAAGCCGGTAAAATCATAGTTGAACCGGGCGGCGTAGAGTAAAATGACGGCCGCGTAAACCCCGAAGACCAGGAAAATCAAGGGATGAAGTTTATCACGAACTTTCACCGACCCGTCTCTCTGCCAAAAGCTCTCGGTACATATCCCGGGTCCGGGCGGCAATCGAGTCCCAGCTGAACATCTCTTCCACCCTCAACCGACCCTGCTTGCCCATCCGAGCGGCGAGATCGGGGTTCTCCAGAAGACAATTGACGGCGGCGGCGAGCTGGCCGGAATCGGCAGGATCTATTAGCAACCCGGTCTCTTCGGGGACCACCACTTCCGGAATCCCTCCCACCGCAGTCGCCACTACCGGGGTCTCGCAGGCCATCGCCTCCAGGTTGATAATCCCAAAAGGTTCGTAAACCGAGGGGCAGATAAAGACTCGGGCTGAAGAGTAGAGCTCGACATTTTTGACGTCACCGAGGTTCTCGTGGATCCAGACAATATTCTTCTTCCCCCTCACCTTCCGCATCATCCGGTCCTCGTAATCCTTGGTATCGGCACCAACCGCTTCCAGAACCACCTGGACCGGGATATCGTCGGCGGCATCGATCAGGTATTCCATTCCCTTCTGGGCGGTCGGTCGTCCGACAAAGAGGACGTAATCCTCGGCAATCCCGTAGCGGTCCCGGAGTTCGTTACTCAGCGGCCGGTAATTCCAGGTCTCGAGATCGATTCCGTTGTGGATCACCGTTATCCGGTCGGGGTTGAGGGAGAAATTATTCAGAATATCTTCCTTCATCATCTTCGAGACAGCCACCACCCGATCGGCACTCTCCAGGCCGATCTTCTCGATCCAGGAGCTGACGTTGTAGCCTTCGGCCAGCTGATCGAACTTCCAGGGGCGGAGCGGCTCCAGACTATGACTGGTCGCCACATAGGGAACATTGTAAAGCTGCCGGGCCAGAAAACCGGCCAAATGAGCGTACCAGGTATGGGTGTGGACCACATCGGCGTCGATCCGGTCCATCAGAAGCAGCAGGTTGGTAAAAACGGTATTGAAAAGAGAGTCGAACTTCGGCTGATCGGCGCTATGCAGCTTTGGATGGGGCTGGTAACCGGTCACGGAGAGAGGACCAGTTTCAATCTTCTGTTCCCCGAAACAGCGGACATCGACTTGCATCATCTTGGCCAGACAACGGGAAAGTTCCCGGATGTGAACCCCGGCCCCGCCATAGACGTGAGGCGGATATTCCCGGGTGATAAAAGTAACTTTCATATCGCTCCTCCTGTTAATTGTTACCGTTCCGTCTAAATAAATAACCACAGAGAACACAGAGAGTATTGTCATAGAAAGGATTAAATAAATTCACTCTTTCTCCCCCTCAATGTTCGCTTAAAATACCATCCTTTTAATCCCGTCCTTGAGCAAATGAAGATTAGACCTAAATTGAGCGATTCTATGCGGCGAACTGCACCAATCTTTTGCGTCCGAACGGATATTGAAAATCCTCGCCATATCTCCTGGATATGGCTGCGGTTTTCGCAACCCGTCGGCCGGCAAAATCTCAACACGTTTCATCCGCAATAATCGCTCAACTTAGGTTAGAGTTAATGGTTAATCCGACTTTCTTGCCGGGAGAATTTTAATCCGCGAATAATTGCGCTGCGAATATCCCGGGCCTACTTTCAACCGCCTATATTTGCACTGCCACTTCACCTTCGGCTAAATAATCTTCGCGGTGAGGCCCGACTTCTTTCCCCTTATATTTTTAGTTTTCAGAGCTCACGGAGAAAGTTGAAAAACTTGATCCTGATTTCTCAGTGGTCTTGGTGGTTTCATTCTTTTTCATAAAATTTTTGACAGTACCATTATTATTGATTCTCTTGCCGTTAGGTAAAAATAAACGGTATTTGCTCAGTGCCGCGGTATTGCTGAAAGATCGGTAATCAAGTGAAGGCTTAGTAAAGTGATGCCGGCTGATACAATATTCCAACACTCCATTGCTCGAAAACCCCGGACCGCGGACTCCCATCAACTTAGCCGGCTTATACTTTAGTCCCCCGACTAAACGGACGAGAACCCTATTGTTAATCGCTATCACTATCGATTACTGCAATTGATTCGGCATACCCGACTTCGAGCCCGATAGCGATCCCGACTTGGTCCACCGCGGTTTTATTAAAGGCGGATAGCGATAGCGAGTAAAGCAAGGCCTGAGCGCAAAATCAAGGAGGCTCCCCGCTCAGATCCGCCAGATCGCCGCCGGGTTTTTCTTCGGGTCCAGGGTAACGTACTGTTCCCGCCCCCGCCAGGTCAGTCTGCGCCCGCGGATCAACTCTCGGAGAGGATATTGAGCGTCGGAGGAGATCCCCAGCCGCTCCACCGGAACCGTGATCCGGGAGGTATGGGTAGCGAAGGGGTCGAGATTGATCGCGACCAGAACCCGATTCGTCCCATCCGGCGAGACCTTGCCGTAAAAGAGGATCGAGTCATCGGTGGAATTATAGAACCGGAGGTTGTCGTAGTACTGCAGTGCCGGATTCTCCTGCCGGATCCGATTCAGTCTGGCTATATAACTTTTGATGTTGCCCGGTTTATTCCAGTCCCGGACCTTGATCTGATACTTTTCCGAATCCAGGTAGGATTCTTTTCCCGCCACCAGGGGCTCGTTCTCCAGCAGTTCGTAGCCGCTGTACATCCCGTAAAGCGGACAGATGGTGGCGGCGAGGGCGATCCGGAGCAGAAAAGCGGGTTTGCCGCCTTTCTGGAGAATTTCCGAGAGGATATCCGGGGTATTGACGAAACAGTTGACCCGGAGAAACTCCTTAAGGTAGGAATCAGTCAGTTTGAGAAAATACTCGATCAATTCGTTCTTCCCGGTCCGCCAGGTAAAATAGCTGTAGGACTGGGAAAAACCGCGCCGGGCCAGTTCCTCTAAGTGATCGTAGTCAGTAAAAGCCTCGGCTAAAAAGATGGTCCGGGGATAAATAGCCTTCACCTCCCGAATCAACCACTCCCAAAAATCGTCAGGCTTGGTATGGGGGTTATCGACCCGGAAGGTCTCCACCCCGTTGGCAGCCCAGAAAAGAAAGATCTCCTTGATCGCTTCCCACATCGCCTGCCGGTCGGGAGGGCAAAAATTCAGGGGATAGACATCCTGATACTTCTTGGGAGGGTTTTCCGCGTACTGAATGGTCCCGTCGGGATTGTAAAAAAACCAGTCGGGATGTTCCCTCACCCAGGGGTGATCGGGCGAACAGTTACTGGTAAAATCCAGCGCGATCTCAAACCCCGACTTTTTCGCCGCCTGCAAAAGGCGGCGAAAATCATCAAGCGTTCCCAGCTCCGGATGGACAGCGGTGTGTCCCCCGGTCTCGTCTCCCACTGACCAGGGAACCCCGGGTTCGCCGGGTTGAGCGGTGAGGCTGTTGTTTTTTCCCTTCCGGTTGGTCTTCCCGATCGGGTGAATCGGGGGGAGATAGATCACGTTGAAACCCATCCGCTTGAGATCGGGCAGGCGGCGCTCAGTATCCTTAAAGGTCCCGTGCTTCCCCTGCTCCTTCCCCTGGGAGCGGGGAAAGAGTTCGTACCAAGCGGCAAAGCGGGCTCGGGGGGGTTCGACATAGACTTCAAGTTCGCGGGGGTAACGGACCGCCGGTCCATCAGGGGTCCGGACCTCAACCGTGTAGCGGTAAATTCCCGAAGCCGGAAAAAGGATCTCTCCTCGAAAGCTGATGCCGTCAGTTTTTTTCATCGCCACCGACGACCAGGAAGATTCTTTCGGACTGATCATCCGATGGAGAAGTCGGACCCGGCCGGGCGAGCCGCCGGGGAGATCGGCGGTAACCACTAAAGAACGGTCGGTCTCCCGCTTGACCGGATAGCGGCCGCCGGCGATCTCCGGATAAACATTGCGGATCAGTATCTTCTCGTTCGGTTCTAAAGCTTTTTTCCCCGGTCCCTTCATTGATTGAAGCCTCCGTTTACTCCAAGCTACAATTATTCCCGGCAAACCCTGGTTCACCTACGCATTTAAGCAATCAAGCCGTAATAGTGAAGACTATAAAGAAAGACGGGGGGCTTCTCAAGCATATTTTCTCCCCACCGAACTTAGTGCGGCCCAAGCAGAAATTTTACCCCGAATAGATCTGATGATATATGCTATATTCACTCCAGTTGTTCTCGGACAGCTGACTGACAAACAGGCGCCTGGGGAAATAACCGGAAAAAGCCAGAAGAAGCCGCTGCTCGCAACCCGGTAACTTTAATGAAAATAATTCACCGTTACATACTGTTTAACGTTACCGCAACCTTTCTGGTCACCCTCCTGGTTCTGATCGGAATTCTCTGCCTGGGGAATCTGCTGAAGGTGGCCGATCTGATCCTCCGGGGTATGAACCCGACCCTGATTTTAAAGTTTTTCGGTTTCCTGATCATCAGCCTCCTGGAGTACGCGATCCCGATGGGGCTTTTGACCTCCGCCATCCTGGTCTTCGGCCGCCTCTCCGCCGATAACGAGATTACCGGGATGCGAGCCTGCGGGATCGGTCTCAAGGAGCTCATCAGCCCGGTCATCCTGCTCGCTCTGATTATGGCCCTGGTCTGCCTCTATCTCCAGAATACCGCCATCCCTAATTATAGATTCGCCAGCCGAAGACTGAAAGCCGAGATCGGGCTCCAAGACCCGGATACTCTGCTCCAGCCCGGGGAGACCATATCTCTGCCTGGCTACACGGTAAATTTCGACCACAAAAAAGATGGTTTCCTCCACCGGATACAGATTAACCAATATGACCAGGAGGAGTTGGTCAGTACCATCTTTGCCCGTAAAGCCAAGATCGCGCTGGATCAAGAGCAGGGGAACTTGAATCTCACGCTGATTGACGGGACAGCGGAGGATATAATCAACCGGGCTAAACCCCAGGTCAGGACCACCACCACCTTCGGGGTCTTAAACTATCCGATCAACCTGGAAAAACTCTACGCTTCCGGTCAAGTGGCCGATGAAGATAAACGGGAGAAAGATCGCGACAGCGGCGAACTCCTGAGCCGCCGGCGGGATTTTATCGCGCAAAAGGCTCCGACCGCCCGGAAACTGGCAATAACTCTTCAGCGAATCGGACAACTGGAGCAGATCCGGCAAACCCAGGAAGAAGCCGCCCGGCGGGAATTGGCCGCGACCGGGTCACTCCTCTCTCCCGCCGGGGCCGCTCTGAGCGTTTCCTACGATCATCCCTGGTTCCCCCAGGAGATATTTCTCCGAAAAACAACAGTCCAGGAGGAAAAGATAAATCCTTTCCAGCGCAGATTCTTTAATTCCCGGACGGACCAACTGGCAATGACCACCGCCGACCTAACCCGGGAACAAAAACACCGGGACCGCCTGAGCAAAAAGCTCAGTTGGCTCCGCAAGGAGATTTCGTTTTACACCACCGAGTTTCAAAAACGCCTCTCCCTCTCAGCGGCCTGCCTCTCAATGATCTTTATCAGCATCCCTCTGGCAATCCGGGCCCAACGGGGGGAGAAGACCATCGGAATGGCCCTCAGTTTGGCGTTGATCTTTTTCTTTTATATTTTTGTCGCCTACGCCGATGCCGTCGGCGGCAACCCAGAAAAGTTCCCCCACCTGATCGTCTGGCTGCCAAATCTTTTATTTACAGGGTTCGGCGGTCTCTGGTTGTTAGTATTTACCCGAATTTAACTGGCTGCGCTCAAAAAAGATCCCCGGGAGAAAACAAATTGGTATAATTTCTCCGAGCTGAATCAAATCTTGATTGTAACCGCGCAGGCAAATAGACTGGGGGGGTAGAGGTTCAGGGACAGATCAGGCCCGCCCAGATCAAACTTTCGAGCAGCCGAAACGGCCGACGAAACAGCAATGCCGGTTTATCCCGTATCCCAACTTTCAGTCTTCAACCTCATCACCTGATCAGGCAGAAGGGTCGTTTGGTTTTTGCTCTTCGACCTAATTAACACCTGAATGAAAACCCCGGAAACCAGGTCATTGCGGGAAGGGACAGCGAAGCAGTCTGTTTGGCTTGTGATGCGATTGCCTCATCACTTCGTGCCCCGCAATGACAAAGTCTAACCTAAGTAATTTGAGGTTTCCGTTCAAACACTAATTAATCTCTGAGCAGTTCACCTTGATCCTTTAATTGGCAGCCCTTCTAATGCGGATAATCGATCGATACATCACCACCCATTTCCTCATCCCCTTTGTCTATTGCTTGGTCGGTTTCAGTATGCTCTTCGTAATCGGGGATCTCTTTGAGAATCTCGATGACTTTCTGGAAAGCTCCGGATGGTTCCTGGTCGCCTTACGCTACTACCTGCTCTTCCTCCCTTCCATCTTCGGTTACATCACCGCGGTGGCGGTTCTGCTCGCCCTCCTCTCCTCCCTCAGCGTCCTGAGAAAACACAACGAAATCTCGGCAATGCGGTCAGCCGGGATCAGTGTCTACCGGATCGCCGCGCCGCTACTTCTGCTCTCCCTGGCAATCGCTCTGGCGATTTTCTACGTCAATGAGGAGATAGTCCCGGACGCGTATCGGGAAAGTCAGAAGTTAAAAAAACAACACCAGGGCACCGACTATCAGAAAGTTCTGACCAATATTGCCTATCTCAACCGGGTCACCAACCAGGCTTTTCATTTTAAACAATTCTGGCCAGGAGACAATACCGGCCTGGGAGTATCCATCCACGACCTGCGAACGGACGGCACCCCTTATCGCCGAATCAGCGCCCCGGAAGCGCAGTGGCTGGATGGCAGCTGGTGGCTCTACGACGGTGTTATCTGCAGCCAGCCCCTCAACGATACCCCGATCAAGCAGGAATTCTCCAAGAGATCCTTTGATTTCGAGCTCCATCCTCTCGACCTCCTCGAGAGCAATGAGGAGCTGGCTTTCCGCGGCTTCTTCGAACTCCGAAAGACCTTAGAGCGCCGGATCGGTTACCCGGAAGTCCTCCTGAGACCCCTTCGAGTGGAATACCATCAGAAGCTCGCCCTCCCCATATCTTGCCTGATTATGGGGCTGCTCGGGGTGACCTTTGGACTGCGGACCGGCCGAGGGGGAGTGCTGGCTGGGATGGGGATCAGTTTGGTTTTAAGTTTCCTTTACTACGTCTTTTATTCCATAACCGGCGCGATGGGAAACCAGGCATATCTCGCTCCCTGGCTGGCCGCCTGGGCGGCCAATATTGTCTTCGGGGGAATTGGACTCTGGCTCTTTCTCCGTCTCAACTGACCCCGGTACCGGTTTTTCGGTCCGGTTTCCGGCCCGGTTGGGGTTGTCCTATCCAAATGAATATGCTATATTTTCCTCTGATTCTCTGCAGGGAGACAACTTTTTTAAACTCCGGACCGGGGAAACATCTGGAAGGATAATTTCAAGGAAAATTGGAGAAATACTCGTTATGACCGAAGAAAAAGACTATCTGATTAAGGATATCCAGTTGGCCGAGTTCGGCCGCAAGGAGATCGAGATCGCCGAGAAGGAAATGCCGGGGCTGATGGCCACTCGCAAGAAATACGGACCGGAAAAACCCCTGGCCGGGAGGAGGATCACCGGCAGCCTTCATATGACCATCCAGACTGCGGTATTGATTGAAACCCTGAGAGAACTGGGCGCCGATGTCCGCTGGTCCTCCTGTAATATCTTCTCCACTCAAGACCACGCGGCGGCGGCAATGGCCGCCGCCGGAGTTCCTGTCTTCGCCTGGAAGGGTGAAACCCTGACCGAATACTGGGAATGCGCCCACCGGGCCCTGACCTGGCCTGACGGCTCCGGCCCTCATCTGGTGGTTGACGACGGAGGGGACGCCACCTTGATGATTCATCGCGGCCGAGCGGCCGAAGATGATCCTTCGATCCTCGATCGACCGGCAAGTGGAGAGGATGAAGCTGAATTGAACCGAATCCTGAAAAAGATCCAGGAAGAAGAGCCGGGGAAATGGACCCGGGTCGCCAGAGAATGGATCGGAGTCTCCGAGGAGACCACCACCGGGGTCAACCGTCTCTATCAGATGAGAGAGGCCGGAACTCTGCTCACGGCAGCGATCAACGTCAACGACTCAGTGACCAAATCAAAGTTCGATAACCTTTACGGCTGCCGGGAATCACTGGCCGACGGGATCAAACGAGCCACCGACGTAATGGTGGCGGGGAAAGTCTGCCTGGTCTGCGGCTACGGAGATGTCGGCAAGGGCTCCGCCCAGTCGCTGCGAGGCCTGGGGGCCAGGGTAATCATCAGTGAGATTGACCCCATCTGCGCCCTCCAGGCTCTGATGGCCGGCTATCAGGTAGCGACCATTGAGGAGGTGCTCCCGATTACCAACATCTTCGTCACCGCCACCGGGAACCTCAACGTAATCACCGCTGAGCATATGTCAAAGATGAAGGACCAGGCGATTGTCTGCAACATCGGCCACTTCGACAACGAAATTCAGGTGGCGGCCCTGGAAGCCTGGCCGGGGATCGAGAAGATCAACATCAAGCCCCAGGTTGACCAATACCTCTTCCCCGACGGCCACTCAATCTTTATGCTGGCCGAGGGGAGGCTGGTCAACCTCGGCTGCGCCACCGGGCACCCCAGTTTCGTGATGTCCAACTCCTTCACCAACCAGACCCTGGCCCAGATCGAACTGGCAAAAGAAACAAAAAAACCCGGGGTCTATACCCTCTCCAAGGAACTCGATGAGGAGGTGGCCCGACTCCATCTGGCCCACCTCGGTGCCCGGCTAACCCGGATGACCCCGGAGCAGTCAGCCTACCTCGGCACACCGATCGAGGGCCCCTACAAACCCGAGCATTATCGCTACTAAAGCAGGACAGTTCCTCTCTCTCCGCCGGTTCTTTCTCCGGCCCGGACAGGAATGTTCTACTCGGATAAATTACAGACAGGACTGCGCGCTGCAGGCGGCGATCAATCCGGGAAACCGCGCCGGCCCCGACTCATTACGGGCAAAGCAGCAGCTCAACCCCTTTTAAGTAAAAGCCCCTCCCCGGCATTGCCGGGGAGGGGCTTTTATCCACACAGCTGGAAAATTCGGCTCAGAGACCAGCGGCTCTTTTCAGCTTGTCAACCCGGTCGGTCTTCTCCCAGGTAAAGCCCTTGTCTTCCCGCCCAAAATGGCCGTAGGCGGCGGTAGCCCGGTAAATCGGGCGGAGCAGGTCGAGCATCTCGATGATCCCCCGGGGCTTGAGAGCGAAAGTATCTTTGACGATCTTGACCAGTTCATCATCGCTGAACTTACTGGTCCCGTGGGCGTTGACGTAAACCGAGACCGGTTCGGCGACCCCGATCGCGTAAGCCAACTGGATCTCACAGCGGTCAGCCAGACCGGCGGCCACGATATTCTTGGCGATGTAGCGGGCCATATAGGAAGCCGACCGGTCAACCTTGGAAGGATCCTTCCCGGAGAAGGCACCCCCACCGTGAGAGGCCTCGCCACCGTAGGTATCGACGATAATCTTGCGGCCGGTCATCCCGGTATCGCACTGAGGACCGCCAATGACAAACTTCCCGGTCCCGTTGACAATCCAGACTGTCTCGCCTTCCCGGTATAAATCCTTCAAAACCGGCTTGATCACCTCATCGCAGATCGCCTGCTTCGCCTCCCGGGCCATCAGTTCTCCGGTGGGATCGAGGACATCGGTGGTATGCTGGGTGGCGATCACCACCCGAGGGATACTCACCACCTTCCCATCGCGGTACTCCGCCGTCACCTGGGACTTCCCGTCCGGGCCCAGCCAACTGAGAGTTTGCGACTTGCGGACCTCGGCCAGCTGCTGACAGAGACGATGGGCCATCATAATCGGCAGAGGCATCAGTTCCCTGGTCTCCCGGCAGGCATAGCCGACCATCAAACCCTGGTCCCCGGCCCCCTGCTCCTTCGACTCACCTTGCCCCTCGGTTACCCCCTGGGAAATATCCGGTGACTGTTGGCCGATGGCATTGAGGATGGCGCAACTCTTATAATCAAATCCGTAGCGGGGATCGGTGTAGCCAATATCTTTGACCACCCCCCGAACCAGTTCCGGAACATCGATAAAGGTGGTGGTGGTGATCTCCCCACCAACAATCGCCAGACCGGTGGTGATAAAGGTCTCGCAAGCCACCCGACCGGCGGGATCTTCGGTCAGGACTTTATCCAGGACGGCATCGGAGATCTGGTCACAGACCTTGTCCGGATGTCCTTCAGTAACTGATTCGGACGAAAAGATATAATGCTTTGGTTTCACTTCTGCTCCTCCTTGATTTAGGGCCCAAGACCTTGATATATTTATAACCTAAATTGAGCGATTCTATGCGGCGAACTGCACCAATCTTTTGCGTCCGAACGGATATTGAAAATCCTCGCCATATCTCCTGGATATGGCTGCGGTTTTCGCAACCCGTCGGCCGGCAAAATCTTAGCACATTTCATCCGCAATAATCGCTCAACTTAGGTATAAGTAAGTTTTCCCTCTGGCGCAACCAGTGGGAAAAGAGAAAATAATAAGCGAGCGAGGACGATCTGACAAGAATAAAAGAATCCGGATCAGCCACTTTCAGCGGAATCGGGACAGGACGGTTCCTGCCGCAAGAGCCAAGGAGCGGTTCTGGAGACCATTTTCCTCGACACGGTCCGGATGTCATCAGCCAGGCTATAGCCCAAAACCGTCCGAGCCAGTTCTCTCGCTTCCGAAAGCCGCAGGGAGGATATAAGCTTCTTCACCTTCGGGATGATCAAGGGACTGACACTGAATTCATCCAGCCCCAATCCGAGCAGGATCGGGATGGAAAGAAGATCGCCGGCCATCTCTCCGCACATCCCAACCCAGATATTATTCCGATGGGCAGCGGTAATCACCCGGTCAATCAATCGTATCACCGCCGGGTGGAGGGGATCATAGAGATAGGCGATCTTCTCGTTCATCCGATCCACCGCCAGGGTATATTGGATCAGGTCATTGGTTCCGATACTGAAAAAGTCCACCTCCCGGGCTAGTTCATCGGCCATCACCACAGCAGAGGGGACCTCGATCATTATCCCCACCTCCATATCCCGGTCGAAGGCCACCCCTTGCTGGAGGAGTTCGTTCTTGGCTTCCTCCCATATCTTCAGGACCCTTTTAAGCTCATTATACCCGGAAATCATCGGAAACATAATTTTGACATTCTTTTCCCGGCCGGCTCGTAAAATGGCCCGGAGCTGAACCTTGAAGATATCCTGGCGTTCGAGACAAAACCGGATTGCCCTCCAGCCCATAAACGGATTGAGTTCGGTAGGGATCTCGAAGGCGGAGTTAGCTTTATCCCCCCCCAGATCAAAGGTTCGGATGATCAGGGGTGCCGGATGGAGGGCTTTCGCCAACTGGAGATAGGCCTGAAACTGTTCCTCCTCATCGGGAAGCTCGGGCCGGTTGAGATAAAAATATTCCGTCCGATAAAGCCCCACCCCATCTCCGCCGTAAGAAATAACCGCCGGCAGATCCTCCGGCATCTCGATGTTAGCGGACAGGATGATCCGGTACCCATCCCGGGTCTCCGCCGGCTGGTCCCTGAGTTCTTCGAGTTGGGTCTTGAAACAGAGCAGTTTGGACTGTTCCCGCTTGACCCGGGCCAGAGTCGCCCGGGAGGGGAAGACAATAACCTGCCCGGTACTTCCATCAATAACCAGAGGATCACCGGTAGAGACCGCGGCCGAAAGATTTCTCAGTCCGACCACTGCCGGGATCTCCAGCGACCGGGCCATAATCGCGGTATGAGAAGTTTGCCCGCCGGCATCGGTCGCAAACCCGACCACTTTCTCCCGGTGCATCAGGGCGGTATCTGAAGGGGAGAAATCAGGGGCGATCACCACCACTTTTTCCTTTAGGGAAGCCAGGTTGTCCCGCTTGCCTCCGGTCAGATTGTGGAGCACCCGACGGGCGACATCCCGGATATCGCTGAGTCTTTCCTTGATATAGTCGTCCTCGATCTGAAGGAAGGCTTTGGTATAGTCATCGATCACCGTCTGAAAGATATATTCCGCGTTGAGCTTCTTCTCTTCGATCCCCTTCACCACCTCAGCGATCAAAGTCCGATCCTCCACCACCAGCAGATGGGCGTCAAAGAGATCGGTCACCTTCCTCCCCGCCCGGTCAGCCAATTCCTGGCGGATCCTGATCAATTCTTTCCGGGTGGCGATCAGGGCGTCTTCGAAGCGGGCGATCTCAACTCCAACCGCCTTCTGGGGTATCGGATGCGGGGAGACAGCAGCTTCTTGGACATCAAAGAAGTAGGCCTTCCCGACCACCAAACCAGGGGAAGCGGCAATTCCTTGGAATATCTTTTCCGGCATCAATCTTCCCCGAATTTGCCCTTGATCAGAGCTTCAATCTCGGCCATTGCCCCGGCGGCATCCTCCCCCCGGACAATCACCCTCACTGTCGATCCCTGGGGAGCAGCCAACATCAAGACCCCCATAATGCTCTTCCCATTCACCTCTTCCCCGCCCCGTTTCAGGGTAACCTCGGAACTGAACCGGCTGGTCAATTGGACAAAACGGGCGGCCGGCCGGGCGTGGATCCCCAGTTTATTTTCGATCTTGATATCTTTGACTATTTCCTGCATAAAAACCTATCTCCCACGCTCACCTATTTTGTCCGCCGCCGGATTAAGTTTTGGACGTTGCGGTCAAGTTCCTGGGCAGTATGATAACCCATCTTCTTAATCCGATGATTGAGCGCCGCCACCTCGATCAGGAGGGCCAGGTCACGACTGGGCCCGACCGGAAGCAGGATATGAGGGATAGAAACTCCCAGGATCGTGATATAGTCCTCGTCCAAACCCAACCGTTCATACTCTTTCTCCCGCTCCCATAGTTCCAAGGAAACCGCCAGATCGAGACTTTTGCGCTGCCTCACACAACCAACTCCAAAAAGTTTGCGGACATCGATAATCCCCAAACCCCGAATCTCCATATGAAACCGAGTCAGTTCCGACCCCTCTCCCACGAGATAGGAGCGATCATTCAGATGGACGAAGATATAATCGTCGCTGACCAGGCGGTGCCCTCGTTGGACCAGACTCAAGGTACATTCACTCTTTCCGACCCCGCTCTTTCCCTGAATCAGCACTCCCACCCCGTAAACCTCGACTAAATTGGCGATCACCGAACTCCGGGGGGAAAATTTCTCCTCGAGAAAGATCGTGCAGAGATTGAAAAGCCGAGTCGTAACCAGCCTGGAGCGGAAAATCGGTATTCCGATCCGATCGGCATAGTCGATCATTTCCCTGGGGGGAAGGTGATTACGGGCCACGATGCAGAAGGGTATCTGCCGGCGAAGGAAAGACTCGATCCGCTTTTCCCGCTCCGCGGAGGAGAGGCTGCGCAGATAACTGATCTCCACCCGCCCCAGGATCTGTCCTCTCCGATTGCCGAAATAATCGATATAACCGGAGAGAGCCAGACCGGGTCGGTTAATCTCCGGGATCAGGATTCTCCGTTTCAACCCCTCCTCCCCGGCCACCAGCCGAAGCTGGAATTTTTCTTTCACGGTCTCGTAGAATTGTTTTACTGTCAGACCTTTCATCGTTAATCAACCAGTCACAGCTGAAGCGGATCGGGGGGATTATTTCATCTGCAAGTCAATATCCACCGTCCCCGCACGACCGAAAAACAATAGCCGGATAATCGGGCTCTACTTCTCCGGGATCTCCATTAATCCCAGCACTCCATCCTCGCGCCGGAAGATAACACTCAACAGCCCGGTCACCTTTTCCCGATAGATCAAGAAAGGCAGACGCCCCCCCCGCATCCGCAGAGAAGCGGACCGTTCATCAAGAACTTCGATCACCGCGGGAGGGATCTTGATCAAAAGAGGGATATCTTCGGGGAGATCTTCGGGTCCATATGGTACCTGGACCTTCTCCAACCTCCGCTGGTGGGTTTTCTCCTTGGATCTTTTCAACTGCCTTTCCAGTTTCCGGACCGCCTCGTTGATCGCGGTTTGGAGGTTGCGGTGACGAGCCTGACTGGTAATGATTATGTTGCGGCCCGACTGAAGGCTGATCTCCAAAAAGTATCCCACCCTCTCCGACTCGATCACCAGGCGGGCGTCCGCATCCCGGGGCCAGAGGTGCTCCAGGGATTCGAGCTTCTCACGGGCATAATCCTTGACCTCATCAGTAACCAAAGCGTTGCGGGCAGTAATCGCGATAGCCATAAATAAACCTCCTTTTTCTCCCCCTGGTTCCGTGAAAAGTTTACCTTAGAAAACACATAGTTATTTGAACCTAAATTGAGCGATTCTATGCGGCGAACTGCACCAATCTTTTGCGTC
>CAYXKT010000033.1:0-20793 GCA_964465735.1 uncultured bacterium
GTTCGGACGCAAAAGATTGGTGCAGTTCGCTGCATAGAATCGCTCAATTTAGGTAATAGTTAACCGTAAACTTACTGAAACGGGCAAGGAATTAGCTGCGAATTAATTCCCCATCCACCGGTTTAACTTGACCCGATTTATGGATCAATCGGGTTAACTCAACCATCACTCCGAGATCGGTCTCCCGGAAGCCGTCTGGTGATCGCGGTCTGCCCGATTTCGACCCAAAAGCGCAAGCTCGGATCGACAACTTAGATGACTACGAACCGGAAATATATCTGTATCCACGGACATTTTTATCAGCCGCCACGAGAGAACCCCTGGTTGGAAACGGTGGAGTGCCAGGACTCGGCCGCCCCATACCACGACTGGAATGAACGTATTACAGCCGAATGTTACGGTCCCAATACCGCCTCTCGAACTCTCGACTCCAAGCGCCGGATTGTCGATATCGCCAATAACTACTCCCGGATCAGCTTTAATTTTGGTCCGACCCTGCTCAGCTGGCTGGAGAAGGCCCACCCGGACATTTACCGAGCGATTCTCGATGCTGATCTCAAAAGCCGGGAGAGATACTCCGGCCACGGTTCTGCCCTGGCCCAGGTTTACAGCCATTTGATTATGCCTCTGGCCAACGAGCGGGATCGGCGGACCCAGGTGATCTGGGGGATCGCCGATTTCGAGCGTCGTTTCCAGCGGCGGCCGGAGGGGATGTGGCTGTCGGAGACGGCGGTTGATACCCCGACCCTGGAGGCTTTAGCCGAGCAGGGGATTCTCTTCACCATTCTCGCCCCCCACCAGGCTCGAAGGGTTAGGTCGCTGGAAGGGGGCGACTGGGAGAGCGTCGAGGGCGGGCGGGTCGATCCGAAGAGGCCCTATCTCTGCCGACTGCCCTCGGGAAAAAGCATCGCCCTTTTCTTTTACGACGGTCCTCCGTCCCAGGAAATCGCCTTCTCCAATCTGCTTGACAACGGGGAATGGTTTGGCCGCCGGCTGCTCAATACTTTCTCCAGTTCCTCTGCCCCTCAGTTGGTCCACATCGCCACCGACGGTGAGACCTACGGCCATCACCGCGCCCACGGGGATATGGCCCTGGCCGCCTGCCTCCGCTATCTGGAGACGGCAGGAGATGTCAGGTTGACCGTTTACGGGGAATTTCTCGAGCAGTATCCTCCGAATCGGGAGGTGGAAATCGTGGAAAACTCCTCCTGGAGTTGCGCTCACGGGGTGGAGCGGTGGCGTTCCAACTGCGGCTGCAACTCCGGTCTCCATCGCGGCTGGACTCAGGCCTGGCGGCGGCCATTGCGCGATACCCTCGACTGGCTCCGGGACTCCCTCGCCCCGGTCTTTGAGCAAGGACTTTCTCAGCTTGGCTTCGATCCCTGGCGGGCCCGCGACGAGTACATCGGGTTGATTCTTGACCGGGGCGAAAAAAATATCGAGGATTTCTTTCGCCGGCAGACCAGCCGGAATCTCTCACCTTCCGAGCAGTCCGCCGCTCTGAAACTACTGGAGATGGCCCGCCACCTGATGCTGATGTACACCAGCTGCGGCTGGTTCTTCGACGATATTGCCGGTCTGGAGACGGTGCAGATTATCTGTTACGCCGCCCGGGCGGTCGAACTGGCCGGTGGTGGGCGGGAAGAGGAGTTTATCTCCCGTCTGGCCCAGGCCCCCGGGAATGTCCGGCATCTGGAAGATGGGTCCCGGGTTTACCGGAATCTGGTCCGCCCGTCGCGAAGGTCGCCGGAATCCATCGGCGGCCAGTATGGGATCTCCTCTCTCTTCCAGGATTACCCCGAGGAGTCGGAGCTCTACGGCTACCGGGTTCGCCAGAACTGGTATGATCGAACGCGGTCGGGGAAGCGGGTTCTGGCGGTGGGGGCGATCACTCTCATCTCTTTATCCACCTGGGAGAAGCAAGATTTCGACTTTGCCGCTCTTTATCTGGGGGACAACACGGTAGTGGGCGGAGTTCAGGAGGCGGCCGGCGAGCGGACTGCTAAGGATTATGGACCCCAGCTCAAGGAAGCTTTCCTGAAAAGCAATCTCTCCGCGATTATCCGGCTCCTTGATCGCCACTTCCCCGGCCGGATCCTCGGACTGGAGCAAATGCTTCCCGACGAGCGGAAAAAATTGATTCACCGGGCCCTGGAGGGGACGGTCCGCGAGGTTGAATCCGCTCTCCATAATCTGGCCGAACACCACTATCCGTTGATCCGGGCTTTGAAGGAAGCCGGGCTTTCTCTCCCGCCTGCTCTCTCCTGGACCGTGCAGTGCACCATAAATACCGAACTTCGGGAAACCCTGAAGGCGGAGAAGTTAAATATCTCCCGGCTCCGGGAGGCGGTTGCCGAGGCTCACAAGTGGGACTTCCGACCGGACAACGGCCTCCTTTGCGGTTATGCCGAAAAATGGCTGGAGGAAATGGTTGAACGCCTCCGCCAGACACCGGAAGATTCCAGCCGGCTGACCCGTCTGGAGTCCTTTCTCCGGCTGGTTGTCTCCGGGCCCCTTCAGGTATCGCTCTGGTCGGCCCAGAACCGTTACTTCCAAGTTGGGCGGGAACTTCTCACCGATATGCATCGTCGACAGGAAGCGGGGGACGCCTCCGCCGGTCGTTGGGTCGGGCATTTTTCCAAACTGGGACGGCTGCTCGGGGTCTCCGTCCCTCTCGACTGAGTGATCCGGGTTATGCCTCATTCCAACCACCTGACCGAGGGCAGTATTTTTAAGGCGATCACCCGCCTGGGGGGCCCGCTGATCGCCACCAGTCTGCTCCAGAGTTTCTTCAACCTGGCCGATATGTTTTTTGTCGGCCGGTTGGGTCCGGCCGCCCTGGCCGCGGTCACTCTGAGCGGAATTGTGACCGCGTTATTGATCACGGCGGCGATCGGGATCTCGATCGGGACTCTGGCCTTAGTTGCCCGGTACTGGGGTGCTCGCCGCTATCGGGAAGCGGCAATGGTAGTCGGGCAGTCTTTCCACCTCAGCCTCATCCTCTCTGTCCTCTTCGGGTTCGGAGGCTGGTTTCTGGCTCATCCTCTGCTGGAATTCCTCGGCGGCCGGGGCGAGGTCCTCGATCTGGCGGTAACTTACTTTCGGGTGGTCAGTGCCGGTTCCTGGACGATCTTCATCTTTGTCACCTTTTCTTCCGCCCTCAACGGCTCTGGCGACACCTGGACCCCTTTCAAGGTGATCGCCCTGGGAGTAGTGCTCAACTGTATTCTCGATCCTCTCCTGATCTTCGGCTGGGGGCCGGTTCCCGCCCTCGGAGTACCCGGTTCGGCCATCGCCACCATCATCTCCCGCCTGATTACAGTCATAGTGATCTTCTACCAGACTCAGCCGCAAAGATCCCACCTTGATCTGGCGGGGGCCTTTGCCGCGTTCAATCTCCCGCTGATCGGGCGGATCCTCCAGATCGGGTTCTTCAGCTCGATCGAGATGTTACTGAGGTCAGTGGCGATGATCGCTCTGCTCCGCTTCGTCTCGATTCACGGTACTGCCGCCCTGGCCGCTTACGGGATCGGGACCCGGGTTCGGGCGATCATTCTGATGCCGGGGATCGGTCTCGGCTATTCCTCGGGGATCCTGGTCGGACAAAACTTAGGCGCCGGCCAACCGAAGCGGGCGTACCATACTGCCTGGGCGACCTGGGGACTTTACCAGGCCTTTCTAATCCCCCTGGTGGTCTTCTTCCTGATCTTCTCCCGGGAGGTGGTCGGTGTCTTTAACCGCGACCCCGAGGTCCTCAGGGAGGGGGCAGTCCTGATCCGCTACCTGGCATTCTCCTACTTTTTCCTTTCGATGACCCTGGTCTTCGGCAAGTCACTGAATGGGGCCGGAAATACCGCGGGGCCGATGGTTATTACCGGGTTCTCCCTCTTCCTGATGGTCGCTTTCCTTGCCTGGCCGGGGTCGGCGGCCCGCTGGGGTCTGGAGGGGGTCTGGATGGCGATTTTATGGGGCACCGCTCTGAACGGAATCCTGATGGCCTGGTGGTTTCAACTGGGGCGCTGGAGGCGGGGTGGGGCTATTCCGATCACCCCGGAGGCGCCCCTCAGTCCCCCGGAGGGGCCGTCGGTCTAATTGATTGATTGAAACCTAAGTTGAGCGATTATTGCGGATGAAATGTGCTAAGATTTTGCTGGCCGACGGGTTGCGAAAACCGCAGCCATATCCAGGAGATATGGCGAGGATTTTCAATATCCGTTCGGACGCAAAAGATTGGTGCAGTTCGCCGCATAGAATCGCTCAATTTAGGTGAAAGTAGAAGGCTGAAGGCTAAAAATACCTTCGCTGCCCTGACTGTCACCAGCCTATCTTTCAGTCTTCTGCCTTCAGTCTAACTACTGTCTCAACGGAACCCTCCAATTACATCGTATTTGTCATTGCGAAAAACTAAGTGACAAAGCAATCTCCTCACAAAATAAACAGATTGCTTCGTCGCCCCTCCTCGCAATGACCCGGTTTTCGGGGTTTTCGTTCAGAGACTAACTACCTGAGTATCTACCTTTTCTCCAGAGCCTGCAATCGCTGCTCAGGTAGGGGGGAATTGGGGTCGATCGACCGGGCTGCCTGCCAGGAACTTCTTGCCGCGGTGATAATTCCTTCCCGGTAATAGAGATCTCCAAGGTAAAGATGAGCCGGAAAACTTTTCGGGTCGATCCGGACGGCTTCTTCCAGATGGACCCGGGCCTCGACCCACTGTTCGGGTTCGGCGGAGAGGAGACGACCCAGTTCCAGTCGGAGGGGGAGGGAGCTGGGGGATAATTCAACTCCCCGCTGGAGATCCTCCAGTGCCCCGGTCCGACTACCCTCCCTTTCCCGGGCGATCCCCCGGTAGAGGTAAAATTCCGGCACCTGGGGGTTTTCTTTCAGACCCCGGTTGATGACCTCGATCGCCTCTTGGTATTTGCCCTCGACTATTAGTAGTCGGGCCAGGCCAAGATAGGGTCTGGGGCTGAAGGGAAGGTTCTGGATCACCTCCCGGTACTTCCGGACCGCTTTTTCGCTCTCCCCCCGTTTCTCCTGGACCAGGGCCAGAGCCAGATGGGCCGATTCGTAGTATGGGTTGCGGCGAATCGCCTCCCGGTAACCAGCTTCCGCCGCCGCCATTTCTCCCTGCCGAAAGAGGATGTTGGCCAGATTGTAGTGGGCTTCCGGACGTTGTGGTTCGAGTCGGAGCGCTTCGGCAAACTCCTCCCGGGCTCGCTCCAGGTCACCCTGCTGGGAGAAGTAGGTCCCCAGGTGATTGTAACCCGCCCCCAGATTGAGACGGAAACGAGGTTTGCCGAACAGCTGAGGGTTGACCCACCAGACCAGCAGGACCAGCCCGACCAGAGCGAAAAATCCGGTTTTCCATTCTCTCTTCCGGATCCGTTCTATCCCCCAGCAAACCGCGTAAGCGGCCAAGATCAGCAGAAAGGGGACCAGGGGAAGGCGGTACCGGGAGTTGACGAAATAGAGGATGGTGGAGAGGATATAGCCGGCGATGAAGAGGTAGAGGAGGATCAGTCTTCTCCATCTTCTCCCGGCCAGGATCATCCCGAGCAGAGCCAGGGGGGCGATCCAGCCGAAGACCGGGAAGGGGATCTTCAGGATTGGTGTCCAGCGGACAAAGAAGGCGGGGTGGATCACGTCGGCGATCTCCAACTGATCGAAGAAGATGGTGAACTTCCGGCCCAGAAGCCGGATGAACTGGCCGGGATGGGTTTTGATGAATTCCCGGCCCTGTCCGAACCAGAAGGCGGAGACTTCGGAGGGTTTGAGCGGCCGGCCCAGAGCCCTTCGGGCGATGGTCTCAGCGTCGCGTTGGAGGGTCGCCCCCCCGGAGCGGAGGATGGGCGGGGGTTCGAAGACTCCTCGGGCGTGGGGGTTGTTGCCGATATAAAAGTTGATCCCTCCGTGAGCGGTCAGGGGAACCCAGTCATTGCCCACCTTCCAGTTGCGGTAGGCGACCAACCCGAGGACGATCGCCACCCCGGCGAGAAAGCTCAGTGCACGTTGCCAGCGAAGGCCGGGGAAGAAGATCCAGCCGGCCGCCAGGAGGATGAAGAGCAGGCTGTGCCCGCTGATAGTTGCGGTCAGCCCGGCCAGGACCCCGGCTGCCGCCCAGAGCGGCCAACCCGCCTGGCGATCCCGGAGTCGGAGCAAGGTCAGCAGGAGGAGCGCGGCGAAGAAAGTAATCATTACCGGGGAGAGGATCGCCGAGTCGTAAACGATCAGCCACCCATAGACCGCGGTTAGTAAAGCCGCTATCAGTCCGATCGCCGGAGTCAGCAACCGTTTTCCGAGAAGATAGATCAGGCCGCAATTTGCTGTGCCGATCAGGATCTGGACCACCCGAGCGGTGGGGATGCTGACTCCGAATATGGCGTAGATCAACCCCAACAGATAGGGATAGAGGGGGAGGGCGGTAAAGATCCGGTCTCCCACCCAGTCGCCGCCGGCGATCGCGGTCGCCCAGTCGTGATAGGTTCGGGAATCCTCGATTACCACCTCGGCGATCGGGGACCGGTTCAACTGAATGAAGAAGACTATCCGGAGGGCAAAGGCCAGCAGGAGGATCCCGGAGAGGATGATGGATTCTCTCCTCCCCACCGGGCGGGATTTCGATTGAGAATCTTTTGGCTTCATCGTTCGGGTTTGACTAAGAGGAAAATTATGGTTGCTCCGAGTGTCTAATTTGTTATTATGTCACTGTTTCTTAATATTTATACTCCAGGCCGGTGATACGAGGCAAACCCTAATTTCTCGCCCGCCGCCGGATAACCTTGAACTGAGGAAAAGCGGATGAGAAAAATTTTGTTAATCGGTCTCTTGAGCGTGGCCTGTTTACTTCCCACGGCCGCCCGAGCTGAGCTGGGCATCGGTGGGGGGATCTTCTACAATCGCCAGCTGGGGAAGATCAGGAAGGAGAAGAATTTCGATAAGGACTTCGTCTCCTATATGCTGAGTGTGAAATACCAGGTCATCGATATGATCGGCTTGGAGGGAAGTCTCGACTATTACAACGGCAACGGGAAGATTGATTACACGCTCCGCCCGATGGGGACCGCGGTCTTGAGTATCCCCCTGCCGCTTCTCGACCTCTTCAACGTGGGCGTGGGGATCAACACCACCTATACCAGGTATGAGAAAGACACCGGTGGTTCTGCCAGTGACTGGTCCAAGCTCGGTTACCACTTCAAGGCCGGGATCCAGCTCCCGATTGCCAACCTGATCTGGATCTGCGGTGACTGCTACTATTTCGTTGACGACCTCAGGGATATCGAGGACTTTGATTCCGACCTTTTGACATTTGGCGCTCGGGCGATGATCCGGTTTTAGTCTCCGGTCCCCCGATATCCAACCCGGCCTTGGGTAGCAAGGCAAAAGAATAAACAGCCTTGATTAATGGGCTGAACAATTACAGGAGGTAGTACGATGGCATTAAGTGATCCGCTGCAGTTTTATGATGTGAAGTCAAAGAAAAAAGTTTCAATCCCCCTCTCTGAGGTTCGCTATGAAGAGCGCAGCGGCCGGGGTTTCGCGGTGGCCAAGTCTCCGACCGGAGATTATGACTGCTGGCGTGTGTTGGGAAAAGCCGACGCGGAAGAGTTGAAGAAAAAGAAATAACTCCGGATCCGGTGTAATTCCGGTTTCAGGATAGGGGTTTTGTTCTCCGGAAACAAGCAGGATAGTTTTCTATCCTGCTTGTTTGCTAATTAGTGTCTGAACGGAAACCCCGAATCACATCGCATCTGTCATTGGGAGGAACGAAGGGACGAAGCAATCTCATCACAGAATAAACAAATTGTTTTGTCGTCCTTCCTCGCAGTGACCTGGTTTTCGGGGTTTTCGTTCAGACACTAATTATTGACTGGCAATTTATAACCCGAATTGTTTTAGAGAAATCGCCTTCTCTGGAATATTCGAGGTCAGGAGGTTATGATTTTATGGCTATTGAACTGGCGGCAGTCTGGATTAATCCCTATACCCTGGAGAAATCACGGACCGGCGGGGTTATCGCCCGTCTCCTCTCTCTATCCACTGGAAAGTTAGTGGCGGTCAGGATGTTCACCCCCAGCCGGGAACTGGTCGATGAATACAGCCAGTTGATCGAGCTCAAGGGGTCTCGGGAGTCCCGGGCAGTCCGCGAAGAGATCCGCCGTTATCTGAAGACTAACTGGCTTCCCGCCTCTGGCGCCTGCGACCGGCCCCGGGTGATGATGCTCCTCTTTAAAGGGAACAATATCATCCGTTCCCTCCACCGGAACGTAATCGGTCCGATCTGGAAGGAATCGATTTCCGGAGAGACTGTCCGGGATACTTATGGGGACTATATAAAGAATGCTCAGGGTGAGATCACCTACTTCGAACCGGCGGTAATGATCATCCCCGAGCGGTCGGAAGCCAAAGAAACTCTCAAGCTCTGGGCCCGCTATTCTGATCGGGACGGCGGTTTACTCTTCGACTCCTGCCGTTACCCGGCCGGGGTCAAGTCTGAGACCACCCTGGTAATGATGAAGCCGCAGAATTTCTGGGGGCAGTCCAGTCTGGCCGGCAATGTGATGGATATCATCTCTCGGACGGGACTGCGGATCATCGGGGCCAAGCTGATCCAGATGTCGGTCGAACAGGCCGAGGAGTTCTACGGATCGGTGGCCGAGGCTCTCCCGGAACGGATGAAGGGTCAGGTGGCCAAGACCCTGAAGAATTGTCTCCGGTCTTCGTTTGACTTTTCGATTTCGGAAGAGATCTATCTGAAGATGGCCGACCAGATCAAGGGCCTCAAAGCCCGAAAGGAATTTAATAAAATCATCCAGACGATGACCGGTTATGACCCCGATCAGGTAAAAGGGGTCCGGGACCGCCGGGCCCCCGGTCAAGAGAAATGCCTGGCCCTGATTTACCAGGGAGATCGGGCCGTCTCGAGGATTCGGGAGGTACTGGGGGCGACCGATCCGACCAAGGCGCGTTGGGCGACCGTCCGCCGGATTTACGGCCAGAGCATCAGCCAGAATGTTGCTCACGCCTCCGACTCCCCGGCCAATGTCAAACGGGAGATGGGGATAATCCGGATGGAAGAAAATTCACTGAAAAAAATCATAACGGAGTTTTACGGCAAATGAATGTAGTGCCGCGATTGGAAAACATCACCCCGTCCGTAACTCTGGAGATTACCAGCCGGGCCAGAGTGCTGAAGGAAAAAGGGGTGGATATTGTCAGCTTCGCCGCCGGCGAGCCCGACTTCGATACCCCGGTCCATATCCGGAATGCGGCCAAGGCGGCAATTGATTCCGGCAAGACCCGTTACACCCCGGCCCGGGGGCTGGCGGAACTGATCGAGGCGGTCCGGGATAAATTCAAACGGGACAATGGTCTAGACTACTCCGCGGCCTCGATAGTCATCTCCTGCGGGGCAAAACACTCCCTCTTCAACGCCTTCCAGGCAGTCTGTTCCCGGGGGGACGAGGTGATCGTCCCCGCCCCCTACTGGATTACTTACCCTGAGCAGATCCGTCTCTCCGGAGCTGAACCGGTCTATTTACAGACCGAGGAGAGCCAGGGCTATGGGATTGATCGGGAGAAACTGGAGTCTCTGGTGACCGCTCGGACTCGGGCGATCCTGGTCTGCAGCCCCTGTAACCCGACCGGAGCGGCCTACGGAAGGCAGGACCTGGAGTTTATCGCTGAATTGGTGTGCCGTTATGGTCTGACCCTGATCAGCGACGAGATCTACGAGAAACTGGTCTTTGACGGTTTTAGGGCTTTGAGCCCCGCTTCCCTCGGCCCGGAGATCAAGGATCGGATGATTGTTATCAACGGGCTCTCCAAGACCTACGCGATGACCGGTTGGCGGATCGGCTATCTGGCCGCGCCGGAGAACGTGGCTAAAGCGATCGCCGGCTTACAGTCCCACACTACCTCCAACCCGGCCACCCCCTCCCAGTATGCCGCCCTGGCCGCCCTGGCCGGCGACCAATCCTGCGTCGAGGAGATGCGTCAGGCCTTTGCAGAACGGCGTAACCTGATGATCGAGCGTCTGAACCGGATCCCCGGAATCAGCTGCACTGTCCCCCGGGGGACCTTCTATGCCTTCCCCAATGTCTCCGGTCTGGGAAAGTCTTCGCTCGAACTGGCCTCCGAACTCCTCGATCAAGCCCGGATCGCCGTTGTCCCCGGTATCGGCTTTGGCGCCGACACCAACATCCGGATGTCCTTCACCAATTCAATGGAAAACCTGGAACGGGGTCTCGACCGACTGGAAGAATACGTCAAAAATCTCGGCTGAACTTGCCCCACCACCGGTCACCCGGATCTGGGATTATCTCGAAATTAAGTAGTGTCTGAACGAAAACCAGGTCAGTGCGGGGAGGGACGACGGAGCACTGTGTTTAGTTGACAGATGCGATGTGATTGGCGGTTTTTTCTGACACTAAGTATATTGAAAAATCAAAAACCGCCCGATGAATAAAAAAAGGCCACTATGAAAATTTATCTGGCAGGGAAAGTACCAAAGGGTGACGAAGAAGCAAAAACTTTCCATAATTGGAGAAAGGAATATAAAGAAGTCCTGCAAAGATTATTTCAGAACTCTGATTGTATAGAACCATACCATATTGATCTGGATGAAGGCGATCTGTTGTTAGTCGTCGGATCTGATTGCCGGCACATCAAAGAATCCAGCCTGGTTGTGGTAAACGCGGAAGAGAAATTGGGCGTGGGAACCGCGATCGAGCTGGCAATTGCCAAACACTATCAAAAACCCGTAATCGTCGTCCTGCCAAAAGGCAGCCATCATCGGCGTTCGGACGTAGTCTTTCACGGCAAACTCATCAAAGACTGGATTCATCCGTTCATATACGTTTTTTCTGACTTTATTGTGGAAGCCATCGGTGAAGTCGAAAAAATCAAAGACCGGATATTCAGTACGGAAATCAAAAGTATCTCCATCATAGATGAGTCCGTAAGTTATTTCGAAGAACAAATGAACCAGGATTGACTTTCTAATCAGTTTCTGAACGGAAACCTAAAATCTCGCAAAAATTGTCATTGCGAGGAACGGAGTGATGAGGCAATCTCATTATAAACCAGACAGATTACTTCCTCGTCCCTCCGTGTGATGCCCTGGTTTCCGTTCAGACACTATCTAAGCTTCTCAATACGATGTCCTCTACTTTATCCGAAAAAATAATTCGCGAGCATCTCGTCACCGGAGAGATGATCCCGGGTCAGGAGATTGCTCTCCGGGTCGATCAGACCCTGACTCAGGACGCTACCGGGACCCTGGCTTACCTCGAGTTTGAGGCCCTGAACATTCCCCGGGTCCGGACCGAACTCTCGGTCAGTTACGTCGATCACAATACCCTCCAGACCGGTTTTGAGAATGCCGACGACCATCTCTTTCTCCAGACCTTTGCCGCCAAATACGGTCTCTATTTCTCTCGTCCCGGTAACGGGATCTGCCACCAGGTTCACCTCGAACGATTTGGTAAACCCGGCGCCCTCTTGCTTGGTTCCGACAGTCACACCCCGACCGGGGGCGGTCTGGGGATGCTGGCGATCGGAGTCGGGGGACTGGAGATCGCCGCCGCCCTTTCCGGCCGGCCCTTTAACCTGGTGATGCCGGAGATCTTTCTTCTCCGTTTGGAGAACCAACTCCCCGACTGGGTTTCCGCCAAGGATGTGATTCTTCAGGTTCTCTCCAAGATCGGGGTTAAGGG
Organism: uncultured bacterium; assembly: GCA_964465735.1. Lineage (GTDB taxonomy): Bacteria > Auribacterota > Erginobacteria > Erginobacterales > Erginobacteraceae > Erginobacter. The sequence continues at coordinate 11,715 of CAYXKT010000033.1, forward strand.
AGGGGTGGGGAGAATACTGGAATACGGTGGGGAGGGGGTAAAGACCCTCACCGTCCCCGAGCGGGCGACGATCACCAATATGGGGGCGGAGACTGGAGCCACCACTTCAATATTCCCCGCCGATGGTTTGACCGAGGATTTCCTTCGACGCCAGGGGAGGGCAGAAGACTGGAAAGAGTTCTCTGCCGATCCGAAGGCGAAATATGTCGATGAACTGGTCGTTGACCTGGCCGCACTCGAACCCCTGGCCGCCTGTCCCCACTCGCCCGACGCAGTCCGCCCGGTCAGGGAACTGGCCGGGAAATCGGTTCACCAGGTCTGTATCGGTTCCTGTACCAACTCATCGCTGGCCGATCTGATGACTGCTGCCGCGATTTTGAAAGGCCGGACCGTCCACCCCACCGTCAGCTTGGTTATCTCCCCCGGTTCCCGCCAGGTTTTAAAGATGATGGCGGGAAACGGATCGCTGGCCGACCTGATCGCCTCCGGGGCCAGAATTCTTGAGTCCGCCTGCGGTCCCTGCATCGGGATGGGGCAGTCGCCCCCTTCGGGGGCGGTCAGCCTCCGAACCTACAACCGCAACTTCCTGGGGCGTTCGGGGACTGCTGATGCCGAGGTGTACCTTGTCTCCCCCCAGACCGCTGCCGCCGCCGCCATCAAAGGCAATATCACCGATCCCCGGAAACTGGGCGATCCGCCCCGGATCAAGCTCCCGCTCCGATTTGCCATCGACGACTCTCTGATCGTCCCTCCGTCCGCTGACCCGGAGAAGGTAGAGGTGATCAAGGGACCCAACATCACCGCTATCCCCACCGGGGAGCCGCTGCCGGAGAAGATGGCCGCTTCAGTCTGGCTGGAGGCTGGGGACAATGTCACCACCGACGATATTATGCCCGCCGGGGCGAAGATCCTCCCGTTCCGCTCCAACATCGCAAAGATTTCCCAATTTGTCTTTAACTCTCTCGACCCCGGATTTGTCAAACGTTCCGATTGGGAACGCCGTCTCGACCGATTCGGAGTAATCGTCGGCGGGGAAAATTACGGCCAGGGTTCTTCGCGAGAGCACGCCGCCCTGGCTCCTTACTATCTCGGAGTTCGGGCGGTAATTGCCCGATCCTTTGCCCGGATCCACCGCTCTAACCTGATCAACTTCGGTATCATACCCTTTACCCTTGGTGAAGAGGAGATCTCCGGAATATTAAAGACCGGAGACGAACTAAGTTTTCCCGCCCTCCGGAAGGAAGTGGAGGAGGATAAACCGGTCACGCTCCGTAACCTCTTACGCGGTTTTGATCTTCATCTGGTCCTCAGCCTCTCGCCCCGGGAGAAAGAGATCCTCCTCGCCGGCGGACTGCTCCGCTTCATCTCCGGGTAAATATTCTTCGCGCTTTTGCGGTGATCACCAAGAAGTGAATCTCCCCGGCCAGTCCTAACTGAAAACCGCCCATCTCCGGGGCTTTAAGCACGACCCGGGCCTGATCCGTCTCCGTCGGTCCGGCCGGATTATTCTCTGTGGGGTCGTCTCCCTGTTCTCCTCACTGATCGTATCTCTGGTGTTCGGGGTCGCTCCCCCCGACCGAGCTTGGGGCTATCCCCAACTGTTGACCTGACCCTGCTCTCAGCGTTTCTCCACTTGATCGATCTCCCGGTGAATGATAATAAATTAAAGGAGATGGACCAGTCGACCAAGAGAGTACCCCTGACTACAGAGATGAAACAATTTGGCGCCGCATTGAAGGAATCCAGGGAGTTCTCTCTCTTCCTTTCCCTGTGGGAGTCATCCCGGGACGGATCTCTTGCCCCCGCCCCTGGTTCCGCCCCGGGTTTCATCGTTGCCCGGGCCGCCGCGGCCTCTCCCCGTCCCTTTCTGATCGTGGTCCCGGATGAGCGGGAAGCCGAGCGGCTGAGCCGGGAACTGGAAGGTTATGGTTGCCTGCCACCACTTCTCTTCCCCGCTTCCGCCAATGGTTCCGATCCCCTGGTCGAGGCCCGGCGCCGGGGGGTCTTGGCTTTTCTGGCGGCGGCCGGGGAGGGGGTTCCTCCCCTGGTCACCTGGCCATCGGCTCTGTCCGATGATCTTCCCCGGCCGGAAGTTTTTCGGGACTCGCTGTTCAGTCTCGCCCCCGGCGCCGAGGGCGACCCGGTCCGGTTGTCTGAACGATTGGTCAAACTTGGCTACGAGTACCAGGACCCGGTGATGGAACGGGGCAACTTTGCCCGCCGGGGCGGGATCCTCGACCTCTACCCGGTTGAGGGAGACTATCCTCTTCGCGTGGAGTTTGACGGGGAGACAATCGACTCGCTGCGCCAATTCGATCCTCTGACCCAGCGTTCTATCGGCCGGCTTACGGCCGCCGAGATCCATCCTCTCTCCGGTGAAGGGACGTCCACCCTCTTTGACTACCTGCCCCCCGGTTGCCGGATTGTACTGGCCGGCGGTTTCGATCCGGATGAGGCGGTGGAATGGGGACGGGGGAAATTCCCCCGGCTCTCTTTTCTCCCCGATACTCTGGATCGCTCTGAGAAGATTCAGGGGGCCGAGATCCGTTTTTCCTTGCGGACTCTGGACCGGTTCAAGTACCGTTCTGATTCCGCCGCTTATCCGCTGCTCGACGCCGTCGGCGAACTTTTAGAAGACGGCTACCGGGTACTCCTTTACGCCCACAACTCCGGCGAAGCCGAACGGCTGCAAGAGATTCTGACCGAGAAGAAGATCTTCCCTCACCATCGGCTGGAGATGGCCATCGGAGAGATCGGAGAGGGGTTTGTCTGGGAGGAGCCGGCACTGGCGGTCATCGGTGGCAGTGAGATCTTCTCCCGCTACCGGATCCCTCGGCCCCGGCAGAAGTATCACGCTGCCGCCGCCGGCCTCCCTCGGGCAGATTTTCACCCCGGGGACTATGTCGTTCATCTCGACCACGGGATTGGTCGTTTTCTCGGGGTGACGGAGATCACGGCCGCCGGTGACGACCGGCGATCGATGATGGTCCTCCGTTACGCCGAGAATGCCCGGCTCTTCTGCGACCTGACCCAGGCTCACCTGATATCCCGCTACCTCGGTTCGGGCCAGGCCCGCCCCCAGCTGGACCGTCTCGGCGGCGGCCGCTGGCCCCGGGCCCGGGATGCCGCCCGCCGAGCGGTCAACGACCTGGCCGCCGAGCTGCTCGAACTCCAGGCGCGTCGAGCGGCGGCCGGAGGAAGAAGATTTGCTCCTGATACCCCCTGGCAGAAGGAATTTGAAGCAGCTTTCATCTATACTGAAACTCCCGACCAGTTCCAAGCCCTGGCTGAGATCAAGAAGGATATGGAATCCGGCCGGCCGATGGACCGGCTCCTCTGCGGCGACGTTGGTTACGGAAAGACCGAGGTCGCCCTCCGGGCCGCTTTCAAGGCGACGATGGAGGGGACCCAGGCTGCCGTCCTGGTTCCTACCACCGTCCTCGCCCAGCAGCACACCCGAACCTTCCGGGAGCGGATGTCCGATTATCCGATCCGGGTGGAGACTCTCTCCCGGCTGATCTCGCCGAAAGAGCAGCAAAAGATTATCGCCGAGCTCAAAGAGGGCAAGGTCGATATCGTGATCGGGACCCACCGGCTGCTCCAGGGGGATATCGCCTTCCGCGACCTTGGTCTGGTGGTGATCGACGAGGAACAGCGGTTCGGGGTTCGCCACAAAGAGAAACTGAAGAAGATCCGGGAGCAGGTCGATATTCTGACCCTGACCGCCACCCCGATCCCCCGCACCCTCTACCTTTCCCTGACCGGCGCCCGGGACTTAAGTTCGATCACCACTCCGCCCCAGGACCGTCTGGCCGTGGAGACCCGGGTCGTCCCCTATAAACCGGATCTGATCAAGAATGCCATCGCCCGGGAAGTCAAACGCGGTGGACAGGTCTTCTATCTCCACAACCGGGTCAAGGATATTGACCAGGTAAAACGAAAGATCGAACTCTGGTTCCCCAAGCTGACCGTCGCTATCGGCCACGGACAGATGGGAGAGACGGAACTGGCGGAAGTGATGGAGCGTTTTGCCGGAGGGGAGATTGATGTCCTGGTCTGTACCACGATCATTGAGTCCGGCCTCGACATCCCCAACGCTAACACCATTATCGTTGCCAACGCTCACCGTTTCGGACTCGCCGACCTCTACCAGCTTCGGGGGCGGGTAGGGCGATTCAAACATCTTGCCTACGCCTACTTTCTCTATCCCTTAGGGGCGATCATCGAGAGCGCCGCTCGCAAGCGCCTGACCGCGATCGAGGAGTTCTCCCAACTGGGCGCCGGCTACGGTCTGGCCCTGCGTGATCTGGAGATTCGGGGGGCGGGGAATATCCTGGGCAAGGAACAGCACGGTCACATCTCCGCTGTCGGCTTCGAACTCTACTGCCGGTTGCTCGAGGAGTCGGTCTCCCGCCTGAAGCAGAAAGGGGAGGGGAAGGAGCAAAAGCTGCTGCCGAAGACTGCCATCGAGTTCAAGATCCCGGCCGCCCTCCCTGTCGATTATACCGGCACTGAGACCCAGCGGATCGAACTCTACCGCCGCTGGGCCACCCTGACCTCAGCGCAAGAGATCGAGGGTTGGCTGGAGGAATTGAAAGACCGCTTCGGCCCCCCGCCCGAAGAGGCCCGCCTTCTGGCCGAGTTGGCCCTCCTCAAGCTTACCGCCGCCAAGAAAGGTGTCACCGCCATCCGCCGGATTGAAGATAAGTATGTCCTGATTAGAGAAGACCGGATGCTCAAAGCCTGGCCCGCCCCCGCGCCCGGCACCCCCGCCGATCTCCGCCGCTTCCTCACCGAAGCCGAAAAGAAAATCGGGCAACTCCCCATCTTCCCACCCCCCGCTGCTCCGAATTGCGTGTGAATAATTTATCCAATCACACCCTGGTTACCCCCCCGGACCCGAGCTGTTTCCCCGGGGACAGTTGATGATATACCCCTGCCCACACCTTAACCCGTACCCCATAAAAGTGCCAAATCTCACCCCTGGCTTAACAACCATTAAAAAAAACGTAACACTTTAGCTCGATAAAAGTCTCTACTGTTTCATCAGCCTGCAATTGTAATTGCCAGCAGCCGAAGTCGATGAAGAAATTTCCAGGTTGAGATTGCTTATCCGTCTTTTGTCTGCAGCCGGACCTAAGAGAAGCCGGATAAAAAAGCCGGATCGCAATGATAGTCAATAACGTCTTTAGAAAGCTAAAGTGTTACAAAAAAACAAGCCCCCTCCACCCAACTCAGCCCGATCCCCGGAAAAATGACAATATTCAATGACCGGCACCTTTTTTTACATCGGAAAAATGACAATATTCAATGACCGGCACCTTTTTTTAGAGAATTTGTTGGAATAAATGTGCTGTTGGGTCCGACTATCGAATTAAGGCCAATTTACATTATACCCAGGAGGTAGGATTATGAAGATTATTTCCGGAGGTCAAACTGGGGTGGATCAGGCGGCCCTCGATGTGGCCATTGCCCTGAGATTAGACTATGGCGGCTATATCCCCCGAGACCGGAGGACCGAGAACGGTCCGCTATCCCTGAAGTACGATCGGATGATTGAACTCGATACCATCGGCTATCCGGCGCGAACCAGGAAGAACGTGCTGGTCTCCGACGCCACGCTTTTATTAACGCTCGGAAAGATGAGCGGGGGAACCGCCCTGACCCGCCAAATCGCCGCCTGGGCCGGAAAACCTTATCTGCACGTCAATCTCAAGTCAGCATCCCGCCGGAAGGCGGTCGAGCTGGTCCGGAACTGGCTGGCCCGCGCTCAGCCCGAAGTCTTGAATATCGCGGGCCCGAGAGAGTCGAATTCACCGGGGATCTATCATACTGCCTACCAAATCCTCGAGCGGGTCTGGTCAATCAATCCCGGGGAAAAACAGGAATGATAAATGGCTCAAGCTGGATCTCTCAAAATTGATCTGTTGCCGCAATCAATACGGAAGCGTTGTTGAGGGATGTTTTCCCGGCACAAAATTCCGCGGATCGGCATTGTGTCGCCCTTCATTTTCAATGAGACCGGCGTTTCACCTTAAATGAGACTCACGCCTCACTCTCTGGAAAAAAATATGTCAATATATTAAACTCAAGGACAATCTCAATTGGAAATTCGGTTTTGATCTGGCCCCCCTTCAGGGGGCTGATTAATTGCTGCTGATCCATTTTGATCCCGGCGATTCTCGCCGGGCTATGATGTTTTACCCCTTTGGGGTAACTGCAGGGACGTGAACGGCGTCCCACATCAGAGCCCGGGGTGCAACCCCGGGATAAAAGACGCCGCCATCAACTCCCAGCGGTTCTCCAACGGAGTGTCAGATCATAATCCGAGACAGTATTTTCTTTGGGAACCAGGGCAATTTTTCGTAGCGCAGTTTACACATTATATCAGATGCCAGTCTCATTTACCTGGGACGCCAGTCTCATCTACTATGAGACGCGACAGTCAGGGGTCAGTCAAGATCAAAGTATCCAATCCCTATCCCTGTTATCATTCACTGAGCGACCGTTCTTGTCGGGGTGGTCTGCCTCGGCGGCCGAGACCTCTTTTAAAAGAGGGGCTGTCTGACAACTCGTTACAGAGATTCGGGTCCAGGCAGAAATAAATCCCGGAGAATAAACGGTGCGGGAAAATGCCGTATAGTATAATCTATCGGATATGTAAACCTCTGGAACCCGATTTTATTATCCGCAACGAGACCGGTGTGGACTGGAGATGGCGAAGAATAAAATTCTGTTAGAGGGGGCCCGGGCTGCGCTTCGGGAAGAGGCTGATGAATCGAAGGCCGGATTCCTGCGGCAGTATTTCAAGACCGGCCCCGGCGAGTACGGGGAGGGTGACCGGTTTATCGGCGTCCGGGTCCCGGTAACCAGGAGCATTGCCAAAAGATATCGGGAACTGTCTCTGGGAGATACACTGACCCTGCTAAAATCGGAGATTCACGAGGAACGCTTCCTGGCCCTGGTCATCCTCACGGAGAAATACCGGCGAGGTACGGTTGACGAGCAGTCGGAGATCTATCGAGAATACCGGCGTCACACCAATTTTATCAATAACTGGGACCTGGTGGATATGTCCGCCGACAAGATTGTCGGGGCCTATCTGGAAAATCGGTCGCGCGCCCCGCTCTATGCGTCCGCCGGCTCAGAGCTTTTGTGGGAACGGCGGATCGCCATTATGGCTACCTTCCATTTCATTAGGAACAGCGAGTTCGCCGAGACCCTGAAGATCGCCGGGATGCTTCTTGCTGACAGCGAGGATCTGATTCACAAGGCCGTGGGCTGGATGTTGCGGGAGGTCGGCAAGCGGGATCGGAAGGTGGGAGAGTCTTTCTTGAAAAAGCACTATCGGCGGATGCCGCGGACTATGCTCAGATATGCCATCGAGAAGTTTCCGGAAGATCTCCGGAGGCAATATCTCGACGGCGCAATTTGAACCGGGGATGGGGGCGATAATGTCTTTCGGGGGTGAATAAGGAAGATGAAGAGATTGATCTTGGCGGTTCTTTTCCGATTACTGGTTGAGGGCGGGTTTTGTCCGGTGCCGAGGACTTGCGGCGTCAGCTTGCCTTTAGCCCTTACTATTCAAATGTCTTGAAAGATGACAGGACAAAGGAGGAATTTATGAAAATGTTAAACATAGCGATAGTTTTGCTGATGGTTCTGGTGGCGGCGGGCTGCGCGACAACTAGGGAGCCGGTAGTATTGACTGGAGAAAATCTCGTCGAGCGGGACGGCCTCTGGTACCAGGTCCAGGCGGAGAAACCGTTCACGGGGATGATGGCGGAATACTGGCCGGGCGGGGAGAAGAAAGTGGAGGCCGAACTGGTCGATGGCCAGGTCTCCGGCCGGTTGAGCGAGTGGCACGAGGACGGCCGGAAATCATCGCAGACCGAGTACCGGGAAGGTAAATTGCACGGGAAGGCGATTAGCTGGTACGATAACGGTCAGAAGCAGGCCGAGGTGGAGTTCCAGGAAGGCGAGGAGATCAGCCGCCGGGAATGGGATGAAGAGGGAAATCCGATCGACCTGTAAGCAGGACCGGCCCCGGTTTCTTTTGGCCGGCCGGCGGTAATAGAATAGGGTGAGGAGATGGCCTATCACCTGTATGTTATCCAACTGGACTCGAGGGTTCAAGAAAGCGGGCGCTTCCGGAAGGCCAACCCCCGGATGACGATCGCGCTCCCCTGTCTCTATGTCGGCCAGACCGCGAAGAGCCCGGCAGCCCGTTTCCGCCAGCATCAGAAGGGCGGGCGGCTATCCAATAGTTTTGTCAGGAAGTACGGCCGCCGGCTCCTCCCGAAATTATACCGGAAGTATAACCCGATCCCCACTCGGAAGGACGCGCTCGAACTGGAGGAGTACCTCTCGGAAAAACTTCGGGCTGAGGGCTACGGAGTCTGGACGAATTGAGCCGGACGCGACCAGGCGGGAGCTGACCGAGATCCTCCCTGCCGGCCTGGAGGTATCGGATTCCGACGACCGACAACCCGGCAGAGGATATATTCAAAGGGTTGTTCCCGGCATCTGATGTAATCTTAAAGATCTTTGTCGATTACAGTTATGAAAGCCGCCGTGGATGTGCACTACGGCCGCGAGGGGGCGACCGCGGTCTGTGTGGTCTTTAAGTTCTGGGAAGATGCCGGACCGATCAAGGTCTATCGGACAACTATCAAGACCCCAGCGGAATACCGGCCGGGGAGGTTCTATGAGCGGGAGCTGCCCTGTCTCCTCGCGGTTCTGCGGGTTGCCGGTCGAGAGTTCGAGTCGATCGTGATTGACGGGTATGTCCACCTCCGGCCCGGCGCCGGCAAGGGCCTGGGGCAACACCTCCGGGAGGCGCTGCCCTACCCGGTTGCGGTCATTGGAGTTGCCAAGAGTTTTCTGAAGGTCGCTGATCGTTTCGTGCCGGTCCTCCGGGGCCGCTCCTCCCAGCCGCTCTTCGTCTCCGCGGCCGGTTGTCCGCTAAAGGAGGCTCGGAAGGCAGTCGGCATTATGTCCGGCCCGTACCGGATCCCGACCCTGCTCAAGCTCGCCGATACCCTGGCCCGCGGCGGTTGATCTTGGGTTATTGTCTTAT
>CAYXKT010000034.1:0-20613 GCA_964465735.1 uncultured bacterium
TCGGCCGGCAAAATCTTAGCACGTTTCATCCGCAATAATCGCTCAACTTAGGTAACATCAAATTGGAAATTATTCTAACCAATCTTTTCTGATCTTCTGTTTATCGCCTGGGCCGTAATTGTTGATCGGTGTTCTGGATAGCGATCCCGATAGTGATTGATTGTTCTGCGAGATGAAGAATTTCGAATATGAGACGATTGTTGCCCCAGCTACCCCGGAAGGAGAAGGGGCGATTGGAGTGATCAGAATCTCGGGCCCTCGTTCTCTGGCCATTATCTCCTCCCTCTTTCACTCCGAGAATAAACGTTCCGGTTCCCTGGAGCCCTTCCGCCTCTACCCGGGGTGGTTAGAAGACGGCGGCAAACGGATCGACCAGGTGATGGTGGTGGTGATGGCGGGGCCGAGAAGCTACACCGGGGAAGATATGGCCGAGATCCATTGCCACGGCGGCCGGGCGGTAATCTCGGCTATTTTGGACGGGTTGCTTCGGCGGGGGGCCCGGTTGGCCGAACCGGGTGAATTTACTCGTCGGGCCTTTATCAACGGGAAGATGGATCTGACCCGAGCGGAGTCGGTAGCCTGGCTGATCTCGGCCCGTTCCGAGGAGGAACGACTTCAGGCCGTTGAGCAGATTGGAGGTGTTCTGGAAGGAAGACTGTTAGCTTTGCGAAAGATGCTGGTCGAGATTCTGGCCCGGATTGAGGTCACCCTGGATTTCGAGGAATTTGAGGGCGAGACACCGCCCTACGCTGCAGTGGAGAGAGATCTCCAGAAAGTTGGAAGAGAATTGGTGTGCCTCCAGAGGCAGGCTCGAGCCGGCGAATATCTGCGGGAGGGCTTGAAGGTGGTGATCGTCGGTAAGCCTAATGTCGGCAAGTCGAGTCTTCTCAATACCTTCTTATCTCAGAAACGGGCGATTGTCTCCCGTCATCCGGGAACCACTCGGGATACCATTGAAGAGGTTATTGTTCTCGACGGCATTCCGCTCCGGCTGATCGATACCGCCGGGATCCGCCGACCACGGGAAGAAGTCGAGGCAGCGGGGGTGGCCCTGGCTCGGGAAAAACTGGCCGCCGCCGACCTGGTACTTCTGGTCTTGGATAGCGGAACCAATATTACGGAGAGTGACCGGCAGATCGTACATCTGGCCCAGGGGAAGCGGACATTGATCGTGCTCAACAAGACTGATCTTCCGGCCAGGGCTGAGCTGGACAAATTGGGAAGCGGGTTAGAGCAGAGTAAGGTGGTCCGGATTTCAGCGGTCCGGGACTGGGGTATGGATTGCCTTCGGGAAGAGATTCTCTCACTGGTCCGGAAAGAATTTATGGCTGGTGCCAGGGGCGGGTTAATAATTAGTCGTCGCCGCCACGACGCGCTGAAGGAGGCCGCCGTCGCCATTGATCAAGCTTTGTCCGGCTGTCGAGATAGGTTGTCGGGAGAATTGATTGCTTCCGACCTACGCAATGGGCTCTCCCGGTTGAAATGGATACTCGGAGAAGAATTCGACGAGGGGATTCTCGACGAAATATTTTCCAAATTCTGCGTTGGCAAGTAGATAGTGCCTGGAAGAAAACCCAGAAATCAGGTCATTGCCAAAAGGGGCGACGAAGCAATCTGTTTCCTTGGTGATGAGATTGCCTTATCACTTTGTTCCTCGCAATAACAATTCCTCAGTGCTTTTAGTTTCTTGTTCGGATACTAAGCCATCAGAAGAGCCCTAAAAAGCGGGAACGTTCCTTTTCCGGGGTCGGCGTTGGGGCCTGGATTGGAGTCACCATCAGTACCGGACTGGGGGTCGCGAGGTTAATTTCTTCCTCAGTAGTAGTGTACTCCGAAGGATCCTTCACCGGTGCTTCTTTTTTCTGGAGAGTATCTTTTAACCGGATAATCTCCCGGCGCAGATCGGCCAGTTCCTCCCGGGTCTCCTCTGACTCTCTCTGCGTTTGCTGCCGGCTTCCTTCCAGTGTATCTATAAAACGGATAATTCTTCCCAGACTCCGCTCCTGTCTCTCCGAGTCCGCCCGCGATGCTTCGGCCAACCTCTGATTTTCGCCGGCCAGGGATGAAATTTGCCGGATTTGGGTCCCTAAGTTGGCTTGCCCCTGGGTTAGATTGATGGACAATGTCCCGGACATAGCCTTAATCTGGCCCTCCAGGCGCTCCGCCTGCTGATTGTGGAGGTAGTAGACAGTCCCGGACAATAGAATGATGGACAGACAGACCGCGACCAGCAGATATATCCGGGAGAAGAGTGCCTTTCGGTCCAATTCACTCTTCAGGTCCTTCAAATAGGACTCAAGGACTTCCCCCAGTTCCCGGGGGATGACATCAAGGGCCTGGCGGGCGAGCATCCGATCCGGTGACTCGGCCGGCCGCCGGTCAAGGGCTATGGATTCTTTCAGGACATCTTCCCGAGCGACCAAACGGATGGCCTTCTGTCCGCGATATTCAATCATTGAGCGCCAGGTTCCGCTTTTAATCCTCCGGCGGATGGTTTTAACGCTGCAGCCCAGCAATCGAGCGGCCTCTTTGAGCGGAATCCAGTTTAATTCCTTCCCCAGTGGTGCTGACTGATTCATAATCTTCCCTTAAAGTATGGGGGACAGTTGCTGGACAATGACATATTTGCCTACCCCGTCCTGTGGTTTGGTGTCCGGGACTGAAAATCTACTATTATATTTAATGTCCCGGACAATGTCCAAGGCGACAGGGACAATGTATAGCAGATGTCCATATTGGACAAGGGCGAAATGTTCCACGTGGAACACTATTTGCGACGCCAGAACTACCAGGGGGGAAGTCAGGAGTCGAGAAATTCAGATATCCGGGAATTTTCACCCCCAGGACGACCGGAGGCCGAAGCGTTTTCGGGGCCGGGGCCGAGAAGATAACGGATGGGGTCAGATGGCGCGATATCGAGGTCGGGACAGTGGGCATTGGTAAAACCGATGTAGTTGATCAGGCAGATAGTGTCTGGAGGTAAGCCCCTGATCACGACAAAGCTGTCATCGCGAAAAGCGCAGTGACCAAGCAAGCTCATCACGGACTAAACAGATCTGTCCGTCGTCCTTTTTCGTAGTACCAATTTTAGATTTGTCGCAGAGCCTCTTTCACCTTTGACTTAATGACCTGAGTTGTTGCAGTTTATTATTGCCTCTCGACTAAGGATGGCCTATTATTCACTTCGATTATTACTGCTGCCCAACGGCAGCGGAATTATCCTGAAGGTAATGATGCGAGAAACCCGGATTATAGCTTTGGTCAACCAGAAGGGAGGGGTAGGCAAGACTACCACCGCGGTTAATCTGGCCGCCGCTCTGGGAGATCGGGGTCACCGAGTTCTCCTGATTGATCTCGACCCCCAGGGGAATGCCACCAGCGGGGTTGGGGTGGAGAAAACCGATCGGTCGAGAAACAGTTATCGCCTGATTTTGGGGGAAACCCCCCTGAAAGAGGCAATCGTCTCCACCGGTTTCCCCAATTTATCCTTGGTCCCTTCACACCCGGATTTGACCGGGGCTGAGGTAGAGCTGATCAGCGTCATCGGCCGGGAATATCGGCTCCGGGATATAATTCCAACGCCGGATGCCGGATTCGAATATATCCTGATTGACTGCCCCCCCTCCTTGAATTTGCTGGTGATCAATGCTCTGGCTGCTGCCCGGGAGTTGATTATCCCAATCCAGGCTGAGTATTATGCCCTGGAGGGGATATCCCAGCTTTTAGGTGCGATTCGTCTGGTCCGGGAGAGGCTGAACCGGGGATTGAAGGTTACCGGGGTGCTTTTGACAATGGCTGATCGCCGGACCCGGCTCTCCGCTCAAGTGGCGGCTGAGGTCCGGAGATATTTTCAGAACCAGGTTTTTGCGGTAGAGATTCCCCGTAACGTAAAGCTTGGTGAGGCCCCCAGTTTCGGGCAGCCGATTATCTACTATGACCGGTTATCAACTGGAGCGGCAGCCTATCTGGCTCTGGCGGAGGAGATTGATCTGCCCCGGGAGATACAAAAGGCGCCGCCCGGAATAATCTGACCTAAGTTGAGCGATTATTGCGGATGAAACGTGCTAAGATTTTGCCGGCCGACGGGTTGCGAAAACCGCAGCCATATCCAGGAGATATGGCGAGGATTTTCAATATCCGTTCGGACGCAAAAGATTGGTGCAGTTCGCCGCATAGAATCGCTCAATTTAGGTCTGAACAAGTTTTCCGAATAATTCTGTCTTTACAGAAAAGATTGTGGGGAGGAATGGTTCATCGCTTCTATCTTTATCCTTCCTCTCCCTTGTGGTTCATTTTATCGAACTATCAGTCAGCAGAGGTGAGCAGGTGAATGAGAGATTAGTGTTGGGCAAGGGGCTGGACGCCCTGATCCGTCCCGGCGACCAGAGCCGGACCAATTCGGCAGAAGATCGGGTGGTCAGGATCTCGCCGGACGCAATTAAAAAGAACCCGTATCAGCCTCGTCACAGTTTTGACGAGAAGGCACTGGAAGAACTGGCTGTCTCGATCAAGGAAAAAGGCATTATCCAGCCCCTGATTGTCCAGGACCGGGGAGATCATTATGAACTTATTGCCGGCGAGCGGCGGCTTTTAGCCGCCCGTCGGGCTGGACTGACGGAAGTGCCGGTGCTGATCCGTGAGGTCAGGGACCAGAAAGAACCGTTGGAGCTCGCGATTATCGAAAACGTCCAGCGCGAAGATCTCAACCCGATCGACCGGGCTCGGAGTTACCGGCGGCTGATCGAAGAATTCGGAGAAACCCAGGAAGAGATCGCCGAGCGGGTGGGCAAGGACCGTTCTACTATTGCCAATACACTTCGGATCCTCGATCTCTCCCGGGATATAAAGAATCTGGTCGAAACCGGACGGCTGAACTTTGGCCAGGCCCGGGCTCTGCTCGCTTTTGACTCCCGCGATCTCCAGCTCCGTTACGCACTCAAGGCGGCGGATGGGGCGTTGTCGGTCCGGGAACTGGAAAAGATCTCAGCTGGCGGGAAATCCCGACAGCCTGGTAAAATTCGTCCGACTGTGCCCGATCCGGACCTGGCATATGCATTAGATTCTCTTAGAGAGCAACTTAAGGCTAAAGTCACAATTACTCGCCATCGTAACGGCGCTGGCCGGATCGAGATCGAATTCTATTCTGAAGCGGAACTCTCCCGTCTCTGTCGTCTTCTCGGTGTTAAAGACGAAAGCGAGAAGATCGATCTTCCAGAGCGGTAACTTCTGCTCCGGAGGGTGACCGGAAGAAAAGGGAATTATACTGACCTTCTCTCTTGACCGTTTCTTTAGGACGCCATATACTTCAGTATAAAATTGTTTTCTCTAAACAATAAACAATCTTAGACCGGACATTTCAGAATTCAGGAGATAGTGTTATGGCCGAGCAACTACAGGGACTATTAGAACGAATTAACCGGGAAGGTGTCGAGCAGGCGGAGAAGCAAGCCGCCGATATAGTTGCGGAGGCCAGGAAAAAAGCTGAAGTGATCGTCGAGTCGGCAGACAAACAGGCGGCGGAAAAGCAATCCGCTGCGGAGAGGGCCGCCCGGCAACTGCAAGAAAACGCCGAGAAAGCGATTGATCAGTCAGCGCGCAACGTCTTGCTCTCTCTTGAGGAGGAAATCCGGAAATATTTTGACCGGATCCTGACAGTTTCAATTGGAGAGACTCTGACTGCGGAGGCGATGACCTCGGCGATCCTGAAACTGGTTGATAAAGCCGCCGGGCAAATCGGCGGTGACGATAGGGTTGAAGTCGGGTTGGCTTCCGAGGACGCGAAAAAGATTTCTGATGGACTTCTGGCCCGTTTCCGCCAGGAAGCCAAGGGCCAATTGACGATCAACCCCGTCCCCTCGATTGAGGCTGGTTTCACGATCAGCTTTGACGGGGGAAAATCAAGTTATGACTTTTCCGACAACGGATTGCGTGAATTGATCTCTACCTATCTCAGTCCTCACCTCAAGGAAATTATCAGCCGTTAATGAGCCGGAACTACTATTATTTTGCGGCTACCCTCCCGATGCTTTCCTTCGGTACCAAGCCACCGCAGACTAACGATGCCTTTCTGAAGCGGGCGATAGAATTCCTCTCTCCCCGGGATGCCGGTGTACTGGCCAAAGCTCGGCTGCTCCCCTCCGAGCCAGACACAAAAGGAGAAAGGGCTCTCGTTGAGTGGATTCGATTCGAAAATTCCCTGCGTAACGAGACGGCCAGATTCCGGGCCAAAAAATTCCGTCTTACTCCTGACGACTTCTATCGTGGTGATCATCTCCCTGACCCTCACCTTTTGGCTTTGGTTGCGGAAGCGGCCGGGGAAGCCAATCCCCTCCAGGTGGAGCGAAGGATCGATCTGGTCCGTTGGGAGAAACTCGAGGAGCTGGAGCGGCAGCATTATTTTGACCTGCACTTTCTGATCATTTATTTTCTCAAGCTCCAACTGCTCAATAAGTGGCAAGCGATCCGTCCAGAGAAGGGCCGGGCGGTGCTCGATGAAATGATTAATTTCGCAAAGGAGTCTTGACGATGGCTCAACGAAGAGGAAAAGTTGCCGGTGTTAATGGGAATATGCTGGTGGTGGAATTTGATGATGTTGTTCTCCAAAACGAAGTAGCCTACGCGATTACTGGTGAGGAGCGACTTAAGTCCGAGGTAATTCGGGTCCGGGGGAATCGGGCTGAACTCCAGGTTTATGAGGATACCGAAGGGCTGAAGATCGGAGATACGGTTGAATTTACCGGCGAGTTGCTGGCGGTGACCCTGGGGCCGGGGCTTTTGACCCAGATCTATGACGGTCTGCAGAACCCGCTTCCCGCTCTGGCCGAGAAGACCGGCTTTTTCCTCAAACGCGGCTTTTATCTTCCCCCTCTCTCGGAGACGAAAAAGTGGGAGTTTACCCCGGTCGTCGAGGTGGGGAAGAAAGTAACCGGTGGCGACTTTTTGGGGAAGGTACCGGAAGGGATCTTTGAACATTTCGTTATGGTTCCTTTCTCGATGACCGAACACTACGAGGTGGTCTCCGTGGCTAACCCCGGTTCTTATACGATCAAGGATACCGTGGCCGAGTTGAAGGACCAACGTGGTCATTCCTGGCCGGTGACGATGGTTCAGGTCTGGCCGGTCAAGGTCCCGATCACCGCTTACCGGGAGAAACTCAAGCCCGAAAAACCTCTGGTCACCCGGGTCAGGATCATCGACACGATGGTCCCGATCGCCCGGGGCGGGACCTACTGCATCCCGGGGCCGTTCGGAGCCGGCAAAACCGTGCTCCAGCAGATCACCAGCCGTCACGCTGAGGTTGATATCGTGATCATCGCCGCCTGCGGGGAGCGGGCCGGCGAGGTGGTGGAGACGCTTAAAGAATTCCCCGAGCTGATCGACCCCCGGACCGGAAAATCCCTGATGGAACGGACGATCATCATCTGCAATACCTCCTCGATGCCGGTCGCCGCCCGGGAATCGTCGGTCTATACCGCGGTCACCCTGGCTGAGTACTACCGGCAGATGGGACTTAACATTCTGCTCCTGGCCGATTCCACCTCTCGCTGGGCCCAGGCGATGCGGGAGATGTCGGGCCGGTTGGAAGAGATCCCGGGCGAAGAGGCCTTTCCCGCTTACCTGGAGTCGCGGATTGCCTCCTTTTATGAAAGAGCGGGTCTGGTGAAACTCAATAATGGTCAGATCGGTTCGGTTACCATCGGCGGAACGGTCAGTCCGGCGGGAGGGAACTTCGAGGAGCCGGTCACCCAGGCCACCCTGAAAGTAGTCGGTGCCTTCCACGGCCTCTCCCGCGAACGCTCCGATGCCCGCCGATATCCCTCGATCGATGTCCTTGATTCCTGGTCACAATATCAGAGTTTCATCGACTCCAAGCAGATTGACCGGGCCCGGTCCTTGCTCCAGAAGAGTTCGGAGATTGACCAGATGATGAAGGTGGTGGGGGAAGAGGGTACTGCCCTGGCCGATTTTATTGATTATCTTAAAGGAGAGTATATCGACGAGGTCTATCTCCAGCAGGACGCCTACGACGAGGTGGATGGCGCCAGTTCGGCTGAACGGCAGAAGTACGTCTTCAATGTTCTTAACGATATCCTGTCGGCAGATTTTAAATTTAAGGATAAGGAAGAAGCTCGGGGATTTTTCCACGAGATCCGTCAGATCTTCCGTAATTGGAACTCCGCCCCTGAAGAGAGCGAGGAATTTAAGGGACTGGAAGCCAAACTCCGGGAACAGGTCAAGAAAGCCAGCAGCTAATCTTCAGATACTGTGGTGTCCTGCCGGCAAAACAATTAGATTGATCTTTAACCTACTGCTATGACTGCTTAAAATTGACGGAATCGGCATTCCCAACCCTAATTTTCGCCGAGCAAAATTTATGATGGAGTAAAAAATATGAGGAAGATATACAACCGGATTCTCCAGATTGCCGGGGACGTGATCACTGTCGAAGCCAAAGATGTCGGGAATCAGGCCCTGGCCGAGATTACTACCAATCGAGGTAAATCCCTGGCTTCGGTCATCCGCCTCGAAGGCGACCGGGTATATCTCCAGGTCTTCGCCGGGAGCCGGGGGATCTCCACCGGCGATGAGGTCCGATTTCTCGGCCATCGGATGCAGGTCTCCTTCTCCGACAACCTCTTGGGGAGAATATTTACCGGTAGCGGTATGCCTCGTGACCGTGGACCACAGCTCTTTGAGAATATGATTAATATCGGCGGCCCTTCGGTCAACCCGGCGAAAAGGATCATCCCCCGGCGGATGGTCCGGACCGGGATTCCGATGATCGATGTCTTTAACTCCCTGGTCGTTTCGCAGAAACTTCCGATCTTTTCCGTCGCCGGGGAGCCCTATAACGAGCTTCTGGCTCGTATTGCCCTTCAGGCTGAGGTTGATATCATTATCCTCGGCGGGATGGGACTGAAGTACGACGATTACCTCTTCTTTCGTGACCGTCTGGAGCAACAGGGGGCGCTCTCCCGCTCGATCTTCTTTGTTCACACCGCCGCCGACCCCACTGTGGAATGTACGATGGTCCCCGATCTCAGCCTGGCGGTGGCGGAACAGTTCGCGATTAACGGTAAGGATGTTCTGGTCCTGCTCTCCGATATGACCAACTTTGCCGATGCCCTAAAGGAGTTGGCGATTACGATGGAGCAGGTTCCCTCCAACCGGGGCTATCCCGGCGACCTCTACAGCCAGCTGGCCGCCCGTTACGAGAAAGCGGTTGACTTCGAAAATTCGGGTTCGATCACCGTTCTGGCGGTGACTACGATGCCGGGTGACGACGTTACTCATCCCGTCCCCGACAATACCGGCTATATTACCGAAGGGCAGTTTTACCTTAAGGGGGGCCGGATCGAACCCTTCGGATCACTGAGCCGCCTCAAGCAGCAGGTTAACAAGGACTCCCGGGCCGATCACCGGACAGTGATGAACTCGATGATCCAGCTCTATGCCGATTACAAGGAGACCCGGGAGAAGCAGGCGATGGGTTTCCAGATGAGTAATTGGGACCGCAAGCTCCTCAAGTATGGGCAGTTATTCGAGGATAAGATGATGGACCTCTCGGTTAATATTCCGCTGGAAGAGGCGCTCGATCTCGGCTGGAAGCTGATGGCCGACTGTTTCACCCCCCGGGAGTCCGGGATCCAGAGTGAGATGATTAAGGAGTTCTGGCCCGAGGGGGGTCGGGAGGGGCGCG
The DNA here is from genome assembly GCA_964465735.1 of uncultured bacterium. Lineage (GTDB taxonomy): Bacteria > Auribacterota > Erginobacteria > Erginobacterales > Erginobacteraceae > Erginobacter. The sequence continues at coordinate 9,701 of CAYXKT010000034.1, forward strand.
ATGTGGAGGAAGAGGAGAAAGAGGAGGAAGAACCGGAGGCATAAATTATTGGCGCGGCTATAGAGGAAACCTGAGATTTTAATTGCGATTACGACAATGAGTAAGGGAAAGGGGCCGGGCAGGCGGTGAAAATCATCACAATTGCCCCTAACCCGTGAATTGAAAGCGGCCGATAATGTTATAAAGCCCCGCTGAGGGGGACTCAATTCTTCAAAGTAGCGGAGTGGTGGAGTAAGGGGTGGCTATACCCGCCCCCATCACTTTATTATTCCAGCACTGCATTGGGAATTCACAATAGCATAGGTCTTAAATCTTATGGCTCGGATAAAAGTAAAGTTTACCAAGGGGGAGTTGAAAAAACAGCGCGATGCCCGGGAGCGGTTTGAGCGCTACCTTCCCACTCTCCAACTCAAGGCTCAGCAGCTGCAGATGGAGGTGCGCCGGATCGAGTCCGTCCTTTACCGCAAAGAGGCGGAGATCGGACGTCTGCAGGAGGATATGGAATCCTGGATCGGTGTTCTTGGATTCGACGAATTCGATCTCGCTCCCTGGGTCCGTCCGAAAGAGACTAAGACCGGGACTGTGAATATCGCTGGCGTCTCGATTCCGGTCCTTGAACGTGTAGAATATAGACCGATTGACTACGATCTTTACTCTACTCCGCTCTGGGCGGACCGGGCGGTGGAGCATATCCGGCAGTTGTCCGAGTTGCTGGTTGAGGTGGAGATCATCCGGGAGCAGCACCGCCTACTCCACCGGGAGCTGAGAGTAACTATGCAGAGGGTTAATCTCTTCGAGAAGGTAATGATCCCGGAGGCTCGGGAGAACATTCGGGTTATCCGGATTTATCTCGGCGATCAGGATACCAATGCTGTCTGCCGCTCCAAGATTGCCAAGCGCAAGATCGAAGCCCTACAGGTCGCCTAACATTGTATAAAATAATACCTAAGTTGAGCGATTATTGCGGATGAAATGTGCTAAGATTTTGCTGGCCGACGGGTTGCGAAAACCGCAGCCATATCCAGGAGATATGGCGAGGATTTTCAATATCCGTTCGGACGCAAAAGATTGGTGCAGTTCGCCGCATAGAATCGCTCAATTTAGGTAATATTAAATATCGAAAAATACTCCCGACACATCACTGTCTGAGCCCATCAGCAACAAATTTTTGTGAAGCAATGAAATAAAATGATCGTCACTATGCGCAAAATTACTGTTGTGGTTCAGGCAAAGGACCGCGCGGAGACGTTGGACCGCCTCTCCGGGCTCGGCCTGGTCCACGTCGAGCATCTCCGGGAGCCGGCCGGCCGGTCCCTGGAGGAAGCTCGGGAACGCCTCCAGGCGGTGAAAAAGACCCTGGCCGCCCTCCCGCCGGAAGCGGAATCCGCCGGGGAGCCGCTGACGATGGAGCCGGATGAGCTGATTGCCCGGGTATCGGAGCTGAAAGAGGAGCAGGTCCGGCTGCGGGACCGGGAGGAGAAGAATCGACGGCTGGTCGAAGAGTGGGAAGTCTGGGGTGATTTTGACCCCCAACTCCTTCGAAATCTCAACGGGAAGGGGATCTGGGTTTACCTGACCGTAACCCCGGAACGGGAGCTAAAAGGACTTCCGGAGGATGTCGGGGTGGAGATCTTTGCCCGGAGAGGCGGGATGGTTTACTGCGGGATTATCTCTGAGGGGGTGAAGTATTTTCATTTCAAGACCCGCGAGCTTCCAAATCAGAGACTGTCAGAGATGATCCGGGAGGGCGAAAAGATCGCCCAAGCGGTCCGGAAGGTGGATCAGGAACTCAACCGCCTGGCCGCATTTCGCCACCTGCTCGAGCGGGAAGAGGAGCTGCGGGCGCGGGAGCTGGAGTTCGAAGAGGCTCGGGGAGGGATGGAAAAAACCGGGAAGCTATCTTATCTGCGGGGGTACTGTCCTCTCCCCGATCTATCCAAGCTGGAGGCGACCGGCCGGCAGAATAATTGGGGGTTACTGATGGAGGAACCCACCCCCGATGACGATCCCCCTACCCTGATCACCAACCCTCGCTGGGTCCGACTGATCGAGCCGGTATTCCGGCTGATTGATACCGTCCCCGGCTACCGGGAGATTGATTCCAGCTTTGTATTTTTGATCTTCTTTTCTCTCTTTTTCGCGATGCTGATCGGTGACGCCGGATACGGCGTGATATTTTTTGCCGCGACCGGTCTGGTCCACTGGAAATACGGGTCGCGGTTGGCTGACCAGAGGCCGATCTTTCTTCTCTACATCCTCTCCGCCGGGACTATTGTCTGGGGGGCTTTGACCGGAACCGTCTTTGGCCAGGAGTGGCTCCCGGTTTTCCTGACCGGACTGGTCCCCTGGTTGAGGGACCAGAACAATATCATCGGACTCTGCTTCCTGATCGGAGCGATCCATCTCTCGATCGCTCATCTCTGGCAATTGATCCGGAAAGCACCCTCAGTCCTCGCCCTGGCCGACCTCGGCTGGGTCGCGATTATCTGGATGATGTTCTTCGTGGCCCGGATGTTTATCCTCAACGAGCCATTTCCCCTCTTTGCCGGAATTCTTGGAGGGGTGGGCGTGCTTTTAGTGATTCTCTTCACGATGCACCCCCGGCAGTTTCTCCGGGAGCTGGTCCCCAGGAACTTTGCCCTCTTTTTGAACGTGATCAGTAGTTTTGCCGATGTGGTTTCCTATATCCGTCTCTTTGCCGTCGGCCTGGCCACCGTGGCCATCGCCGACGCCTTCAACACGATGGCCGCCTCGCTGGGGTGGTCCTCGGTCCTGTCCGGCTTCTTCGCCGCCGTCATCCTGCTCTTCGGCCATACTTTGAATATGATTTTGGGGGGGATGGCGATCCTGGTCCACGGGGTCCGGCTCAATGTCCTGGAATTTTCCGGCCATCTGGGTAACGAATGGACGGGAAGGAGATATAGTCCTTTCCGGGGTTCTAAAATCAGCAATAGCAATAAATAAGGAGGAGAAAAACAATGGAGCAAACGGCAACCGTATTGATGCAGTTTCAGGACCTCGGAGTCGCGGCCGTCCTCGCCCTGGCCGCGGTCGGCTCGGCCCTGGGTACCGGGATCGCCGGGATGGCGGCGATTGGGGCCTGGAAGAAATGTTTTGCCCAGAACAAGGCGGCGCCCTTTATGCTAACCGTCTTCGTTGGTGCCCCGCTCTCCCAGACGATTTATGGGATGATCGTGATGAACACCCTGGCTGCTAAGGTCGCTGAGGGGAGCTTTTTCTGGGGGACCGGGCTTTTAGCCGGGCTGGCGATCGGGGTCTCCGCCCTGATGCAGGGCAAGGCCGGTGCCGGCGGTTCCGATGCCCTGGCCGAGACCGGCAAGGGTTTTGGAAATTATATTATGGTTCTGGGTATCATCGAGACCGTCGCTCTTTTTGTTATGGTCTTCACGATGATGGCCGTGGCCTGAACCGCATTCACCAAAAGAGATTACCGCGTCGGGGACTAAAGATTTAAGCCGATGCTCGGGTATTTGATGAATGTCCGTTAACAAAAAACGGAAATATCACCCGGCGATCGCGGCCACCGTGATCGCCGGGTTTTTTTTCCTCTTCGGCCTGGTTACCCTCGATGATTTCGGGGTGACCTGGGACGAACCGCTCCATTTCCGGGCCGGGGATCTCTACCTGGAGAAGATTTTCGACCCCGAAAAACCGCTTGTAATTGCAGAAGAAGATTTCCCCGAAGATATCCAATATTACGGTCCGGTTTTCGATATCTGGGGATCCTTTAATAATCGCCTGTTCTCCGAACGGTTAAGTCTGCTCCCCGAGGAGAACGCCCGACACCTCCATCTGCTCCTGGCCGGTGCCCTGACCATCTTCTTCACCGTTCTTTTCTCTTCGGAAGCGATCTCTCCCCAGGTCGGAATTTATTCCGGCCTGTTTCTGGCCGCCTATCCCCGGTTTGTCGGCCATTGCTTTAACAACCCCAAAGACATCCCGCTAACCTTAATTTTTGTTCTCTGCCTCTTTCTCTTCCACCGCCGGGTAATCACCGGGAAGAAAATCTACAGTTTCCTGCTGCTCCTAACTGGAGCGGTCGGTTTCGCCACTCGAATCCAGTATCTTCTGGTGCCTGTAGTAATAATAGTTGGAGTAATAGTATACAATAGTACAGATAGGCAGAATATAAGATCATTCTGGGGGAGGATTACGAATTTCTGGGATATTCCTCTGGTGCTTTTCCTCACCATCCCTCTGGGGATGCTTTTCTGGCCGTATTTTTGGACCGCTCCCCTGGAGAGATTTCAATCTCTGATCGATTTTTATCTACATCACCGGGTCCAGGCCCAACTGCTTATCCGCTATCTGGGAGCGGATTATATCCCCGGCCTGACCCTCCCCTGGCATTATGCGCCGGTGATGCTGACGATTACCACCCCGCTGATTACGCTGGCCTGGTTATTGCCGGGATTGGGTGTGATGATCATCGCTCTGCTCGCAAAGAGTGGGGATAATCGACGGAAATTCAGCTTCAACCTGATCCTGATCTGGATCGTGGTCGGACTTTTACCCTTTATGCTCCCTGGCCAGCGGGTTTATGGCGGTATCCGCCATTTTCTCTTTGTCATTCCCGCTCTCTGCGTTACCGCCGGGGTCGGCCTGGAATCTCTCCGGGCCCGGTTTGCGAGAAGATCCCGCTATATGACCCGAATCGCCGTGGCCCTGCTCTTCATCCTGCTCTATATCTCGACTTATTCCTATCATCCTTACTATACGACCTACTACAACACCCTGGTCGGTGGTCCCCGGGGCGCTTTCGGACGGTTCTCGGTAGAGAACTGGGGCAACGCTTACAAAAAAACCTGTCGCTGGCTCAACCGCAACGCCCCTGAGGGATCCACAGTCCTGGCCCTGGTCGCCGAACAGATCCCCCGCTGGTATCTCCGCCCCGACATCACCGTCCTCGGCCCCACGTCCGCCCACCTATCGCCGGCCCACTATGACTACAGCATCTATATCTTAAGAGATATCGACCCCCTGCTCCTCCCGGACAAACCCCCGGTCTTCCAGGTCAAAGTCAAATCCCAACCCCTCAGCAACGTCCACCACTGGCCAAAAAAAGGTGCCGGTCATTGAATATTGTCATTTTCGATTAATTGAGACCGAATCCGGAGCAATTCGGGGTCCTGAGCGAATTTTTGTCGCAATTGATTGATAAGTCTGCTGGCGTAACTGCGGGTGCCGAGACCAAGTTCATTACGTAGCCAGTCCAATCGGACCGAGGTATAAGAGGCGATAACTTCCGCGAGAAGAACTTTTTCGACATCACTCTTCTTTCTGGATCGTAACTTTTCCAAATCAGTCCCAAAGTAGCGGCATCCTGCCCGAATAATCTCCCGGGCTCGCATTTCACCGTGATCCCGCATCATTTCCCCCTGATAGCCATCTTCTCCACGCGACTGGGGGGGATGTGGTGAATCATTTATCCGAGCCAGCATTTGATCTTTAAATTTCTTGGAACCAAAATACCAACCGCGCTTTACTGTAGCTTGCAGCGTTTCGGAGGGCGTTGTCTCTCTGTCCACGCGTCCGGCTTTTTCCGGTCCTTCCTGGCGGATGATTTCCTCCAGTCGCTTGCGGTAAACGATTCTGTCTTCAGCCGTATCTTCAAGATCAAAGGTATAGAGAAGCTCTCTGGAATTCAGCCAGGGGGGTCGGCTTTCAGGGGAGCTTAGCAACAATTTCAAGCTTCCCCAGGGGTAGTGTCCAATTCCCACTTCCGGGCTTACCAATCTCGCCCGGACGGGATTGAGATGAACGTAGTCGATAACCCTTCTGAAGTATTTTCCGCCCGGCTCGACCAATATCGCCTTGTAACGACTGCCGAAAAGATGGCCCCAAAGATTATGACAGGTGTTGAATCTGTGGGTATAAGCGTTCTGGAACCAGGCCATTCCCTTAACCAGATTCCCTTCCGGTGTGATCAGCACCAGGTGATAATGGTTATTGAGCAAAGCGTAGGCGTAAATCCGAATGCCGGTGCGATCGCACATATCCTCCAGTGTGCGTAAGAAAGTCCGCCGGTCGCCATCATTTAGCACGATTGGCTCTTTGCGGTCCCCCCGGGCCATGATATGATAAATTGCCCCAGGGTATTCAATTCGCAGTTGCCTTCCCATAGGGTTAATAATGATGAAAAACTCTAAAAATGTCAATATTCAATGACCGGCACCTTTTTGTATCTGGTGGCGACGCCGATTGGGAATTTGGAGGATATTACGCTTCGGGCGATCCGGATTCTCAAGGAAGTTGATCTGATCGCGGCTGAGGATACCCGGACGGCCCGGAAGCTTCTTGACCGCTATGAGATCAAGACTCCGACTGTCAGTTACTACGATGGCTCAGCTCAGAGCAAAAAGGAGGAGATTATTGCCCGGCTGAAGTCGGGGAGATCGGTGGCTCTGATCTCCGAGGCCGGGGCCCCGGGGGTCTGCGACCCCGGATACCGCCTGGTGACTGCCGCCCTGAAAGTCGGAATTCCAGTGGTTCCAATTCCTGGGCCGACTGCCGCCATCGCCGCTCTCATTCCCTCCGGTCTCCCCACTGATCGCTTTGCTTTCGAGGGGTTTCTCCCCGCCGCCGCCGTTGCCCGAAAAAAGAAGCTTTATTCTCTTTTAAACGAGGAGCGGACTATGATCTTTTACGAGTCCCCCCGCCGGATCCTGGCTTCCCTGGGCGAGGTGGATAAGGTTTTTGCAGATCGGCCGGTGGTGGTGGCCCGAGAGTTGACCAAGATCCACGAGGAGTTTATCCGGGGTACGGCCGCTGAAGTGGCCGGGAAGCTGAAGAGGAAAGATAAGATCCGGGGCGAGATCGTGCTTCTCCTCGGTGGTCGGTCCGATCCCCTTGATTGGAGCGGAATTGTTCCGGCCGACCAGATCGAAAGAGCGATCCGGGATCTGGGGGTCACCCGGATGGAGGCGATCAAACTGGTGGCCAGTCTCCGCCATCGCCCCAAGAGCGAGATCTACCGGACCAGTTTAGAAGCTGCCCCACCTCCTTCGGAGTAATTTCATCCGGTTGTTTTTATCCGGACGGCCGGGGATAACCGACTTATCGGCCCCCCGGATGATTTTGGCGGTGATCGGGTCAGTCGAACTTTTGGCGGTGAGAATGAGATCGGTATCTTCAGCCGCGTGACCTGGTTTCAGGTATATATTGCTTACCCAAATTTCACTCATATGCGCCAGGTGGTGTGTCGGCGATTTTACCCGCCAAAAACAGGGGTCTGAGTTAAGATGATCCGGTTATGAGATTGGAAGAACGTCTGATAGTCGAGTTGACCGGGGAGGTTGAGAGGGAGAATCCTCCCCTGGTGTCAGGGGTTGATTGGAGCGTAGTTCGCCGGTTGGCCCGAGCTAATCGGATGACCGGCCTGGTTTTCGACGGTCTCGACCGGTCCGATTTGTTCTCTTCGCTCCCGGAGGAGGTCGGGAGAGGGTTCGAAGCCGAATATCTCCACCAGGTGACCGGGATCCGTTCTGCCCTCGCCCTGGCCGGTGATCTTGCTGCCCGGTTTGCCGCGGCCGGGGTCCCGCTGGTGATTCTCCGAGGGTTAGCCCTCGGTCTGACCGTCTATCCCCGACCCTTTCTCCGTCCCTTCTCCGACCTCGATCTTCTGGTTTTTAAGTCCGACCTGAACCGGGCCAAGGCCGTTCTCGGGGAAGCCGGCCTTGAAAAAATCCCCGGAACCTTGCCCGACCGCTATTTCCAACGCCATCATCTCCATCTCGCTTATCTCCATCCACCGACCGGGTTTCCCGTGGAGCTGCACTGGGCTTTTGACCATCCCTATACCCTCTCCCGGATTGCCTACCCGGATCTCTTCGACCGGAGGCGAGAGGTAACTTTTGCAGGTGCGACAATACCGATTCTGGGGGAAGAAGACCGGCTGATTACCCTCGCGCTTCATCTGGTCAAGCACATTCCCTTTCTCCCCGAGCTTTTGGAGGAGAAAGACTTCCCCTCCTGGCTCTTGAAGGGAAGATGGCTCCTCTGGATTCTCGATATCCGGCAGGTGATCCGAGCCAGCGGAGCAGGAATGGATTGGGATGCCCTGTTTGAACGGTCCGTCCACTGGAATCTGGCTGAGGAGACCGCGGCCGGTCTGCGGGCGGCAGCCGCGATCTACCCGGAGGTCTCTCTGCCGGAACTAAATGCGATCTTTTCGCGAGGACGTTCAGGTTTTCTGCGGAGTGAACTCTACCGGAGACAGCTGATCTATCTTGAGAAGAGACGGCTCTCTGATCGGCTTACCCGGTTTCTCTTTGGGCTCCGATCTGAAAGTATCTTCCGCCCGGTCCGGCTTCTCGATCTGGGCCGGTATCTCTTCCCCGGGAACGCCTGGTTACGGCAGAACTGTCGGGGCCGGAGGTTCACGCTCTTTTCGGCGGCGCTCTTCCATACCCTGGCCGCGGCCGGGAGGCTGAGTGTCAACCTGCTGGATTACCTGTACTATAGCTTCCGTAGCTGGTACTCTCACCGTATTCTAAAATGCTGAACCAAAGACAGAAGCTATAATGATCAGGTGTGTGAAAGATCTCTCACCGGATCTGGGATATCGTGAACTCCCCCTTAAGCGGAGCCGGTACCGTTTTCTTGACCTATCCCTGGAGATTCGGTCGAACTCCTGTTCTCTGCGCAGGTTGGTCGATGGGATTTACGGTGCCTTCAGCTTTTCGGAGGTGGGGCCGGAAACAATTGTTTCCTATCTGCTGGAGGAGATGGAAGACACTAAGACCCCCTACCGGACGATCGATCCGGGTTTCGATTCATTTCTCTGCTCCGACTTCGGTCGGGCGGTCTCTTTCTGGGGCGCTCAGCTGATGTGTAATCATCTCTTTCGGCTCCCCTCTCTCTTCATTCACGGGGCGGTCCTGGAGAGTGCCGGTCGAGCCTTTGTCTTTACCGGACCCAGTGGGGGGGGGAAGACCACTTTTATTCTCTCACTGGGAGAGGAGGGTTTCTCTTTCTATTCCGACGAATTTGCTCCTCTCTCCCTCTCTGGGGGAGAAATTCATCCATTTCCCCGCTCCCTTTTTTTAGGCCGGGAGCAGCTTGACCAGCCAGCCGTTCCCAAAGAACTGCCGTCTTTCCTTGACTACCAGGAGAAGAAACCAGGAGATCAGGATCCGCCCCGGCGTTTTATCCTCTCCCCGGAAAGGATCTTCGCTGTCCTCGGTCGCGGTGCCATCCCTCCGGCGGCCTTTTGTTTTCTTGACGGCTTCTCCGATCGAGGTACCACAACTCAACCGCTGTCGGCCGGTCAGGCTCTGGAGCGGTTGCTGCCGCTGATAGTGAACACCCCGTATCTCTCTTTCCGAGCCGCCGACCCGGCGATCGAGATGCTGGTCGCGACTCTCTCGCGGGCCCCGGCCTATCTCATCTATCCGGGGCCGCCAGACGAAGATCCAGCTGTCCGGGCCCGGATAATTAAAGAACTGGCGAAAGGGATCCCGGAAGGTTTGAAAGAGCTGAAAGCAATCGGCCGGCGGTGTGGGGAGATACTCAGACAAAGGAATTCATTATGTCAGAAATGACGATCACCGCGCCGGACCGCTTGGCCGAACAGATTCAGGACCACCTCCGAATGCCGGGGGCGGACCGGGGGTCGTTACGGCGGTTTTTATCCGGGCAAAAAGAGCTGAACACCCTGGAGGCGGAGCGGCTGGCGGACGCAGTTGTTCGCGATCTCAATGAGAAAACGTTTCCCCCGATCACAGAGATGGAGTTGATGCTGACTGAACAGTGCGATCAGCGTTGCGATTACTGTTTTGTCGAGGGGAAAAACTCTGATTGGGCGATGGACTCCGCCACCGCCCGGAGGGCAGTCGATTATCTCTTCCGGGAGTCGAGGAAGAAGCCCCGGGTCAGGATTCTCTTCTTTGGAGGGGAGCCTTTGCTGGCCTGGGATCGGATCCGGGAAGTGACGGTTTACGCCGAAGAACAGGCCCGGCGAACCGGTCAGGAGGTGGACTTCAATATGACCACCAACGGAAGTCTCCTCGACCAGGAGCGATGCGAATTTCTCGCTCGCCATCGGATCAAGTATCTGATCAGTATCGACGGCGGTCCCCTTATCCACGACCGGCACCGGAAGAGGCCCGATGGCCGGAGTTCCTATCGTCTGATCGCGGGTAATCTCCCCCTGATGAAACGATACCAGCCCTGGCTGGGCGCTCGGATGACCATCCATCCTGATACCGTGGCCAGTCTGCCGGAAAGTTTCTCCCATCTGGTGGAACTGGGTTTCGGCCAGTTTCTGATCGGGCCCGCTTCCGGTCTGGAATGGTCCGACCGGGATCTCGAGGTTTACCGCGATGGGATGATCGAGGTTGCCCGTCGACTGAAGAGGGAACTTGACCACGGCCGAAAACTGAGGGTCAATTCCCTGGAGGAGAGTTTGAAAATGCGTTCCGGGAAGCGCAATTACCGGGGTTGTCGAGCCGGTCGGCAGTCGATTACAGTCACCGGAGACGGTTTTCTCCACCCCTGCTCCAAGATGTGGGGGGTCGCCGGTCGTGAGGGGCTCCCCCCCCTGGGGACTCTAAAAGAAGGTATCACCGCTCTGAATTACCGGCTTCGGCTCTGCGGGATGATCCCGGTGGATAATTCCACCTGCTCCGGCTGTCCCTGGGAAGACCTCTGTCCCGGAGGATGTTTCGCTGTTAACTACCAGGAGACCGGGGACATCTTTCAGCCCGCGCCCTTCGAGTGCCGGATCCAGGAACGGACCGTAGAGATGATGCGGGCCGTGGAACCGATCCTCGGCCCAGAATATTTTCAGTCCGCGGCGGAGAGACTCCGCGATAGATCGACCTGAGTTCTTTCTTTAACCTAAGTTGAGCGATTATTGCGGATGAAATGTGCTAAGATTTTGCTGGCCGGCG
>CAYXKT010000035.1:0-20468 GCA_964465735.1 uncultured bacterium
ATAGAATCGCTCAATTTAGGTTACAACAAAAATCTCTGTGCGGCCTTCTTATCGCCCAAATCAGGGTCAGCTTTGAGGCGCGAAATTCAGTTTATACCACATTAATCTCATCCCAATGCAGCAATATATAGTCGCTTACTCCTCCGGCGGGGGATATTTATTGTCTCAACGGGATCGGAGGGGTAGTATGCCGGGAATATTTCAAGTCTAAATATACCAACTGCTCTGGAGGTCTATGATGAATTTCGGTTTGGAGCCGGCAGCCCTGCGGACCCTGGTCCTGGTCCCGCTGTTAATTATTCTTCTCCTAACTCTCTGGGGAATTTTTTACCGCCCCTCGGATATCAACCGGTAAGGAGAACAAATGATTGCGACCATCACCATCCTGTCCATCTACCTACTGGGGATGCTCCTGGTCGGGGCCTGGGCCTCGAAGAAAATCAAGACCGCCGAGCACTATATCATCGCCGGCCGTGACCTGGGCTTTTGGGTCTTCGTTCTTTTGGTGGTAGCCTCCACTACCAGCGGGATGACCCTGCTCGGAGTGAGCGGACTCGGTTTCATCAGCGGCTGGCCCACCATCTGGGAACAGATCTTCGTACCCCTGACCTGCGCCATCTGCATCCTCTTCTACGGGACCAAGCTCCACCGGGTCAGCCTCCGGCAGGGCTACCTCACCCTTCAGGACTATTTCGCCCACCGCTATTACAGCCCCCGGTTAATGCGGGGGGCATCGGCGGGGGCGGTCCTGATGGTCTGCTCAATCTACCTGATCGGGCAATACACCGCGATCAGTATTATCCTCGGCTGGATCCTCGGCATCCCTCACATCTACGCCCTGGCAATCTCGGCCGTGGTGGTGATGCTCTACGTAGTCCTGGGGGGGATGTACGCCGTAGCCTGGGCCGGCCTCTTTCAAGGGCTGCTGATCATATTCGGGGTGCTGGCGGTCTTCCCCTTCATCATCCAGGCCGCCGGCGGCCTGACCCATATCAACACCATCCTGCAAGGGATCGACCCCAACTTCCTCAAACTCGCCTTCCCCCAGCAGCACCCGCCTTACGCCCCCTACGCCTTCGCCACCCCAGCTTTCCTGATCAGCTTCGCCCTTATGCTCGGCCTGGGACTGGGAGCGGCCCCCCATATCGTCAACAACATAATGACCGCCCGCAAGGCCAAGTACTTCAAGTGGACCCCGCTGGCCGCCTTTGCTATTTATCTGGTGGTAATGTTTATGATTAAGATCATCGGCTTCGCCGGACGATCGATGGTGGCCGAAGGGATTCTGCTGGTGGACAAGCCGGACAACGTCTTCGTAGCCGCCATCGAACACTCGCTGCCGACCGTGATCTGGCCCTTCTTCGCGGTGATCGTTTTGGCGGCGGTGATGTCCACCACCGACCGGTTGATGCTGACAGTGGGGGCGGCCTTCGGCTGGGACATCTATGCCAACCTGATCAACCGCAAAGCCACTGACAAGCAAACCACCCGGATCAGCCGGATCGCCACCGTGGTCATCGCCCTGGGAACCGCCGCCCTGGCCATCTCCCCTCCGTCACTGCTGGCCTGGCTGATCTGGATGGGGATCGGGGTAATGCTATCCACTTTTGTCGCCCCGCTTCTGGCCGGACTCTACTGGAAACGGACCACCCGGGCCGGGGCTTTAGCCGGGATGCTCTCGGGACTGGTGACCGCGATCTTCTTTGGAGCGATGCATCGCTTCGGACCCGCCTTCCCCACGGAGGGGACAGTTCGTTTTTACCATTACCTCTTTAACCGACCGCTCCCGGTCCACTTCAGCCTCTACTCTTTTGCCATCTCGGTGGGGATCCTGGTAACAGTCAGCCTGCTCACCCCCCGGCCCCCGGCCCGGGCGATCGCTGAGACGGAGACCGGCTTTTTCATCTCCGACCGCACCTCGAAATAATTCCCGAAGCAAACAACTTGCCCGGGCGGCCGGGAGGTGTTATTATTAGCATATGCTATTATCTATCTTCCGCTCGAGTTCAAAATTCCAATGTCGCGACCGTTGAAATACCGCTATATCAAGGGGCATCCGCCCTCGGACTACTTCAAACCCCGGGGCATCCCACTGGCCAGTCTGGAGGTCTCAGTCCTGACCCTGGACGAGTTTGAGGCCGTCCGACTGGCCAACCACGAAGGACTCTACCAGGAACAGGCAGCGGAGAAGATGGGGATCTCCCGCCAGACCTTCGGAAATATCCTCGAATCCGCCCGGAGAAAGATCGCCGACGCCCTGGTCAACTCCAAGGCGATCCGGATTGAGGGTGGGGTTTACCGGACCGCCCAATATCAGCACCCCATCTGTCCCGCCTGCGACTACGAGTGGCTCGGAAAACCGAACTTACCCCAGCCCAAGAAATGTCCCCAATGCGGGGCTGGTTTTCGGGGGCGCGGCCGGAGGTAAAAATATCGGTTTAGCTGTTCGGGTAATTAAATTGGAGACTCAAGATCCAGACCACTCTTCTCTCGAAACCCCCCGATTAAATGAAAAAACAATACTGCTATTTCGCCAGCCAGTTCAAATAATCCAACTCTCGTAGGATCGCACATATCTGGCCCCTAAAAGTCTTTTATCTTCAGCCTATCTACCCAAGTAGTGACAATGAAAGCCAATAAATATCAGAGGATCGAGGAAGCGCGAAAAACCCTGGGCCTGGGTGAGGAGGCCACCAGAAAGGAAATCCGGGACGCTTTCCGGGAACTGAGCCAAAAATACCACCCCGACCACTGCTCTCAGGAAGAGCTTTTAACCTGCCGGGAAAAGTTTGAGAAGATCGTTCGGGCCCGGAAAATCCTCGATTGCTACTGCGAGAATTACCGCTATTCCTTCCGTGAAGAGGAGATCCGCCTCCAGCCCGACAGCGGAGAGATTGCCGACCACCTCGACCGGTTCTACGGGAATTATGCGATCTGACCAACACCTAAATTGAGCGATTCTATGCGGCGAACTGCACCAATCTTTTGCGTCCGAACGGATATTGAAAATCCTCGCCATATCTCCTGGATATGGCTGCGGTTTTCGCAACCCGTCGGCCGGCAAAATCTTAGCACATTTCATCCGCAATAATCGCTCAACTTAGGCAACAACAACCCACCCGGAAAGGGGAGGCAAGATGAAAATTCCTCAAGTTGAAAAGTTATTGCGGCAGGAAACCGCTGTGGTGGTCGGCTGTACCGAACCGGCGGCGATCGCTTACGCGACTCAGGCCGCTCGGAAGCACCGGAAAAAACCGCTGGATCTAAATGATTTTACTCTCCGGCTGAGCGTCTCCCCTGAGGTAAGACGAAATGCCGATACCGCGGTAGTCCCGGGACTTGGACGCCGGGGGGTTCGGGCGGCGGCGGTCGCCGGTCTCCTCTCCTCCTCGTCCGGGTTCAACCCCTTCGCCAACCTTGACCCCAAGACCGGACAGGATCTGTTCCGGCGGAGAAAATGGCTCGTGATCGAGACCGCCCGACGGAGGGGAATTTATATCCGGGCGGAGATCTCCGGCGGAGATGAGTCCGTGACAGCGGAGATCTCCGGCCGCCACGACCACCTGACCCGGATCGCCCGTGACGGAAAAGTAATCCTCTCCGCCCCGCCAATGGCGGAGTCGCCGTTAACCGGCCTGGAAGAAATCGGGCGGCTGGCAACCCGAAGGGAAAAACGCCTGGAATCACTGGCCCTCGACTTTATCCGCAGGCAGGTCCGGGGGGATTCCTCCCAGGGCCTGGCCGCCGAACTGGCGGGGTTGGTCCGTTCGCGGATGGTGGGCGAACCCCTGGGGGTACTCACTTTTACCGGATCGGGGAACCAGGGAATGTTCCTCGGGGTCCCGCTCCGCCGGCTCTGGGAAATCCAGGGCGACGACGCTCTGCCGGCTGCGGTCTTCGCTCTTCTGGCTCAGATCCATCTCAGTCGAATCCGGAAAAGAATCTCTAACGACTGCGGCCTGGCCATCAAGGCCGCCCCCGCTCTCGCCGGAGGGATCGCCTTCGGCCAGGAACTCTCCCCGGCCGGGATCGCCCGAGTTATGCGCAATGTCCGCCGGCAATTGAAGGATATCGACTGCAAGGGGGCAGTGCCGGGGTGCGGAGCGAAAGCTATCCGTTGTCTGCGGACGGTGATCGAGGAAACCGGGGTAAAACTTTCTTGAGACCCGAATCAAACCAACGATTGGAAAGGCCGAAGAAATTGCCGGAACCGGACCAGGGGTCTGCCCGGCTTTTCTCCTCATCCTCTCTCCGCTATGACCGCTGGTACGATCGGCACCCCGATCTCTTCCAGGCGGAACTGGCCGCCTTGAAACGGGCCAGCAGCAAATTATCCGGCGGGCTGGAGGTAGGGGTGGGGACGGGACGTTTTGCCGCCGCCCTCGGCCTGGACTGGGGTATCGACCCGGAAAGAGAGATGCTTAAACTCGCCCGGCAGCGAGGCTGTCGGGTTATCCAGGCGATGGGAGAAGACCTCCCCTTTGCCACCGGAATCTTCAACCGGGTGGTAATGGTTACAGTTCTCTGCTTTCTCAGCGACCCGGCCAGAGCGGTAAAGGAAGCCCTCCGGGTAATCCGTCCCGGCGGACAGCTGCTGCTGGGGATCATTGAACCGGAGAGCGGGATCGGCCGCGCGGCTCGGGCCCGGCGAGATCGGGAAAGTTTCTACGCTGAGGCCCGCTTCCTCTCCGTTAACGAAATCCTCCAGTTGCTCCCGGAAGCAATTCGGGGTCAGGCCAAGTTTTTCCAGTCCATTTTCCCCGAAGAGGCCAAAGACAACCGACCCCCGAAGGTCGAGATTGGTCGAGGACGAGGCGCCTTCGCGGTCGTCTCGGTTCCCTGGCAGAGGGGGGGAGAAAAATTAGCAGACCCGGTCGGTTGACCGGTTGATATTTTATCTTGTCGGCTTTCTCGACCCTGCTATTATCAGCTTCAGCTATTACTAACCAATGAGTATCTTAATGAAAATGATTGAAAAAATTATCGATTCACTCAATACAGAACATTTGATAGAAGCGGTCACCATCGGCCCCTTCGATACCGCGGTCAAGAGCCTCCGCTGGGGGCTCTCCTCCACCTTCCGCGACCCCTGCTCCCGGGAAAGTCCGGCCTGGGTCCGCCGCGCCGGGGACCTGGTCGGTATGCCAGCGAAAGAACTGGCCGGATACGCTCTCTCCGACTGTCTTCTCGAAGCTTCTCTGGGAATGGCCGCGATCAACTCCCTCCTCGATCCGCGGCGATTCCGGATGGAAGAAGTCAACGCTGCCGAGCTGATCGCCGAGCAGGGGCGCGGGAAAAAAGTGGCGGTCATCGGAAGTTTCCCCTTTTTAAAAAGACTCCAAGGAGAAGTCAGCGAACTCCGGGTGGTCAGCCGACCACCCTGGGAAGGTGAGGCGGGGGTAGCAGCGGCGGCGGAGATTCTGCCCGGAGCCGATGTGGCAGCGATCACCGCCAGTTCGTTTATCAACGGCACCTTTGAAGCCCTCCTCGCTCTCTGTCCCCAGGCCTACACCCTGGTCCTGGGACCGACCGCTCCGTTTTCAGAGATCCTCTTCGACTACGGAGTTG
Source organism: uncultured bacterium (assembly GCA_964465735.1). GTDB lineage: Bacteria > Auribacterota > Erginobacteria > Erginobacterales > Erginobacteraceae > Erginobacter. Next base: position 5,569 of record CAYXKT010000035.1, read on the forward strand.
ACGCCGTCAGCGGAGCCGGGGTAGCCGACGCGGCCCTGGCTCTGGCCGGCATCCGGGAAGGAGCTTCCTTCCGCCAGGTCCGGGGACTACAACGGATAACGATATTCGGTACTGTCAGAAATTCTATGAAAAAGAATTAAACCACCAAGATCACTGAGAATATTCAGGATCAAGTTTTTTCGACTTTCTCTGTGAACTCGAAAAACTAAAGTTCTGATGAGCAAGCATCAGCCGATGAATTTGACTGGAGAAAGATTGTTTTTGCCCGGCAATAGAGTAGCAGTTTGAAATATCAGGGGAAAGAAATCGGGCCTCACCGCTTAGATTTTTCAGCAGAAGGTGAAGCGGCAGTGCGAATATAGGCGGTTGAAAGTAGGCCCCGGATATTCGCAGCGCAATTATTAACGGATTTAAATGCCGCCGGCAAGAAAGACGTTAATCTTCATTGGCTCAAAGCCGGGATTAAAAGGATGGTATCTTAAGAGAACATTGAGGGGAAGAAAGAGTCATTTTATCTAATCCCTTCTATTTCAATGCTATCTGTATTCTCTGTGGTTATTTTATTTACAGAACGCGATATTCCCATAGGAGACCGAAAGATGAAAAAGACCCAGATATTGATCATCGGCGGCGGGCCGGCGGGGACAGTCTGCGCGCTGACCGCCCGGAAATACTATCCGGAACAGTCGATTACCGTCATTCGAGATATCGCCGACGGCGTCGTCCCCTGCGGGATCCCCTATATGATCTCCTCTTTAAAGACCCCCGCCGACAACGCCTCCTCGCCGAAGCCACTGCTCGCTCAGGGGATTGAAACCGAGGTGGATCGAGCGGTAGAGATCGACCGCACCGGGAAGACGGTCCGGATGGAGAGCGGAGAAATCTACAGTTATGAAAAACTGGTTCTGGCGGTCGGGTCCTCGCCGATCGTCCCCCCGCTCCCGGGAGTGGATCTGCCGGGGATCTATTCGGTAAAAAAGGAACTGGGATACCTGTTGCGGATGGTCGAGGACCTTAAGGAGCGAAAGCGAATCCTGGTGATCGGCGGCGGGTTCATCGGGCTTGAATTCGCCGACGAACTCTCCCAGATCCCCGGCTGCCAGGTCAGCCTGGTGGAGATCTTGCCCCGGCTGCTGGCCAACTCATTCGACTCCGAGTTCGCCACCCTGGCCGAGGAGAAACTCAAGGGCAACGGAGTGGAGATCCTTACCAGCACCCGGGCAACCGGGTTCACCGGCCGGGACCGGGTAGAGAAAGCGATCCTGGAAGGCGGCGAGGAGCGGGAGGTCGATGCCGTGGTCCTCGGACTGGGCGCCCGCCCCAACATCAACCTGGCCGACGCCGCCGGTCTGGTCCTGAAAGGCCAGCAGGGAATCTGGGTTGACGAGTATCTCCGCACCATCGACCCCGATATCTTCGCCATCGGCGACTGCGCCACGAAGAGGGATTTCTATACCCGGAAGGGGATCTCGGTGATGCTGGCCTCAACCGCCACCGCCGAGGCCCGGGTGGCCGGTGCCAACCTCTTCAAGCTCAAAGTCATCCGGGAAAACAAGGGGACCATCGCCATCTACTCCACCTACATTGATGGTCTGGTCCTCGGGTCGGCCGGCTTGACTGAGGACAGCGCTCGCAAAGAGGGCTTTGAGATCGCGGTCGGAACCGCTGAGGCGATGGACCAACACCCCGGCACAATGCCCGTTGCCCGAAAGATCCGGGTGAAACTGGTTTTCTCCCGGGATTCGCAGATCATCCTTGGGGGGCAAGCGGCGGGAGGTATCAGTGCCGGGGAGGTGATCAACATCATCGGGATGGCGATCCAGAAGCGGGACTCCCGGAGCGAGCTGGAGACCCTCCAGATGGCGACCCACCCCTGGCTGACCCCGCCCCCGACTCAGTACCCCCTGATCGCGGCGGCAATGCAAATCCAGTCCGACGATTAAGACCATCTCCCCGGATAAACCTCACCAGTCGTCACTCTCCGGGCAGCCTAACCCCTCCTTTGCGGAACGCGGGGGGGGTCAGCCAGGGGGGGATACCGGTTTCAAGATCCAAGCTCCCTACCGAATCGTCCGGCAGGCGGACCAATTCATCAGCTCCAGTTATCGTCCTTCGCCCCCCAAGACCCCCCAATCCTTGCTGGTTTCTTAATCATCGCGCTCTCCTCTGTGACAATCAGGGTGACGAAATATTCTAAAAGAGCTCAAGTGATACGGTTCCTTTGTGTTGGCTGGACAAAATCAAAAATAAATGGCATACTAATAGGTTACTGAGAAATTGATTTGTTTGCATATTACCTAAATTGAGCGATTCTATGCGGCGAACTGCACCAATCTTTTGCGTCCGAACGGATATTGAAAATCCTCGCCATATCTCCTGGATATGGCTGCGGTTTTCGCAACCCGTCGGCCAGCAAAATCTTAGCACATTTCATCCGCAATAATCGCTCAACTTAGGTATTATTAATTTATACACAACCCAATCAGACATCTCCCGAATTATGAATCAATCGGGTTAAGAGGCTATATTTGAATATTCTCCTGGTTTATCCTAATTTTCCCGACACTTTCTGGAGCTTTAAGCACGCACTGAAGTTCGTCGGTAAGCGGGCGGCCCTGCCTCCGCTGGGGCTACTGACCGTGGCCGCGATGCTGCCCCAAGACTGGTCGATGCGCCTGCTGGATATGAACGTATGCGAAGTCACCGAAGAGGACCTGGCCTGGGCGGACTGTGCCTTCATCAGCGCGATGATCGTCCAGCGGGAGTCGGCCCAGCGGATCGCCGCTCGACTCAAAAAGGCGGCTCTGCGAGTAGTAGCCGGTGGTCCACTCTTCACCAATGAATACGAAAAATTTACTGACATCGACCATTTTATCCTCAACGAGGCGGAGCTGACCCTGCCTCCCTTCCTCGAAGATCTGGCCCGGGGCTGCCCGAAGCGGATCTATTCTTCTTCGGAATTCGCGGATATGCGCGAGACGCCGACTCCCCGATGGGATCTGCTCAACCTCAAGCAGTATGCTTCGATGAGCATACAATTTACCCGCGGCTGTCCGTTTGACTGCGATTTCTGTAATGTCACCGCCCTGCTCGGACGGCAGGTCCGGATGAAAACTTCCGATCAGATCATCGCCGAGCTGGACGGTCTCTCTGAGCAGGGTTGGCACGGTGACGTGTTCTTTGTGGATGATAATTTTATCGGCAACAAGAAATTTCTAAAAAACGATCTCCTGCCGGCCCTGATTGACTGGCGGGAGAAGAAGACTGGATACATCTTCTATACCGAGGCTTCGATCAATCTGGCCGATGACCAGGAACTGATGGATATGATGATCTCCGCCGGCTTCGGCAAGGTATTTGTCGGCATTGAAACCCCGGACAATGTCTGCCTGGCCGAATGCGGCAAGGGACAAAACGAGAACCGCGACCTGGTCGAGGACGTCAAACGGATCCAGCGGAACGGACTCCAGGTCCAGGGCGGCTTTATTGTCGGCTTCGACGCGGATAAACCCTCCATCTTCCAGCGGCAGATCAACTTTATCCAGAAAAGCGGGATCGTCACCGCGATGGTTGGACTGCTCCAGGCTCCAGCCGGGACCCGGCTCTATGACCGGATGGAGCGGGAAGGAAGGCTCTGTCAGGAATTTTCCGGAGATAACGTGGACGGGACATCCAACATTATCCCGCTGATGAACCGGGAGACATTGCAAGACGGCTATCGGCAGATTCTCAACCATATCTACTCCCCGAAGCACTACTACAAGCGGATCCGGACCTTTCTGCGCGAGTACCGTCCCCCCACCGCCATCCGCGGAAAGCTGGAAGTTTCCCACCTGCTGGCTCTGCTGCGTTCGTTCTACCTGATCGGTATCGTCGGCCGCGAAAGGTTTTACTACTGGAAACTCCTCCTCTGGGCTCAGTTCCGCAACCCCCGACTCTTCCCTCAGGCCGTCATTCTGGCCATCTACGGCTATCATTTCCGCAAGGTCTGTGAAACTCACGTTAAATAAAACCGTACTGATTTCGCGCAATAACGGCTTGCAGATCCCCCTTGGGCTCATCCTCGCAACGGAATCAGGGTTAGCCTTGAAGCAATATCCGCTTCAAGGGTAAAGTCGGTCCGGTGAATCAGAATTAGGAGGAAAATATGATCGGAGCGCTGGCCGGTGACATTATCGGGTCGGTCTATGAGTGGAACAACATCAAGACCAAGGATTTTGAGCTGTTTTCTTCGGACTGCTTCTTTACCGACGATTCGATCCTGACCGTGGCATTGGCTGATACCATCCTCACCGGGACCCCCTACGCGGATAACCTCAAGGAGTTCGCCCGGCTCTACCCGAACGGGGGATACGGGGGGAGTTTTATGGCCTGGGCCTTCTCGGCTGAGAGCAAACCTTACAATAGTTGGGGGAACGGGGCGGCGATGCGGATCAGCCCGGCCGGCTGGGCCTACCAGGACCTGGAGACGGTTTTAAGGAAGGCGGAGGAGTTCACCGCGATCACCCATAACCACCCCGAGGGGATCAAGGGTGGCCAGGCGACGGCGGCGGCGGTCTTTTTGGCCCGGAGCGGTGAATCGAAGGCGGCGATCCGGAAATATATCGAGCCGGAGTTCGGTTACGACCTGGGCCGGACAGTCGATGAGATCCGCCCCGACTATACCTTTGACGTTTCCAGCCAGGGGACGGTACCGGAGGCTTTGATCGCCTTTCTGGAATCGGAAGATTTCGAGGACGCGATCCGCAACGCGGTCTCTTTAGGCGGCGATACCGATACGTTGGCCTGTATCACCGGGGCAGTGGCCGAAGCCTTTTACGGCGGGGTCCCGAAGGCGATTGAAGAGAAGGTCTATTCCTTCCTCGATAAGCGGTTGGCTGGAATCACACGGAAATTTGCCGGGCGCTATCTCTCGAAGTGAGTCTACGCCGGCTGGGCCGGATCATCCCTCTCGGCTAACCGATACAACCTTCCCTGATTTCATACATAGTATCTGAACATAATATTCAAAATGAGCGGATTGTATATCCTCATTCAGAAGTAACTAAAAAAATCATATCCCGCGCCATTGAAGCGCCTAAGAGTTGAGGACCGGGGTTATGGGAAGGTGTGTCGCGTTTGGTTTTCAATGAGACTGGCGTTTCACCTTAAACGAGACTCACGCCTCACTCTCTATCAATATTTTAAACTCAAGGACAATCTCAATTGGAAATTCGGTTTTGATCTGGCCCCCCTTCAGGGGGCTGATTAATTGGGGCTGATCCATTTGGATCCCGGCGATTCTCGCCGGGCGATGATGTTTTACCCCTTTGGGGCAACTGAAGGGACGTGAACGGCGTTAGCTCAAAGACGGGATGAAAAGGCGGGGATTTTAAGAGAACATTGAGGGGGAGGAGTCGGGGGAGATGGGGCACGTCGGCTCGGGCAAGAGCTAAAGTGTCGCTATTTTTTTATACCTGTACCGTTGAACCCGTTGCTTATATAACTTTTCTCAGGCCGGGTACGAGATAAATAGTTCTTGCCGCAACCAATGATAATAAAAAAACAATTGATGCGATTATGGGTATGGATAAAATGGGATGAAAAGCCATAGTGCCGTATCGCGTAGAATTTATTGTCTCTAAGACTATGGGGTGAATAAGGTAAACTCCCAGAATCAGGGTTGATGTTGTTTTGGTGAAGCTATAACTGAATATGGGCTTTTTTAATGTTTTGAGCAGGTACATTATACCAATCGACATCGGAATTACAGATATGCTCAAATACCCATAAAAATATAGCCCCGCTGACAACCCTGATTTTGAGCCGGCAATATAACAGCCCAAAAAGGTAAAAAGAACCGAAATTATAAACACACTACCCGGCAATAACCCTGGATAGTGGCGCTTGTCCTCGCGGATTAGATGCCCCAGAAAGAAAAAAGGAACGTATAAGAGAAACCAATTAAGAAAAAGCTTGGAGCCTCCGGAAAACAACTCCCCATAGGCATAATTTAACGCCGACATTACAAACGTAATAACGACTAAAACAACGAGTTCGGGCTTAGTGGACCCGGCCACGATTTTGCGGAAGAACGGTGTGAACAAATATAGGCCTAAGATCATATATAAGAACCACATATGAAAATAAGGCTTCCCAGACAATAACTTTTTCATTAAATCTAAAGTTGTGATTGCCTCACCCCTGAATGAGCTTTGCAGAACGGTCCAACCAAGGAAGAATATCGACCAAAAGGCAATTGGAATAAAGATTCTGGCCAGACGCTTCTGGTAAAATGTCATCAGGTTTTCTTTCTTGGCTGGATCGAGCAATAAAGCGCCACTTATCATCACAAACAACGGAACACACCATCTGGCAATGGATTCATAGAAATTTCCGACCCACCAATATCCCGTTCCGACATCATTGCCACTGACAGTCTCCGCCGCCACGTGGATAATAACGACTGCGTAGATTGCCAGAATTTTAGAATTGTTCAGCCAAACCATCTGGGGGCCTTTTATTGCGGTCACTTGAACTAATCCGTCCTCGTAATGCCATCGGCATAGTTTTTAATTATGGGACACTACATTAGTTAAAAGGGATTATAACTCTTATTCCCCGCTCTCTGCTCCCCATTTCTTCAAGTGCTTCTCCGCTTGTTCTTCTTCTCCTCGGGACTGGTGGAGGCGGGCCAGAAGGACGTGAAAGTTTTTGTCTTCCGGCCAGAGTTCCAACCCCCGCCGGAGGTAATTTTCCGACCTGGCATATTCTTCCTCGGCTGCTACTTCGCGCAGTCGAGCTTCTTCCACCCTCCCGAAAGAGGCTAAAGAGTCTGCCTCCCGGCGATACATATCGCCAAGGTTGATATAGCAGGCGGAGAGGTTATAGTGAGCGAGGAGGTTTTCCGGGTCGAGCTCAAGCGCCTTCTCAAACTCCCGGATCGCCGGCTGCAGCCGCCGGTTATTGAGGTGGATCACCCCCCGGTTGAGGTACCCGGCGGGATAATCGGGATCAAGGGCCAGTGAGGCCTCGATATATTTCTCCGCCCGGGCGTAATCCTTCAGGTGGTCGATGTAGATCACCGCCAGGTTGTTATAGGCCCCGACCGCAAAAGGATCGAACTCGATCATCTTCTTGAACTCCTCGGCCGCCCGTTCGTAGCGGTCCTGATCGAGGTAGGCTTTTCCCAGATTGCCCCGGATCCGGGCCAGTCGGGGTGCCCGGGCCACGTTATCTTCCCAGAGTGTGACCGGGTTCTGCCAGATCAGGTTGCGGGCGTAGGTCATCCGGCCGAGGGCGAAGATCAGGGCGGCGGTCAGGATGAGTCGCGACCGAGGAAACCTCTTTAAGGAGCTCAAGAGAACGGCAAAGACCAGTGCCGCCCCGAAGAGCGGAAGGTAGAGACGGTGTTCGACTATCAGATCGTTGATCGGGATCAGACTCGACTCGGGGAGGAGGGCGAGGAGAAAGAAGGAGATTCCGTACCCGGCCGGCCTAAGCCTCCTTCTTTGAAAGCAGCGGATCGCGGTTAAGATCAGCGCGAGATAAGCCGAGATGCCGATAACCGCAGCGGGGGTGAAAAAGGAGAATATCCGAGGATAGTCATATTCCACCTGCTGGTGGAGAGGAAGGATAACCAGCCTCAGGTAGGAGATAAAGACCCGGAGCTGGGTGATCAGATAAACCACGGGCGAGCTATCCCCGGCGGCAGCGCCAAAGAGCCATCCGACTTGTCCGGAATCCTGATAGTAGGGGTTATGGCGATGCGTCAGCGCCACGATCGGGATGGCCAGAGCCAGAAGGAAGAAAGGAGACAGCCACCATAAACGGCCGCACTTCTTCGGCGGGCGGACGCCAAGCAGAGTAAATTCGGCCAGCAGCAAGGCCAGAGGGATGGTACAGGCGAACTCCTTGGAAAAAAGCGCTCCGAGGGCAAAGATCAAGGAGCAGAGATAAAAGATCCGGCGGTGGTCCTGATCTCGGGATCGCAGATAGAAGAGCAGGGTGAGGAGGTAAAAGCCGGCCGCCTGAGAGGTCGCTCGTTGGATAACGTAGGTGACCGCCTGGGTCTGGACCGGGTGAGAGAGAAAGAAGAGGGCGCCAAAGAGAGCGGAGAAGGGATGCTCCTCCCCCAATAGCCGACGGAGGAGAAAGAAGACCGTTAGAGAATTGACCAGATGAATAAGGATATTCTCCAGATGGTAGAGGAAAGGCTCAAGGCCTCCGAGACGGAAAGTAAGGGCGAGGCTGAAGTAGGTGGCGAATCGGGTCGGCCAGAAACGGAAGATCGGTCCCGGTTCGAGCTGCCGGAGGGAGGCATTCCTCTGGATTGAGGGGCCGTCATCGAGATGAAAGGAGGCCTGAAAGGATGGGAGATAGATAACCAGACCGACTCCAACAATCAGCAGCAGAGAGATGATTATCTGAAGAGATTGACGCATCGCGGAGGCGAAAATAATAATCTCGCAAGTAGAAGGCTTGGGTTGATATTAAGAATATACCGTTACCCTCCCGAGCGCAATATCAATTTGGACGAAAAAAGCGGGTTGACAGCTTCAGAGGACCATAGTATATTATCTCCACGATGCGGGGTGGAGCAGCCAGGTAGCTCGTCGGGCTCATAACCCGAAGGTCAGAGGTTCAAATCCTCTCCCCGCTATTGGGAGCAGGTCGGGAAACCGGCCTGCTCTTTTTTTTGACCAGTCGGGGACAATATTTTGCCGATTCCGGGTCGCCGTGGTATAGTAGCTTCAGTCTTCAAGCTCTTCGCCCACGGTGAACAATCAACCATTTCCCGGCAGGCCAATGGCCCAGTTGACCACGATTAAAGAGCTGAACCCCGATCGGGTTCCGGTAACGGTCAAAGCGACGGTGATCTCGCTCTGGGGGTCACCCCGTGAGGAAATAGTCCGGGAGGGGAGACTGGAAGACGAGACCGGGATCATCCCCTTTCACCTCCTTGCCGACTCTCCGATCCGGGATCTGGTCAAGAATCGGAAATATATCTTCCACCGAGCCGGGTTGGTAAAGCCGGACGGGGAACTCCGGGTGGAGATCAACCCCCAGACTCTACTTTACCTGATCGAGGAAGAAGCCGACGTTTACCGGGTGATGCTTAAAATCACCCAGTTAGAGGATACGGAGCGGAAGCGTTATGTCAAGGGGGCCAAGATCACCGTCAACGACCAGAAGAACCGTTCCCGCCGGAATATCTTCAGCATCGTCATTGCCGCCGGGTTGCTGATCTGGGGAGCGGTGATGGTCCTCCAGTACACCGAGTTGGTAACCGAGGAAACGATCCGGGACCTGTTCCAGAAACGGCGGACGGTGGTTCTCGAACGAGCTGCGCGGAAAGCGGTAACCGAACCCCGGGAAGGGACGGTGGAGGGGGCTTACGATGGCGGGAAGTTTACCGCTCGGGTGGGGGAGGAGATCTGGACGATCGGTTATCTGGGCCTGGATGTTCCCCGTTTGGCGGTTCGGGAAGGCGACCCGATCGATCCGATTGCCCTCCAGGCGCGAAACTTCAACCGGTTCCGGGTGGCCGGGAAGACTGTCCAGCTGGAGTTCGAGGAGAACCGGACTCCGGTTAACGGTAAGGGGGAAGCTTACGTCTTTGAAGGGGGGAAGATGGTTAATATTGAGCTGCTCGAGCGGGGTCTGGCCCGGCTGCCAGACGCGGGACGGGGTTTAGCCTACGGCCGGGAGCTCAGAGAAGCCGAAGAGTCCGCCCGCCGCGGTCGCAAAGGTTTATGGCGAACTTTGGATATTGGGGAATAGGGGGGGCAGACTGAATATACACTGAAGAAGGAGGGGAGGCAGAATCAGCCTTACCTGGCACCGAAAAGTCCAACAGCCGGGAGAATTGAGTGTATACTCCCCCATCTCCCCGGGAAGGGCTATCGGGATAGGGAACGATCTTCTCCGCCGCTTACCGAGCACTACCCCGCCCAAGCCATCCGCGGACCACGGTTAGTCCGCGTTCGGACAGTCCCCGGCCGAGTTTTCCCAATTTAATCAGACCCCCGATTCGGCCCGGTTGGCCCCGATCACACTGCTAAGTAGCGCCTGAACGAAAACTCTAAAACCCGGGTCCCGGCAAGGAGGGACGACGAGGCAACCTGTTTATCTGGCAAACTCTATGTGATTTGAGGTTTCCGTTCAGACACTGATTATTACCTAAATTGAGCGATTCTATGCGGCGAACTGCACCAATCTTTTGCGTCCGAACGGATATTGAAAATCCTCGCCATATCTCCTGGATATGGCTGCGGTTTTCGCAACCCGTCGGCCGGCAAAATCTTAGCACATTTCATCCGCAATAATCGCTCAACTTAGGTATTATTCAGGCTCGATGGTCGAGGTGATGACCTTCAGCCTTCTGACGGCGATCTTCTCTTCCCGGGAACCACCGGTGGTCGGGACATTGATGGTGGCGATTCCCCCGTTGTCGATCGACTTCACGACCCCGACCCGAGTTTTGGTCTCGGTCTCCCACTGGACCAGGTCAGCGATTTTAATCTCACTCATCAGGTTATTCTCCTTTCGACTGTCCTTTTTCATCCGAGAGGATGGTTTGGTTGTTTCCGGTGCTTGTCCGCTCAGCTCCAGAAGGTAGCGGATATCTCCCTCCCCCCGGGTTCGGAAACCAAGTTCGAGGCGGATCTCCCCGTTTGGACGGAGAAAGGCGGCCAGGCGCTGCCCGGCCGGGAGATAGACCACCGCCTCCTCCTCGCCATCGGCATTGAAGACTACTGCCGGGGTCAGATGCGAACGGCTAATATTCTCAATGATCCCGCGCTCCGGCTCTGCTCCCCGCTGTCCGGAAGCGGAGTTGAGGATAACCGCGGTGAAGGGGTTGTCGGAAGAGTGATAGCCCATACTCTTCTCCCGATTTACCACATCGAAGTTTCCGGAGTGCTCCCCACCCCGATCCCGGTTAAAGATCGCCGCCATCAGGACCGAAGTCTGCCGGTTCTTCAGCAATAAACAGGTATACCGGTCAGATTGGGTCAGATGAAGCTTGTCGCCCAAAAATTCTTCGGCCTTGTTTCCCCGCAGCAGACTGGTGGAGCGGGCGCAGCCGCTGACCAGCAAAACCAGCAGGAGAAAGGCACCGGCTATTAAGGCGGTTAATCTTTTCACGTTTGATGCCTACTTCAGCCAACTCATCATCGAGCGGAGTTTCGCTCCCACCCGCTCGATCAGGTGGCTGTTCTGCTTCCGGGCCATAGCGCTGAAGACCGGCCGACCGGCCTGGTTTTCCAGGATCCACTCCCGGGCGAATTCTCCGGATTGGATTTCGGATAAAATCTTCTTCATCTCCTTGCGGGTCTCCTTGGTGATGATCCGCTTCCCCCGGGTCAGATCGCCGTACTCAGCGGTATTGCTGATCGAGTAGCGCATCCCGGCGATCCCCTGCCGGTTCATCAGGTCAGTGATCAGCTTCAGTTCGTGGAGACATTCAAAGTAGGCGATCTCGGGCTGGTAACCGGCTTCGACCAGGGTCTCAAAACCCGCCCGGACCAGTTCTGTACAGCCTCCACAGAGAACCGCCTGTTCGCCGAAAAGGTCGGTCTCGGTCTCCTCGGCAAAGGTGGTCTCAATCACCCCGGCTCGGGTTCCGCCGATCCCGTGGGCGTGAGCCAGAGCAAGTTCCTTGGCCGTGCCGTCGGCATCCTGATAGACGGCGATCAGACAGGGGACACCACTCCCAGCAACAAAGATGTCTCGGACCAGATGTCCGGGGCCTTTGGGGGCGACCATATAGACGTTGACTTCCGGCGGGGGAACGATCTGTCCGAAGTGGACGTTGAAGCCGTGGGAAAAGGCTAAAGCCTTGCCCTTCTTCATCTCCGGTTCAACACAGGAGCGGTAAAGAGCGGCCTGGTTCTCGTCGGGGACCAGGATATGGATGATATCCGCGGCGGCGGCGGCGTCGGCCGCCAACATCGGCTCGAAACCATTCTTGACCGCCAACTCGTAGTTATCCGTCCCCGGCAACTCAGAAACGATCACCTCGACCCCGCTGTCACGGAGGTTCTGAGCCTGGGCGTGCCCCTGGCTTCCGTAGCCGATAACCGCGATTTTCTTTCCCTTCAGTATTTCCAGATTTGCGTCCTTTTCGTGATACATCTTGACCATTGCTCTCCTCCTTAAATATTGATGAGACAGTTGTGAATTTATTGATTCAAGGCTGACAGGCTACTCGAGATCGGAGAATAAATCAAGGTTAATCAGGCCGATAAAAACTCGATAAGACAGCCGATTAATACTCGATTCCTTCTCGCGGGAGCTGCCCTCGGCGGTAGGGATGTTCGATCTCCCGGATCTCGCTGGCGTAGTCGGCCCGGGCGAGGATTTCGGCCGGACAGTTTCTTCCGGTCAGGACGAGATCGGTTTCCCGGGGGCAGGCTGAGATCAGCCGACTTACCCGCTCGACGGGGAGGAGCTGAAGATCGAGGGCTACGTTGATCTCGTCAAGGATCAGGAGATCAGCCGATCTTTCCTGGAGGATCATTTCCGCCACTTTTATACCCGCCGCCGCTTCCCGGAGATCCTCCGAGTCAGGGGGGCGCGAGAGAAGGAAATCCTCTTGCCCGAATCGATAGACCCGACAGTCTTCGAACCGAGCCAGAGAGGCGTCCTCCCCGGAGGGGAGCTTCTTCAGGAATTTGATCAGAGCCACCTTTTTCCCCCGGCCCAGCGCTCTAAGGGCCAGACCGAGCGCGGCGGTGGTTTTGCCTCGGCCATTGCCAGTATATATATGGAGCATTGGAGGAAGTTAAAAGTTCAAAGTTAAAAGTGCAAAGAGCCGGGAGTCCGGAGTCAGGATACCTGGCTGTCGGATTCTGTCTTCTGCCTTCTAAATCTTTTTCTTCCCTCCCGGTAGAGGTTGTTGCCGTGAATATCGAGGGCGACTAAGGCGGGGAAGTCTTCCACTTCCAGGCGGCGGATCGCTTCCGGGCCCAGTTCGGGATAGGCGGCAATTTCGGCTTTCCGGATAGCCCGGGCCAGAAGGGCAGCCGCCCCGCCGGTGGCGACAAAATAGACCGCGCCCGCCTGCTGGATCTCTGCCGCTGTCTTTGGGGAGCGGTCACCCTTACCGATCATCCCTTTCAGACCGGCTTTCAGCAAGGGAAGGGTAAAAGGGTCCATCCGGCCGGAGGTGGTTGGTCCGGCGGGCCCGATGACTGTCCCCGGGGAGGCGGGCGCGGGACCGGTGTAGTAGATGATCTGGCCCCGGGGGTCAAAGGGCAGATCCCGCCCCTCCTCGAGCGCTGTGACCAGCCGTTGATGAGCGCTGTCGCGGGCGGTGTAAACGGTCCCCTGGATCAAGACCCGGTCTCCCGCTCTCAGAGATTGGAGAACGGCAGTGGTCAGCGGCGCGGAGATCGAGATCAGCTTTTTCATTGTCAAGGGAGGTCGGAATACAGGACGGGGAGTACCGAAATCAAACCTTCCAATCCCGGATTCCTGTTTGCTATCATAGTATTCCTCTCTCGGTCGGAGTCAAGGAGGAAAACATCAAGGGGGAAAACTCTGGCTGATAGTTTAGCGATGTGGTAAGTTATTATTTTTCAGCAAAATCGCCTCTAAACATTCGACGAGACTACCCGCGCTTGTGGTTTATTATGCCCCTGATTTTCATTGTCGTCCTGGGACTTTATCTCTTGGCCCATATCTATCTCTTCTTTCACCTTCGGTCGGCCCTGCCCGGGAGAAAGGGGTCGCGGTGGGCGGCGGGTTTGGTGTTGGGCTTCCTTTTCTCCACCCTCTTCCTGGTCGGGTTCGTCCAGCGCTTATTCCCGTTGGCGTTAAGCGAGTTCCTCTGGAAATTGGGCGCCTGGTGGTTCGGGTTTATCTTTTACGCGACCCTGATCCTGCTGCTGATCGATCTGGTCGGTTGGCTGATCTATCTGGGGCGATCCCGCTTCGTCCGGGGATCGGGTGGAGTCCGGCATCGGTCCATCGGGTTGAAGACCTTGCTGATCGTCGGGGCGGCGGTAGTTCTCCTGCTCCTGTCCGGACATCTCAATGCCCGAAAACTCAGAGTGTCCCACCATCCCCTGCGTTTGAAGACTTCCTGCGGCCCAATCCGAAAGCTCGATCTGATCCTGATCTCCGATCTCCATCTTGGAGTGATGGTCAACCGCGCACTGCTCGAGCAGATGGTAGAGGAGATCGAGGCCATCGGACCCGACCTGATTGTCTTTGCCGGAGATATTGTCGATCGTGATATCCAGTTCCTCAAGGATGAGAAAGTCAGAGAGTTGCTCGCGCAATTTCGGGCTCCGCTGGGGGTCTATGCCGTGACCGGAAATCACGAATTTATCAGTGGAGCGGACCAGGTGGTGGATGCGTTCTCCCAGTTTGGAATAATCTTTCTCCGTGATCGGGCGGTCCGGATCGGGGAGAGTTTTTACCTGGCCGGACGGGAGGATATGACTGCCCGGCGGCAGTCGGGGGGCGAATTTCCCTTAAGGAAGATACTGGCGGGGGTTGATCGGCGATGCCCGGTGATCCTCCTCGACCACCAGCCGGGGCGGATCGAAGAAGCGGCCGACGAACAAGTCGATTTGATTCTCTGCGGGCATACCCACCACGGTCAGCTTTTCCCCCTCAACCTGATCACCACCGCCCTTTATCCGGTCAGCCGGGGGTACGGCGTGATCGGGGAGACACAGATCTATGTCACCGGCGGGGCCGGGACCTGGGGCCCGCCGGTCCGGATCGGCAATACCCCGGAGATTGCCCATCTTCAGATTGAGTTTTAATAGGCACTGCCAGAGTTTTATGAAAGGATGGATTCAAAGAAGACAAACTGAATATCGGATATTGAGGACGGGAGAAGAAAGAGTTCTACCTAAGTTGAGCGATTATTGCGGATGAAACGTGCTAAGATTTTGCCGGCCGAC
>CAYXKT010000036.1:0-20419 GCA_964465735.1 uncultured bacterium
TGCGCCTGTAGCTCAGTTGGATAGAGCATCGGATTTCTAATCCGAGGGTCGCAGGTTCGAATCCTGCCAGGCGTATTGGGGCGGGGGCGGAGGATTATTACTGGAATTCTCTTGCCCCGTCCGCCTTCACCTGTTCTAATTGCATTGCGAGTTGGCGGTGCCGGGAGAAAATATCCGGACCGGCTGCCAGATCGCGGAAGTTCCGGGTGGTCTGGGACAGACTCCCCGGGTATATGGTGAGCGTAGCTCAGCTGGTCAGAGCACCTGGTTGTGGCCCAGGTGGCCGGGGGTTCAAATCCCCTCGCTCACCCTTCATCTTGATCCTGTCGGTTGTTGGTCTCTCTCACCAAGATCAGGAATGGAAATGAAGCGATATTTCTATCCGGCGTTTATCTCTCTGTTGGCGATTGCTCTGTTTTCCTGTGGTCAGTCGGAAGAGGACCGAGCGGTCAATGCACTGGTCCGGGAAGCTGCCGAACTGGTAAAATTGGCGCAAAAGGAGTGGGAGAGAAAAGCCACTGAAGCGGAATACCTGGAGCGGGAAGCCCTGGCCCGACTCGAACAGGCCTTGTTCCTATATCCGGCCTCTCCCCGCGTGATTCGACTCCAGGAAGGCAAGACCAAAATCGGTCCTTACACTTTCAGTGAGTTGGCGGAAAAAGTCGTTAGCCAGGACCGGGCACGGACTTCTTCCGCTGACCAGACGAGCCGGGACTCGCTGGAAGATGCCCTGGAACTGGCCGGTGACCTAGCCGGCCGCCCCGGCCCTCCCTATTTTCAGGCCGGGGTCCTCTCCCGGGTAGCCGGCGCATATTTCCAACGGGGCGATAATTCCCTTGCCGATGAGTTTTTCGCCCGGGCTCTCCTGGCCGCCCAGTCGGTGGAGGCGCCCTATTATAAAGTACTTGCCTTCTGCGAATTGGCCGGGCAATACGTCCAGGCCAATCGGGAAGAAGCCGCCGGAGAACTCCTCCTCGAGGCCCGAGAACTGGCCGAAGAGATTGGGTATGATTTCTTCTATTCCGGGGCGGCGGCCGTGATTGCCGCCCGTTATCTGGAGACTGACCAGGAGGAAGCCGCCGGGGAGATCATCGAGACGATTGAGGAACCCTATTACCGGGCCTGGATCTTGATCAGGGCCGCTGGAAGCTTGATCAAAGCCGGGAAGACTGTCGATGCGCTGGACCGGTTAAAGCCGGCCCGCCGGGCCGCCGAATTGGTCGAGGACCCGGATTTTCGCATCGAGGTGCTCACCGATTATGCCGGTCGGTTGGCGCAGTTGGAAAGGGAGGGGGCCGGGGAGTTACTCGAAGATGCTTACCGGCAGGCTTTAGCCCTCCCCGACCCGGTCCCCCGGATCGGGGCGCTGGCCCGGATCGCGAGTTGGCTGGAAAAATTGGATCGCCGGGATGAGGCGGAAAAAATTCTCCAGGAAGTGGCCGCGGAGGCCGGGGCGATCGAGGATAACCTCTTCCGGGACCTGGTCTTGATGGAGATAGCCCAATGTTGGGCCGGACTGGAAGATTACCAGCAGGTCGAGAATATTGTCGCGCTGATCGAGGCCCCCCGGTTCAAAGGTCTGACCCTGGCCGCTCTCTCTCAACACTGTCTGGATACCGGGGACCAGGGGTCGGCAATAAAATTTGCCAGCCAGGCCTGGGAAGCTGCCCTGCCGGTGGATAACCCGCATTTCCGGGCCGATATCCTGATCCGGATCTCCGGATGTATCTCCCCCCGGCTTCCCGTCCCCAGTCTGCCGGAAACATTGCTGCCCCCCGCGCAAGAGACCCTGGCGGTCCCGACCCCCTGACCCAAACCGGCTCGCGCGGGGTTTGAGGGTCAGTGTTCTGGAACTGCCGGGCAACCCTGTCTTGACAATTTCAACGGAGTAACCGGGGTCAGAAGAGGCCGGGAGCGCTTTGCGCCTCTTTAAACATTCTTTCCCTGGAACTCATCTCAATCAAGGAGGCGGTTATGCCGGTGAAAGAGCTGCAGGAGTTTCTCGAAGAGGGCAAGGTGAAGTACCAAACCATTGGCCACTTTCCGGCTTATACCGCCCAGGAGATCGCGGCGGCGGCGGGGATCCCGGGAAAGGAACTGGCCAAGACCATCATCGTTAAGATCGATGGCGAACTGGCGATGGCCGTTCTTCCCGCTTCCTACTGGGTGGATACCGAGCGTCTGGCGAAAACGGCCGGGGCGAAGAAAGTCGAGATTGCCCGGGAAGAAGAGTTCGCGGATCTGTTCCCGGGCTGCGATCTGGGGGCGATGCCTCCCTTCGGCAATCTCTACGGGATGAAGGTCTTTGCCGCCGAAATACTGGCCCAGAGCCGGGAGATCATCTTCAACTCCGGGACCCATCGCGAGCTGATCCGCCTCGCCTACGCCGACTTCGAGCGTCTGGTCAAGCCGGTCAAGGCCGCCTTCGCGGTCCGTAACGAGCTCGGGACAGCCCGGGGAACCGGGGAACCGGGGAACTGACCTGGGCGGCGGTCTCGATTAAATCGCCTCCGGGTTCACGGTTGGCCCGCCGGGTAATGGACGAGCACCTCAGTCCCACCAGAAGCAATGCCTCGAACTCTACTGCTTTCGGGGCCTGAGCCAGAAGAGGATCGCCAACCTCTTTCAAAAACACCGGTTGTCCGGAGGTCAGGCGCTGGCGATAGGCCATCTGATCGAATACGGCGCCCTTTCGATCCAGGACCTTGAAACAACGTGCTCGAAGGTCAGTCGGCGGTCGCTCCGGCGGGATCTTAAGGCGCTACTGGCGAAGGGACTGCTTTGCGAACGGGGGCGCGACCGACGGACCCCACTTGCCGGTATGTTCCGGGAAATGCTCTGAAATGAGAAAGAGCCGTGACAGGCTGCTGTGACGGGCTATGACACGGCGCATCGAGAGAGAATCGGGGAAGTGGTTGCAAAGAGGAAGAAATTGTTTCTTCATCCAAAGATCTGTTCTCAGCTATAAAAAGGAATAAATATCTTGAGAATTTTCATATGTTTATCGTGAAACTCAAGTGAGTCATAGGAATGTGAACGTTCAAGTTGCAAATCAATCGGTATTTGAAGCCGCGCTCAGAGGCAAACCGACAGTAAAGAAACGGTATGCCTTGATATCCTGGGGGATTAAGCAGAAGAAGCTGATTCGGTTCAGCTATACCGATGCTTTCGGTTTTGGCAGTGTCCGGACGATCAAGCCGGAAGAGATCAGGATGTACGGGGAATCAATCTGTGTCACGGGTTACTGCTACCTGCGGAAAGCTGAAAGAGTATTTTCCTTGGAGAGAATGACCCGGGTCCGGATCGTCAAAGATCCGGGGACGGGTTACGATAAGGAAAGGACCGGGCAATTCCGCTCGTCCCCGAAATTCCGGAAGAGAAACTTCCCAGTGGTATTGCGGGATTACACTGACGAGGACGGGAGTAGATACCTGGAAGCCCATTTGACCCCGGCTGGGGATTTGGAAGTAAAGGGGCAGGATTTAGGGCCGGGAGTGGAGAAATACTTCGGGGAGGGGTTCCGGGAGTACGAATGGTTCTATGTGATAAAGAAAGGGGATTTCCCGAAACTGGCCCGAACTCTGGAAGCTCCTCCCGGGATCGACATCCTGAATTTGCTTCAATTTCGCTGCGTGGGACCCTCCGGCCGGGATATTGGCCAGGTGATTGAAGAGCACAAGATCCCCCACGAATTCTGGAATTGGGTTGGGGAATAAGGCGTAGTCGGGCAGAAGATAATCGAAGATCAAGAAGATAAGCCCGCCCCCCGCCCGGTTTCAGTTGGCTCCCCCAACCTCGCTCCCCGCAGCCGCCTGAAACCCTCTTCCCCCCCCCCGTTTCAATGCGCCGCCGCGGTCCACAAAAAATTGCGCGGCCCAGCTCTTCTTCTGGTGTGACGTAAACCAACAGAGCTGTCAACTTTTCCGGTGACGGGGGAGAAGACCTTCTTGAGACAGTAATTTGTCTAACCTCTTTTTCGGCTGGTCCGCAAAAAATCTTCGAGTTCAGCGGCAAGCTCCCTTCAAAACACCCAGTCCCTTGAAGAGACTTCACTGGGAACCCGTTATATTGATTGCAATCGGTCCGGTTGCACTGGAGAGGGGGCCGTGGATCCCCCCTCACCCTAACCCTCTGCCCCCCGGAATTGGGGGAGAGGGGATTTGTGTTTGGGAAATTCGGTGGCAGCTGGTGAACTTGCGCTTTGGCACCGGCGAGAGCCGGGGCCGGGGGCGGGAATTCAGAGAGGCTCAACTAACGAAAGCCAAAGGGCGGGGAGTGGGGCGAGGGATTGGTTGCAGCTTACCGGCTGGGAAAAATTCTGCCGGAAGAATTTTCTTGCCCGCGCCGGAAAAATCCTTATAGTTAACACGAAAGGTCGAGATTCGCCTCCGTAGCTCAATTTGGCAGAGCAGCGGACTCTTAATCCGTTTGTTGAAGGTTCGAGTCCTTCCGGAGGTACTTTGAGAGGATAGTAAGCGGTGAGCAGTAAGCAGTGAGATTGTTTCGTTGCTTGGCTCTTCGCAATGACAAACGGCCCCTTCGTCTAGTGGCCTAGGATGCCAGATTCTCAGTCTGGAGACAGGGGTTCGATTCCCCTAGGGGCTATTTAATTTAAAAGGGCTCCCCGGATTATTTCGGGGAGCCCTTTTAATATCGCGATCGAGCCATTGCCTCCCGGGCTGGCGCCTGCGGGGTTTCTCTCCCCGCTTCCGTTGTTTTCTCCTCCTCCAGGACCGTGTCCAGGTAGATCTTCTGGAGAAATCTCGGGATCGTGACCGAAAACGAAGTCTCAGTCTTGATATGCTTGGCCAGGCCCTGGGAGTCTGCGGGTTTCCCGTGGTTGAGGAAGATATGCCCGATCCGCCGAGCCTGTTTCAGCCAGGCTATGATCTGACGATAGTCGGCGTGGCCGGAGAAGCTGCTCAGGTAATATGTCCCGGCCCGGACCGGGACCGTTTTTTTATCGATCCGGACCGAGTATTTTCGGTCGAGAATATCCTTGCCCAGAGAACCCGACGCTTGGAAACCGACGAAGATAACCGCGCTTTTGGGATCAGAAAGATAGTTGGTCAGATGATTTCGGACCGCGCCCACCGTGGCCATCCCGCTGGGGGCCAGGATCACCGCCGGCCCGTTGATCGTGGATCGGGGAGGGAAATTCTTCAGAGCGGGAAAGGAGAGGGGTCTCTTCCCTGCCCGGATTTCCGACTGTACCTCTTCGCGGAATAGATGGGAATATTTTCGGTAGACACCGGTTAATCGGTTGGCGTATTTGCTGTCCACGAAAACATCAAAGGGGCGGTCAAAGGCCCCTTCCCGGATCAATTTATTGAGGGCGTAGAGAACGTTCTGGGTCCGGTCCAGGACATAGGCGGGGATAATGACCTTTCCCCCCTGGGTTACCGTCTGGTTGATAATCTCCCGGAATTTCTGGAGATCTTCTTCCGGGTCGTTGTGGAGGCGGTTGCCATAAGTCGATTCGCAGATCAGGAAATCGACTTCGTCGATCTTCTCCGCGGGAGGGAGCAGGGAATTGTTCGGGTTGCCGAGGTCGCCGCTAAAGAGCAGGGAGTATTCCCGCTTGTCAACGGGGAATTCCAGGTAAACCATTGCCGATCCGAGGATATGCCCGGCTTTTAGGAAGCGGAATTTCAAGCCGTCGGGGAGGGTGTAGGTCCGGTGGTATTCACAGGGAACGATATTGGCGATGGCCCGCTCGACCTGGGAGTCGGTATAGAGTGACTTTTCCTGGGATAATATCCACTGCATCAGCCGGAGCATAATTTCGCTCAGTTCGGCGGTCGCTTTGGTGCAATATACCTTCCCGGTGAACCCGTGCCGGATCAGCAGGGGGATCCGGCCGATGTGGTCGCCGTGGGCGTGGCTGACCAGGATGTAGTCAATCTCCCGGGCGGAGAAAGGGAGAAAGTTGTTTCTCCGTTCAACCTCCCGCTCCGAGTAACCTTCTTCCTGAAAGAGGCCGCAATCGAGCAGGACATTACTCTTTCCGGTATGAAGGAGGGTCGCCGATCCAAAGATGGTGCCGTTGGCACCGCAGAAGTGGAGGTAAGGCCGGTCGGTAGCCGCGGGCAGGGTCGCGGGGAGAAGGAGAGCGACCGTCAGGATCAAGCTGAAGACAGTCAAGGCAAGGGATCTTCTGGTCATAATATTTCCTCATTCCGTTGTATGGTTACTTACTTACCTACTATAATAGCATACCGGCAAAAGTTCGGAGCGGGAAATAATTCCCGGCCGGTGTTCTTCGCTTCTTGCCCCATCGCGCTCAATATGGGAGAATATCCACTTATGAAGATTAGCCAACTTGAAGAAGCGGAGCAGATGATCTGGGAGGCGATCGCCCGGGACCTGGAAGGTGAGCAGAGGCTGGAGAAGTGTCTCTGCTTTCACGATGGGTTCTGCCGTTACCTGAGCGCCGTCTCTCTTCCCTTCCCGGTGGAGAGTTATTCTCCCGGTGCGGGACGGGAGGGGACTGCGGATCTTTTTCTTGGGTGGCAGGTTCTAAAAGGCCAAAGATCGCTGCTCACCACGGAAGAGATTTTTGCTTCTCTCAAGCCCGGCGGCGAAGTACGTCTCTTCGGGTTTTACAGCGCGCCGCGTCCTGAAGATCTTCGGGAGTGGAGGGGGAAATCCCCGGTCGCCGGTCTGCCCCCTCCGCAGGCGGTCTCATTGGGCGAGATATCCGGTTGGCTAAAAGATAGTTCTTTTGAACGTTATACTCTCCGGAAACGGGAGATTTATTATGATTGCCGATTACAGAAAGACGTTTAAGGCCGTGATCGCGGTTTTGTTTCTATCCCCGACCGTGTTTGCTTCGAGCGGCGAGCTGATCCGCCCGGTCCAACGGGAACCGGACATCAACCGGATTATTCACCAGATGGAGCAGGTCCGGAAAGATATCACAGACCTGGTCGCGGTGGTCGATCATACTGTTGTCGGCCAGTCGGAACAGCGCCCGCCGGCCACTCGAATTTCCCTGAGGTTTAAAAGTCCGGATAAATTAAAGACCCAGGTTGCCGGCGGCCGGGAGGTCCTGATCTCCGGGGACCGGATGTGGGTTTATTCACCGGATATTGAGGTAGTGGAAGCCTACATTTTGCGGGATGAAGAACAGCGGCAGGCGACCATCGACCAGATGAGCTGGGGTCTGACCTCCCCGATCCGTGATCTGTTGCGGGGGACGGAGCGATCGGTCCGCGTCCTGGACGACGGAAACTATCTGGTCACAGTGATCCCGGATCAAGCCGAGGCGGAGATCGAGCGGGTCCAGGCCGAGGTCGATCCTCGAACCTGGCTGATCAGGAAGATGAAGATCTCCGGGTTGTCCGGCTCCCCGGTGGAACTAAAGATCAGCGGTTGGAAGATCAACACCGGTCTGTCCGACAGTCTCTTTGAATTCCGGCTCCCCGAGGGAGCCGAACTCTTCGAGCCTCTGGAGTCCGGGGGGGAAGTATTACAGTGAGAATCCAGAATCCAGGAGAAAGGCTATCGGGGTTTTTCTGACTCCTGAATTCTAACTCCTGCTCTTGCGATGTCTCTGCTGGATAAAACCGGAGCCAAGATCCTCGAATCCCTGGAGGGGATGGGGGGGACGGTCACCCTCCTCTTCAAGGGATTTTACTGGTTTAAGGCTACCTGGAAGTATCGACAGGCAATATTCGCTCAGATGCTGCTTACCGGGGTGGAGAGTCTCCCGGTGGTGATGGTGGTCGCTCTCTTTACCGGGATGGTCCTGGCGCTTCAGACCGGCCAGGAACTGGTCCAGTTCCAACTCCAGGGGACGATCGGCAATATCGTCGCCGCCTCGATCTGCCGGGAGATGGGCCCGGTCTTTACCGCCATTATCGTGGCCGGACGGGTGGGTTCGGCGATGGCCGCCCAGCTGGGGACGATGAAAGTCTCAGAGGAGATTGACGCTCTGGAGGCGATGGCGATCAATCCGGTCCGCTACCTGGTGATGCCCCGGATCTGGGCCTTCCTCGTGATGCTCCCGGTCCTTACCATCTTTGCCAACCTGGTCGGAATCTTTGGGGGGGCGATGATTGCCCGGCTCCAGATCGGGGTCAGTTACCACTCCTTTTTCGATGGGGTATTGACCAACCTCGAGCTGATGGATATTCTCAACGGGATGATCAAGGCGATCGTCTTCGGGGTGACTATCGCTGCCGTCGCTTGCTACCAGGGGTTGAATACCCGGGGCGGAGCCCAGGGTGTCGGACAGGCTACCACCCGGACTATGGTCTTCTCCTTTTTGAGTATCCTGGTCTTCGACTATTTTATCACCGCCGTTTTTTACTGAGTGTCGAATAATGATTAAGCTTAACCGACTCTGTAAAAGTTTAGGGGGAAAAGAGGTCCTGCGGGGGGTAAATCTCGAGGTGAAGAAGGGGGAGGTGGTGGTGATCATCGGGGGCAGCGGGATGGGGAAGTCGGTTATGCTCAAGCATATCCTCGGTTTCTTTCGTCCCGATTCCGGGGATGTCCTGGTGAATGGGGTCTCGATTCCGAACTGTTCGACCGCGGAACTCTACGCGATCCGTCAGACTTTCGGGGTGGTCTTCCAGTCTGCCGCCTTGCTTCAGTCGCTGACCG
Source organism: uncultured bacterium (assembly GCA_964465735.1). Classification (GTDB taxonomy): domain Bacteria; phylum Auribacterota; class Erginobacteria; order Erginobacterales; family Erginobacteraceae; genus Erginobacter. The sequence goes on from CAYXKT010000036.1 coordinate 8,611, forward strand.
TGGGAGAGAATATCTCCCTGCCCCTGGAAGAGCACAGTGATTTTTCCGAGGAGAAGATCGCCGAAATCGTCCGCGACCGACTTAGCCAGGTCAGGCTTTTTGATGTGGAGAACAAGCTGCCGTCCGAGCTTTCGGGAGGGATGCAGAAGCGGGTCGCGCTGGCCCGGGCCCTGGTAATGGATCCGACGGTGATGCTCTTCGACGAACCGGCTACCGGTCTCGACCCGATTCTGACCGCCACCATCGGCCATTTAATTGTCGGACTTCATCGACGGATCGGATTTACTACCATTGCTGTGACCCATAATATGAATTTCGCTTATCTGATCGCCGACCGGATCGCGATGATCCACGAAGGGAGGATCATCGCCGATGGCACTCCAGAGGAGATCAGAAACACCTCTCAGACCCAGGTCAGAAACTTTATTCAGGGGATACCCAGAGAGGAAAAGTCACCGCTTTCAGCGGAGAGAACCGGGGTAAGATAATGACAGTTTCAGTGGAAAAAAAAGTCGGGATCTTCTTTTTTATCGGCGTGGCTCTCCTGGCCCTCTTTACCATCGTCCTCACCGATATCCGGATCTTCAAAAATCAATATCGGGTCACCGTTACCTTTGATCAGGTCGGGGGGCTGGAGCCGGGAAACAAGGTTGCCCTGGGTGGGATGGAGGTGGGTAAGGTCAGGTCCTTGCTCCAGAACAAGGGGCGGATCCAGGTTGTCCTGGAGATCGACGAGAAGGTGGAGATCCCTCGAGACTCGATCTTCCGCCTGGGCGATATCGGTCTGCTGGGAGGTAAACGGGTCGATATCGTCTGGGGGGACGAGTCTTCCGGCTATCTCGCCGAGGGCGATCTGATCGAGGGGACGAGCTCACCGGGGCTTTCGGAAGCTATCTCCAGTCTGGGCGATGCCGGCGCGAATGTCGATGAGATCCTGGTCTCGGTCCGGGAGACGACCGAGAAGATCTCCCGGGGGGAGGGGACGGTCGGCAAGTTGATCTCCGAGGATGACATCTATCGGGATATCCGGTCGATCTCTCAACGAATTGCCGGTGGAGAGGGGACGCTCGGGCGGTTGGTCAACGACCCCGAGATTTACGAAGACTTGAAGGAACTCTTCGCCGATTTTCAGGCCTTGGTTGAGGGGAACCGGCAGAAGGTGGAGGATATCGTCGGGCAGTTAGAGGATGCCGCCCCCGCGATCAAGGGGACGGCGCGCAATCTGGAAGAGATCACCGACAAGATCAACCGGGGCCAGGGGACGATCGGGAAACTGGTCAATGAGGACGATCTTTATACCGACACTCGGGCCACTCTGGCCTCGGTCGATACCGCCGGGGGGAAGCTGACCGATATGCTGACCAAGGCCGAGCGGATCCGGATCTATCTCGGGGCGGAGGCGGCCTACAATACTCGGAACAAACGGAGCCTGACCAAGGCCTACGTGGCGATCGAACCGACTCCGAGTAAGCTTTACCTGGTTGGCTTCAGCCTCCTGGCGGGGGAGGGGACCGAGGCTGACCGGACCGATGATCCCTCGACCGAGCTGGACGCCCAGATCGGGCTGCGTTTCTTCGACAACCGTCTCACCGTCCGGGGTGGAATGCTGGAAGGGCGGATCGGGGGTGGGCTCGACTTCCGGCTCTGGGGCGAGGACCTGGTCCTGACCGTGGAGGGGCGGGACGTCTGGAGCAAGGAGAAAGATGAGAATATTGACCCCTTTCTCTTGCGGGCCTATGTTGATACCCATTTCTGGTGGGCGTTTTATCTCCGCCTGGGCGTGGATAACCTCCTCGACGAACCGGGTTTTTACGGCGGGGCCGGGATCAAGCTCCGGGACGAAGATATCAAGATTCTCTTCGGTATGATCAGTTTCTGATGTTGGGCGATCTATCCGGCGGCAGCTCTTGATCCCGGTCTTGACCTTTCTCCCCGTTCTATGCCATAGTATAGCCTGATTTTCGATCTCATCCGTGCCGGAACGAAAACCTGATATCAGGTGGAATCTGCCAGCCAAACAGACTGCTTCCTCGTCCCTCCTCGCAATGACCGATTATATGTAATTGGAGATTTCCTTTCAGGCACTGTTTGCCTGAGTGTTTACACAGTTAAAATAAATACTGTTCAGCCACACAAAACGGAAGAGAATTAATATTAAAATGTACACAATAGAAAAAGAAGGCTGGAGATTCATATTGATTTTCGCTCTGCTCGGGGCCGGGTTTATTATTTTTCTTCCGGTTATCTGGCCGGTCGGGGTCCTCTTCCTCCTTCTGGCGGCGGCCTCGACCGGTTTTTTCCGGGAGTCGCGGATCGATCAGACCTTTGTCCCCGGCGAGATAATTGCTCCGGCCTCAGGGAAGGTGATTGATATCCGTCAGATTGAGGAGAAGGACTTCCTGAAGGAGAAGGTTTGCCGGGTCAGTATCTTTATGTCCGTCTTTGATGAGCATATCAACTACGCTCCCCTATCCGGTGAGGTGGCCTATCTCTCTCACCGACCGGGGAAGTTCCTCCAGGCCTTTCGGGAGGAAGCTTCGGAAAATAACGAGGCTCAGATGATCGGTTTTCGCGATGGGGAGAAAACCTGGATGATCCAGCAGATCGCCGGGACCATCGCTCGCAGAATTGTCTGTCGCTGCCGGATCGGCGATCAGCTCGCCAGTGGTCAGAAACTGGGTTTGATCCGTTTCGGCTCCCGGGTCGAGCTCTTCTTTCCTCTATCCGCCGAGTTTACGGTTGCCCTGGGAGAAAAAGTCCGGGGGGGCAGGACAGTGATGGGGAGATGGGGATGAGAAAGATATATATACTTCCCAACCTCTTCACTACCGGTAATATCTTCTGCGGGGTTTACGCCCTCTCCCTGATTTTGCGAGGAGATCCGGATCACTACCCCCAGGCGGCCTGGTTTCTTCTTCTGGCGATGGTCTTTGACTTCTTCGACGGCCAGCTGGCCCGGCTCTACCGGGCTACCAGCCGCTTCGGAGTCGAACTTGATTCCCTGGCCGACTTCTTTTCCTTTGGTGCCGTCACCACCATCCTTGCCTACCAGGTGATCCTTTCTCAATACAAGGGTTTCGGCGTCGGGATAGCTTTTCTCTTTATCGTCTTTACCGCCCTGCGTCTGGCTCGTTTCAACATCCAGGTCGACCAGGATGAGAAGACCGACTTCAAGGGTCTGCCTTCGCCGGTCGCTTCCGGGGTGGTTCTTTCCTTCATCATCTTCATCCGTCATTTTCAGCTTGAATGGGAGATCGCCATTCCCTTTATGATGATTGTTCTCAGTGCTCTGATGGTCACCAGCCTGACCTATCCGACCCTGCTCAACCTGCACCTGCGACGGAAACAACCCCAGATCTACCTGGTGGCGGCGATATTGATGCTGGTCATCCTGATCACCCACCCCCAGTTCGGGGTCTTCTTCGGTTTTATGCTCTATTTTGGTCTGGGACTATTCCAGGGAGTGCAGGGCGAGATCAGGAAGACAAGAGGCATCCGACGCCGTTCTCGGGCGGATCAGACTGCCTGAATTCTCCCTCTCCGGAAGAATTGTTTATGCGAGCCAAGCCTTCATTTTATTTGGTTATTATCCTGCTTCTGGCCGTCGGCCTCCTGATCAAGTTCTATTGTTCACGGCCCCAGGCCTGGCAGGCGAAGCTGGAGACCGCGACTGAACTGGTCCGAGCGGGAGACGACCGGGCAGCGATCCCTCTGCTTCGGGATTTGGTCGGTCGGGAGGAGGATCGGGATCAGACAGAACCGGTAGCACATCTTCTGGCCCGTGTATTGGCCCGGCAAACAGATTACTCGGCTTCCGAAGAGATCTGGAAGGAGTTGGCCATTTTCGACGACCCCGGCCTGAGAGAGGAGGTCCGTTTCCAGCTGGCCCGTGTTGCTGCCGGGCGGGGTGAACCGGATCTTCTCGACGAGTTCCTCGACCGTTATCCAGATTCTCCCAGGAGGGGGGAAGCCCTCCGGGTTCGGGGCGATCTTCGTCAAGCGGCCGGGGATCTTACCGGGGTGGAAGAGGACTACCGCGCTGTGCTGAATTCTCCCGGCCCGGAAGAGCCCCGGGCCGAGGCTCGAGCACGACTGGGAGAAATTAATTTTGACCGGCTCTTCTCCGGGGAAGATGGCTCGTTAACCCTTTCCTATACGGTCCGGGCCGGCGACTCCCTATCGGCGATCGCCCGGAAGCATACGACCACCGCCGACCTGATTCAACTGCTGAACCGGCTGCCCGGGGATGTGATTCACCCCGGACAGAAGTTGCAGATCCCTGCTAAATCTTTTTCCGTCCGGGTCAGCAAATCGAAAAACTCACTGACCCTCCTCTACGGAGGGGAGTTTTTTAAGGAATACTCAGTGGGGACCGGGCGGGACAACTGCAGCCCGGAAGGTGAGTTTACCATTGTCACCAAGCTGATCGATCCGCCCTGGTTTTATGATGGGGAGGTGATCGACCCCTCCGACGAGCGGAATATCTTGGGGACCCGCTGGATGGGGTTTCAGGATCCCTACGCCACCTATGGGATCCACGGGACTACCCAACCGGAGACGGTCGGAACCCAGTCCAGCGATGGCTGCGTCAGGATGCGCAATGAGGAAGTTGAGGAACTCTTCATCTTCCTTCCTCGGGGCAGCCGGGTGGTGATAGAAGAATAGTACCGCGTCGGGGAAATAACTTTACGCCCGAATCATCCAGATTAGGTTACAATCATTAAACTGAGATTGCCAGTAGTGCCAGTTGGCTGAAGACAACGAAGCTATCTTAGTTCTCCAGCTATAAAGAAGGAATAATCAAATGAGCGAATTTGTTCAGGGTCGGGAATCGACTCCCTTCCTCCGTCCAGCCTATCTCACCGATGCCGAGGGGATTCGGGCGATGGTAAACGAGTATGCCGCCCAGGGGGAGATGTTGCCCCGCTCCCTTTCCTCAATCTACGAGGGGATCCGGGATTTTCGGGTCATCGTTGAACAGGGTAAGGTGTTGGGTTGCGCGGCCCTGCAGGTCTGCTGGATTGACCTGGCTGAGGTCCGGTCCCTGGCGGTGGCCAAGGAGCTGCGAGGCCAGGGCTGGGGGAGAATTCTGGTTGAGGATTGCCTGAAGGAGGCCGTCCGGTTGAGGGTCCCCCGGGTTTTTACCCTTTCTTTTTCCCCGGACTTTTTCAGCAAGCTCGGCTTTGTCCGGGTGGAGAAAGAGACCCTCCCTCAGAAGATCTGGAAGGACTGCATCCACTGTCCCCATTTCCCCAACTGCAAGGAAGTCGCGCTGATCCATCAGATAGATAGCGAAAAATAGGGGATGGTCCAGCCGTCTTTCTTCCGGACTCTGCTGTTAACCCGGTTGTCTTCTTCCCGGTCAGGCCGGAATCTTTCAGTTCTGGTCTAAACTCCGCCGTTCGCCGATTTTTTCCCTGATCTGCCCTCTGACCCTGTCGCAAGGCAGATACCCCCCCTGGTCCTTTCGTCAGAGTCTTTCTTTTGCCTTTCGGGCAGGTTTCAGGGATAATACCTCTTCAACCTCGTGTTTCACCTTGTAACCGGGGTGGCCGACGGGAAATGCAAAAAGTAACTTCTGATCAACCTATGTCCTCAGAGCAAAGACAGAAAGAGGTATTATTCACGATTGGACACTCGACGAGAACTACGGCCGAGTTTATTGACCTGCTCAAAGCGCACAATGTGCAAGGGGTTGTCGATGTCCGATCAATCCCTAAATCTCGCCATAATCCGCAATTTAACAGTAAGACAATCGAGAGTTCGTTGGAGAAGGCCGGCATCCATTACACCCACATAGCGGAACTGGGAGGTCTCCGCCAGACCACAGCGGAATCAAAGAATCTTGGCTGGAACAACCGATCCTTTCGGGGGTTCGCTGATTATATGAGTACACCGGAATTTGAAAGGGGGATTAGGCTTCTCGAAAAAATTGCCCGGAAGGAAACCACCGCGATAATGTGTGCCGAAGCAGTTCCCTGGCGTTGTCACCGGTCTTTAATCGCCGACGCTCTGACCAAGCGGCACTGGTCTGTATTTGATATTATGACTTTGAAAAGCGCCCCCCCGCATCGCTTGACTCCATTCCTGAAAGTCCGCCAGGGCAGACTTATCTATCCGGAACCAGAAATATGATTCAGTATCAATACCAAAACGCCAGATTACTTTTTGTCGGCATCAATCCGCATCCCGGATCATTTGATCGGGGAGTCCCATTCTCCAACAACAAATCATTCTGGTACCTGCTGTTAAGAGCCGGTTTGATCGAGGAGTCGATGGAGGACCTTAGAGACGATGCAAAGTTGAAGGAAATCCACCAGAATAAATTCAATCAAATTTATCAATTAGGCTTGATCAATATAATTGAACGGCCAACTCGAAATATCACCTTGCTCAAAGCCGGAGAGGAAATTAAGGGCAGATTGAAGATCGAGAGAATTATTCAGGATCAAAAACCAAAAACAGTCTGCTTCATTGGAAAAGTCTCCTATGAAAAATATATCGGATCAAAAGAATTCACTTTCGGCTGGCAAAACGACATCGGGGAATCCAGGGCCTATGTAATGCACTATCCCCTGCACGGTAAGGCGGAAGTGCGAGTCCGTGAATTGAAAATAGTGGCGCAAGCGTAGTTCGGTCTTTGGATGGGGCACCGCCGACTTCGCTTATCCAGGCTGCTTCGCCGTAACCCTGGCGAAGGCGGGGTTGGTTCGACGGTGGCCTGTGGGCGATTCAGGGGCACCGGTTTTATTGCGGCGCGGAGGGGGGATTTTCGGATCCCAGCTGATTTTCCGGGGGTCGGGTGGCGAGGAATAAAGTTTTTCCTGCTTGGCGGCACGGACATTCCTGTCTGTGCCGGCTAAAAGCGCAGGCAGGAATGACGCCTCACCTTAAATGAGACTCACGCCTCACTCTCTTAAAAAATATGTCAATATATTAAACTCAAGGACAATCTCAATTGAAATTCGGTTTTGATCTGGCCCCCCTTCAGGGGGGCTGATTAATTGGTGCTGATCCATTATGATCCCGGCGATTCTCGCCGGGCTATGATGTTTTACCCCTTTGGGGTAACTGAAGGGACGTGAACGGCGTTTAACATCAGAGCCCGGAGTGCAACCCCGGGATAAAAGACGCCGCCATCAACTCTCAGCAGCACTCCAACGGAGTGCCGGATCATAATCCGAGACAGTATTTCCTTTGAGAACCAGCGTAATTTCAGTAGAGCAATTTACGCATTATATCAGATACCAGTCTCATTTACCTGGGACGCCAGGCTCATCTACTATGAGCCGCGACATTCAGATTGAATTATTTGATGAACTCCTTGGTCATAATAGGGCCGCAACTTTCCGTTCAGACACTATATACTCTAAAATTTGGACTGAACCGCGAATTCCCGGGTGATCGACGGTGAAGTTTAGCGATTTTTGATCGTAGTCAGATCTTCGGCCCCCCCTTGCCTGGCCGCAGTTCGGCGGCTGCGGCCTTGTCGAGAAACCAGCGAAGCTGGCCCGAAAGAGGAGCAACCAGTTCCGCCGGCAGAGCTGAACCTTGACTGTCGCCTCTCAGTACCCGGGCTACTATCCGCGCTTTCCGCGGACCTGCGGCAATAAATGCCACCCGGCGGGCGTTGTTGATTACTGGGAGTGTCAGGGTGACCCGCTGTCTTGGTGACCGGAGGCTATCCGTCACCGCCACCGCCCAGCGCCGGTTTTCAGTCAGGGCCGGGAGGCCGGGGAAGAGTGACGCGGTATGTCCGTCTTCGCCCAGCCCGAGCAGGATCAGGTCGAAACGGGGCGGACGGGCGGGATCGGATTCGAAGACTCGCTTCAACCTCCCCTCATAACCGGCGGCTGCCTCCGCCGGGTTGAGTGGATTTCTTAGCTGATGGATTTGTTTGGGGGGGATGGGCAGATATCGCAGGAGCATCCGGTGGGCCTGGCCGTAGTTACTCTCCGGGCTCTCCGGGGCCACGCAGCGCTCATCGGCCCAGAAAACTTCCCAGGCCGGCCAAGCGGCTCCAGCCGCTTTTCGGCGATCAATCAGGGCCGGCGAGATAATTTTCAGCAGGGAACCGCCCGAAAGTGCCAAAGTGAACCGGCCCCGGGCAGTGACAGCTTTGTCCGCCCGGCTGAGGAGATAATCGGCGGCGGCTTCCCCGAGTCCTGCCCGGGACGGGCGGACAATGACTTTAAAGGGAGCTTTCATTTCCGGACGGCCGGCCTTCAAGACACCGCCCTCTGCCGGTATTTACGATAGGGAGGGAGCCCGCCGCTGTGGTATTTTCGGCCAACGGTGGGATAATAGATATCTCGGATCCGATAATCCCGGTTTGAGACAATCAGCATCTGACCGTTTCCTGAGGGGATCTTCCGAACCATAGTCCTCTCTTTATATCCGCAGCCATTCCCGGTTTTCCTGTTTAAGCAAAAGATCGGATTCTTCCGGCCCCCAGCTCCCGGCGGGGTAGTTGGGAAATTCGGTCGGCAGGGAATTCTCCCAGTGTTGATTGATCGGATCGACCACCGTCCATTGAGTGTCAACCCCATCCTGGCGGACAAAGAGGGTAAGGTCACCCCGGAGGCAGTCGATCAGGAGCCGCTCGTAGGGGCGGTGATTCTTCACCCGGAATGCCCGGCGATAGTCAAAATCCATTGTGACCGGATAGATCTCGTTGCGGGAGAGAGGATGTTTGACCCCGAAGTGGAGTCGGATATCTTCCCGGGGCTGGATAGTCAGGGTGAGGACGTTGGGCCGCATTGCCCGTCCGGTCTGGCTGAAGAGCTTCAAGGGGGGCTGCTTGAACTCGATCCGGATCTGGGTCAGGTGGCGGGGGAGTCGTTTACCGCTTCGGAGGTAGAAAGGAACCCCGGCCCAGCGCCAGTTGTCGATCAGGAACCGGGTGGCGATGAAGGTGGGGACGTTGGAGTCGGGGGCGACATTCTTCTCCTCTCGATACCCGGAGACCGGTTTCCCCTCGATCTTCCCCGGCCCATATTGGCCCCGGACCGTCCATCGGTCAACGTCTCTCTCCCGGAATTTCTGGATCGAACGGAAAACTTTTACCTTCTCATCACGGATGTACTCGGGGGCGAAACCGACCGGGGGTTCCATCGCCACCAGGGCAACCAGCTGGAGCAGATGGTTTTGGAAGATATCTCGGACCACTCCGGTTCCTTCATAGTAGGTTCCTCGGTGCTCGATTCCGAGGTTCTCGGCGACGGTGATCTGGACGTTGTCGATGTAGCGACGGTTCCAGAGCGGTTCGAAGATTGAATTCGAGAGACGGAAGAAGATGATGTTCTGGACTGTCTCCTTGCCCAGGTAATGATCGATCCGAAAGATCTGCCGCTCCTCGAAGGCCCTGGAGACGACCCCGCCGAGCTGGGCCGCCGAGCGGCGGTCGCGTCCGAAGGGTTTTTCGATGATGATCTTGGTCTCGAACCGCCCCTGGCAGAGCCGGTGTTCGTCCAGTAAGGGGATGATAGTCGGGGTCAGATCCGGGGGGACAGCCAGGTAGTAAATTACCGGGCGCTTCTTTCCGTCATCGCCTCCTCCGAACCGGTAGAGGTCGGCGGTCAGCTTTTGGTAGTTGTCTCCGTCTTTGAAGTTGCCGGCCCGATAAAAAAGTTTCTCCAAAAAAGCTTCCCGTTGCGTCTGGTCGTTCTCCTCTTCTCCGAACTCTTTGAGGGCGGCTCGGGCGAAGTCCCGGTAGCCGCGGTCGTCGAGCGGGGGTAGGCCGAATCCGATGATGGCAAAATCCTTCGGCATCTCCCCTTCCCGGTAGATATGATAAAGCATCGGCAGCAGCTTACGCCGGGAGAGATCACCGGCCCCGCCGAAGATCACCATCGTGAAGGGTTCGATATAAAAATCGTCGGAGGGGATATCGCAGATCTGGGGAGAACTCAGTGCCGGAAGAGAATTGTCGATCGGTTTATTCATTGTCCACCCCCATTCCTCGCTCCCCGGACTTCGTGGCCGCCGAACTGGCCTCGGAGCGCGGACAAGAGTTTTGCTCCGAAGGATGAATTCTGCCGGGAGCGGAACCGGATTTGGAGGGCCAGAGTGATCACCGGGAGGGGGACCCCGAGGTCAATGCTTTCCCGGGCTGTCCAGCGGCCTTCCCCGGAATCGGGGACATAGGGGGCGACGTTTTCAAGACCGGGGTTTGCGGCCAGCGCGGCGGCAGCCAGGTCGAGCAGCCAGGAGCGGACCACCGATCCGGAGCGCCAGATCTCGGCGATCGCGGCCGGATCGAGATCGAATTCCTCCTTCGCCCGAAGAAGTTCGAAACCCTCGGCGTAGGCCTCCATCAGTCCGTACTCGATCCCGTTATGAACCATCTTGACGAAATGCCCGGCACCCGAGGGACCCACTCGTCCCCAACCCCGGTCGGGTTCGGGGGCCAGGGTCTCCAGAAGCGGGCGGAGCGTTGAGACTGCCGCCTCATCTCCCCCGACCATCATACTGTAGCCTCCAGCCCGCCCCCAGACGCCCCCGCTGGTACCGACATCGACGAGATGGATCCCCCGCTTCTGAAGGGCGTCGGCCCGGATGATGGTCTCCCGGTAGTCGCTGTTGCCGCCGTCGACGACAATGTCACCGGCCGCCAATCGGTCTCCAAGCTCGGAGATCACCGCCTTGGTGGGTGCCCCGGAAGGAACCATCGCCCAGATGACCCGGGGGGAGGAAAGCTTCTCCACCGCCTCCTGCGGCGTTCCGGCCACCTCGAACCCCTTCTCCCCGGCGGCCCGGAGCGTGTCCCGGTTATGGTCAAAGACTACCACCCGATGGCTGCCGGCCAGAAGTCGTTCGGCCATATTGGCCCCCATCTTGCCCAGCCCGAACACCGCGACATCCATATCAAACTCCTCTGAACCGGGATTATGCTGAAAGAATCTTGATCATATTTCTCTGAATGCTGTGCTGGGAAAACATTCTTCAATAGCCCTTCAGTATTGATTGCGGCCGCAAACCGCTTTTGAGAGTTTCGGATTTAGCCGAACTTTCTCAGCTTCGTCGGAAAAGGTTTCACCCCGGGGTTTTCTATGACAAAAGTCGATTGATCTTCGCCGCACAGATAAAATCATTGTCGGAAAGTCCGCCGATCGAGTGTGTTGAGTAACGGATCCGGCAGACCTTATAACCGAACTCGATCTCGGGGTGGTGGTCCTGGTTAATTGCGACCCAGACCACTGCATTCACGAAGGGGACTGTTTCCGAATAATTTTTAAAGGTAAATGTTCTGTGGATCTCTCCGTTTTCATATTGCCAGCCCGGAAGATCTTGCAAAAGTTTTCGAACCTCTGATTCGGTCTTTGGCTTGGTTATGTTTTTGCCGGAAGCGTTTATCAGAGATGCCGGTATTGGTCCTTGCGGAGAAGATTTTTTGCCATTCATAGGATTTCCTCTTGATCTGAATATTTGCGTCTTCGGCCCGTTAAAAACGCTGTTATCGGCACCGCCATTGGTTGTCATTACGGGAAATCTCAGCCTGGAGATTGCCTTGTCGGAGCGAAGGTTTTCGGACCTTTTCCCAATGACAATAGCCGGCTTATGAAACAGTAGAGACTTTTAGATAGTGTCTGAACAAAACCCCCAAAAACCAAGTCATTGCAAAAAGGGACGATGAAGCAATCTGTTGGTTTTGGGATGAGATTGCTCCGTCACTTCGTTCCTCGCAATGAGGAATTCTATGTAATTGGAGGTTCCATCCAGGCATTAGATAGCTGAATTGTTACCAGGTATTTAATTTAACCTAAATTGAGCGATTCTATGCGGCGAACTGCACCAATCTTTTGCGTCC
>CAYXKT010000037.1:0-20279 GCA_964465735.1 uncultured bacterium
TCGTCGGCCTCGAGAAAGATATTCTTCAGCCGCTCGTAGATGCCGGATCCGTTGAGGAGGGCCTGGAGCCGACCGTAGGTCTCGATCCCCCGGTCCTCGCAGATCCTCAAGAAGATGATCCGGTCGATCGTCCGCTGGACGGCAAAGTTGAGCTCGCGGATTCCGAGGTCGGGGTTTCTTAAGGCGATGTTCCGGGCCAGGAGGCCGCGCCAGTCCTCGATCTCCTTGAGAAACTCCACGTCGACTTCCTGGGTGGACCGCTTCTTCTTCGACTCAACAAACTTGTCGAACCGCCCTTCGAGGACCGCCTGCTTGGAGAAGATGTCGGCGATCTCCTCCCACTTCTCCAGGTAGTCGTGGTAGGTGAGGTAGAGCACCCGGCCGTGGCCGGACTTGTCCTTGAGTCGGGGGCGGAGGCGGCAGTCGTAAACGGCGAACTCCTCGAAGTCGGTGAGGATGGAGAGAGGGAGTCCGGCCGACCAGGCGTAGCGGCGGAGCTGGTAGGCGGGGCTGACATCGCCCTTGATATCGATCGAGGGCTTCTTGGCCTCGACGAAGAACTTCCGGGCCCCGCCGATCCGAAAGCAGTAGTCGGGGGCCTTGGTGGCGCCGCCGACCTTGATCGCGTCCTCGGTGATAACATCCTTGTAGGCCTCGGCGTAGCCCTGCTTGTTGTAAATATCCCAGCCCAACGCCTCGAAAAAGGGATCGATGAACTCGGAGCGGACATTGGCTTCCTTATAACCGGAACTCTTGTAGGCCTCCAGGTTGCGGTCGAAGACCTCAACCAGTCTTTGAACTTTATTCGGGGGTTTCATTTCAGAAATGAATCTGGGTCGCTCGAGAAAAATTCTTCCAGGGGGATCCCCCCCAGCCCGATGATTAAAAGTTTGTCTGGATTAAAGTTTTTCTTAAAAGCATTCAATCCGGACGAACCGGCCGATCGGCCACCACTTTTGACTTCGATCCCCACCAGTTTACCCCGGTCCTTGAAGACATAATCGACCTCCCGGTCCCGGTCCCGCCAGTAGTAGACTTCGTGGCCTCTTCCCAGGGATTCGTTGACCAGGTGAGCGCCGACCGCCGTCTCTACCAGTCTCCCCCAGAGAGCGGGATTCTCTCGCCATTCCTTGAATCCCTTCCCGGAGACGGCGGTTACCAGGGCGGTATTCAGGGGGAGCCATTTGGGACTCGAACCCCTTCTCCGGAGAGCGGTGCCGGTCCATTTAGGCAGGCCGCGGAGGATGAACGCCTCTTCCAGCAAGGCCTGATAATGGGCCAGGGTGGTCGCGTTGCCGGCGTCGGCAAGTTGGCCGAGCATCTTGTTGTAGGAGAGAATTCGCCCGGCGTATTCGCAGGCCAGGAAAAAAAGCTGGTGAAGCAAGGCCGGCTTGGTTACCCGGTTAAGGAGCAATACGTCCCGGGAAATAGTGGTCTCGATCAGGGATTCCCGGACGTAATTCGCCCAGCGGTCCTGATCGCCGAGGAGCGGGGCCGCTCCGGGATAGCCTCCGAAATATAAATACCGGTCAAGGTTCCAGCCGAAGCAATCCCGGCACTCCGGCCAGGACCAGTGAGTGCAATATATTGTCTCGAATCTTCCGGCCAAACTCTCCCTCAGGCCGGACTGCATCAACAGTGCGGTGGAGCCGAGGAGGACCACCCGCAAGTTATGCCCTTTCCGGGAGTCATAATCCCAGAGGGCCTTGACAGTCTCATCCCAACCATTGATCTTCTGAATCTCGTCCAAAACCAGGACAACCTCTTTCCCGGAGGACAACTTCAAACGAGCCGCGTTCCACTGAGCTTCAATCCACTCCAGCCCCGGCGGGGCGGGAAAATCGGCGGCGGCATAGACGGAAGGCTGGGGAAGGGACTCGAGAACCTGCAATACCGCGGTGGTCTTTCCGGTCTGACGGGGACCGACGATCACCTGGATAAAGCGACGTTTCTCCCGCAAACGCCGGTCGAGTCGCCGGACAATATCTCTCTGGTAGGCTGGCACTTGCATCGATTCTGACAAATTACTCAATGTTTTGAGTAATTATACTCAATCCTTGAATCTACTGCCAGGAAAATATCTCGGGGCCGGCAAATTGTCTCTTTCATTCCGAGTAGAGATCTTTCAAGGTATGCCATTTCACGCCGAGATCTTCCGGCCGATAATTGCCGATCCCCTGCCGGGAAAAGATTCTTGGTCCGATGGTGGCATTGCGCTCGTTCGGATAGAGAACAATCTTGCTTTCCAGTTCCCTGATTACCGACTTAAGGGAACCGATTTCACCCCACTTGCACTCGCCGATATCCGTCCAGTTATCCTGGCGGAACCCGATAACATCTACCTGAACTCCCCGATCCCAGTATTCCCCCACTTCAAAACCGGATTCAATTTGCTCTTTCTCATAGAGGTAGGGAATCGCTTCACGGCAGAGATTCTCGAAACAGGAACCGAAATAAGCCGGCAAACCCGGCCGGATCCGATCCTTAAAGGCCCGGGATGAATCGGCCCGGGAAATATAGCTCATATTGGGATAAACAAAATGGAACCAGAAGCGGATAACTGGGTCATTCTGGACATACCTCACCTGCCGGGCCGCCGGTTTCCTGCCGGTTAAAGGATATTTCCGGGCAACGTATCCCAAATCCAGCAACCTCTCCAAATAGTATTGCAGCTTCCGAACCTCGATCCCGGTCTGCCGGGCGATCTTTTTATTCGTCGCCGCCCCGGCGGATAGGCAAAGGAGGATGGAATAATAATTCTCGATCTCGCGAAACTCCTCTCGAAGGAGAAAATCGACTTCGCGGTAGAGAGGAGCGAATTCATTGAGAAAGTTCCGGCGGATATTTTGTTCCACGGATTGATTATCGGCGAAATACCCCAGGTAAAGTGGCATCCCTCCGCAGATAAAATATGTGGCGGCAAGATCGGTTACGGAATACCGAGGATGAAATAGCCTCGCCTCCCTGTATCCAAAAGGTCGGAGAAATATTTGATGGGTTCGGCGACCGGCCAATGGACTTTTCTTCCCGAGGATTTCTTTCTCCATAAATCCGATATAGGAACCGCAGACGATCAGCATTATCTCTCCGCTCTTCTTCCATCGCCGATCCCACAGATCCTGCAAAATGGAAGGTACGGCAGGAGATTCTTCCACCAGCCATTGGAATTCATCGAAGACAATAATCAATTTCTGGCCTGGGGGCCGGGCGGCGTCCATTGCCTCCAGAGCCGATTTCCAATCTTCCGGTGGAATCTTCGACAGCAGCGGCTGCTGGAGGACAATGGCGGCCTCCCGCAGGAATTCGCCGATCTGCAGATCTTCCCGGGCTTGCTTGCCAAGATAGTAAATCCCCTTCTTGCCCTGCAGAAACCGGAGAATCAGTTCGCTCTTCCCCACCCTCCGTCGACCGTAAATGGGGATAAAACAGCTCTTGCCGGACAAATGAGCCTCTTCGAGGAGCGCAAGTTCCTTTTTCCTGCCGATGAAATTCCTCATTATGTTGTTATTATAGTTCATATGGCAGGCTTATCAAGTCGCAACTTGTCAAGTTACGACTTGACAAGTTGCGACTTGACAAGTGGACCGGTGGCTACCGGGTGGCCGGGAGGTCGGAGGGGGCGCCGAAGTAGGCCCGGGTCTGGCCGCGAACGGCCCACAAGCCCGTGGCGGGTCGGAAGACGGCGGGGTCGTCATAACCGGCGCCGGTGAAATCGGCGGAGACCGGGAAGTCCTCTCCCCGGCCGTAATATACGCGGGTCCAGCCGCGGACGACCCACAAGCCGGCGGCCGGGCGGAAGATAGCGGGCACCCGGCAGCCGTCACCCAAGTAATCGCCGGGAACCGGGCGGTCACCGGCACCGCCGAAGTAGATCCGGGTGATCCCCCGGACCGCCCAGAGGTTTCTTTCTCCCCGAAAGACGGCCATATCCGTCCGTCCATCCCCGGTGTAATCGCCGGGGACGGGGATGTAGGGTCCGGAGCCGAACCAAAACCGGGTCAGGCCGGGGATACTCCAGAGCCCCTGCCGGTAAATCCCGATATCGCAGGAACCGTTGCCGTCGTAGTCCCCCGGAACCGGGACAGAAGCAGTGAATCCGGTATAGACCCGGGTCAGGTTCCGGATCGCCCAGAGGCCGTTGGCGGGGCGGTAGATCGCGGCCCCGGCGGTGCCGTCTCCGCGATAATCCCCGCTGACCGGGAGATCCCCGGCTCTTCCGAAGTAAAAACGGCTCAGCCCCCGCGACGCCCAGAGGCCGGAGGCGGGACGGAAGACGGCGATCTCGGCAGTCCCGTCGCCGTCAAAGTCGCCGGAGTCCAGGACCAGGACCGGCGGGGTCGGGGTGGGTCCGGGGGTGGGCGTGGGGACAACGTAGGTCACGTTTAACCAGGTATTGAAGTCCCAGTCATCGTGGAAATATACCCTTCCGTAATGGAGACCCGGACCCAGGGAAGAGGTATCCCCCAGAGAGACGGTAACGGTAAAATTCTGCGGCTCGAAACCGAAGCCCCGATGAGGATCGACCACCAGCCAGTCGGTGGCGGAGGTCCACCAGCTGTAGATCTCCCCGGGCAACCCGGTATTGGACCAGAGCATATGGTAAGTGACGGTTCGGGAAGGCTCCCGGTCGGTCAAGGTGATTGTCGGCGGGTCCACATTCGGGGCACAGGGACAGGGCGTCGAGGGAAGATAACCATCCGGAGTCGGAGAACTGGATGGGGTGGGTGTCGGGGTGCGGTAGCCATTTGGGGTTGGGGTGGTCGAGGGGGTGGGCGGAAGGGCGGCCTGGGCGAGGTTGGTCAGAGAAAAGTCGTAATAGGTCGCGCCGTCGGAGCCGACGAAGAGTTGGAGGTACCCGCTGAAAGCGGGGAGATAGATGTGAAAATCCTTCCCGCCGTCGTAGGTGAGGCGCAGGTCGTCCCCAGCCTGGGGGCTGTAGCCGGAATGGGCAAAGGCCTCGATACGGACATAGCTCCAACTGGCCGCCAGGTCGTAAAATGTATTTTGCCGGTCGTAGATATGGCCCCAGGTGGTGGAACCCCCGGCATCCCGCAAGCGGTAAACCAGGTCGTAGGGCCAATCCCCCCGGGGATGGGTAACCTGGAGGTTCTCCAGGTCGCCCAGGAGAAAATGGGCCGGAGTCGGGGCCGGAGTCGGTGGGGGGACGGTGAAGTTGACCTGGAGATCGGCCATATCGCAGATCCAGTCGTCGTGGAAATTGACAATCTCCCGGTATTCACCAGGGGCCAGGGACGAGGTGTCGCCCAGGGAGACCGTGACCACGAAGGTCTGGCTGTCGAAACCGAATCCCTGGGGGGGATCGACCTCCAACCAGTCGGTGGCGGAGGTCCACCAGTTGTGGATCTGATCGGGATTGCGGCGGCAATCATAGATAAAGTTGTAGATAACCTCCCGGGAAGAGGTTTGCTCCGTGAGGGTAATCGAGCCGGGCGACAGATCGGGACAACTCATACAGGAAGGCTGCGGTCTTGGTGTCGGCGAGGAGGTTGTAAATCCTTGAGGTGTGGGGGTGGGGGAATGATATCCCCGGGGAGTGAGAGTTGGAGTGGGGGTTCCCGAAAGGGCAAATTGAGCGGGAAGAAGCAGGTCGGAATCATAGTAGGTCGACCCATCGGACGCGACGTAGAGCTCGGTGTACCCGGTCAGGGCCGGGAGGTAGATCCTCTTCTGCCGACCGCCGTCATAGGTGACCAGGAGATTGTCTCCAGGTTCGGTGGAAAAACCTTGGTGGGCGAATGACCGCAGAAGGACGGCTCCCTCACCGGACTGCTGGGAATAAAACCGGTTCTCGGTGTCGAAGATATGGCCCCGGCTGTAGATCTCCCCGGCGGTGTCCCGCAGCTGGTAGGCCAGATCGTACCGGGTCGTCCCCCGGGGGGTCGTCACCCGCAGGGATTGGACCTCGGTCAGTTGGAAAAATCCCGGCGGGGCCGGCGCAAGGGGCTCGAGGAAGAAGTCCCGAATATGATCTCCGCAGCTGATAAATTCGTGGTGGTCCGTCCCATACCCGGAGAAGGAAGCCGTCAGCCGGCCCTGCCCGACGGCGTGGGTACCAAGTTGAATGGTCTCGTAATAACCGCCGGCATCGGTGAAGACCTCCTGACGTTGCTCGCCCCAGCAGCGGTCCTCCCATTCGAGCAGGACGCAGGCGTCTTCAAGAGGCTGAGAACCGAAACTCTCGTAAACATTGCCCCGGGCCGAGACCGCGCAGGGAGAGCAGGCCGGGGTCGGCGGCAGCGAGGGGATAGCCGACGGGGCGGGAGTTGAGGTAATCTCCTGGGCCAGGACGTGAACGAAAGCGACGGCAAAGCAGAGGAAACCGGCCGCCAGGAAAATCGTTATGGTTCGAACCAAAGACCCTTGGTTCCAGTTCATTGGATTCTCCTTTTCTCTCCGCCGGACAAGCCGGCCGGGGCCACATTTTAGGAGGTGATGGCTCCGGGTAGCCGATGAACTTTCGCTCCGATGGGACAAGCCCACCGGGGGCAATTCTTTAGGTTCGATCTGAGTCAGACCGCGGAATTAAAATCACGATAATCTTGACATTTTGTTCATATTTAAAATACTATTTATTCCTGAGATTCACAATGCTTATTTCGGGAGACGAAACCGATGAGCCTGGAGATTACCGGGGCGATTATCGTGGGGTTGGCGGCGCTGCTGATTGCTTTGCCGTTCCTGGTCAAGCGAAGGGAGTCCATCCGGGACGAAAAGACCGCCCGGAAACTGGGTTTCTTCTTCCAACCCCGCATCCCGGAGGATTTCTTCCGGCACCTGGCCGAGTTCGAAACATTCCGGGGTACCCTGATAGACGACATCTACCACTTGCTCTTCCGGAACGATCAGGACCGGCAATATGCGGTCTTCACCAGGGACGCGGGAGGATACGACCGGACAACAATCCACCGGAAGATCAGGATTTTCTTCGCCGCCGCGGAAGCTTTCGATCTCCCTCGCTTCAAGCTGGTCCCGAAGAACCTCGGCCACCGAATCGATCGGGAGCCCGATATCAACTTCCCCGATTTTCCCGTCTTCTCCCACCGATTTCTCCTCCAGGGAGAACCGGAAGAAAGGATCCGGGCTCTCTTCTCCCCCCGCCTGCTGGATTATCTCCAGCGGCATCGGGAACTGGTGATGGAAGGACGGGAAAACCGCCTGATCATCATCCACCCCCGGGTCCCGCTCTCGCAGCTGATCCGGGAAGGGCTGGAGATCGTACAAATAATCAGCGAATAATTCCCAAAACAACGACGGAAATATCCTTGCCTAAAAACAACATCTTAGCCTCCTAAAAACGATATTGATTGTCATTGCGATCCGAATTTTGTATCCGGCTTCTCGCAGATCCGGCTTCAGGCGAAAGACGGACCTCTCCGGCTTTAGACCGGCCCTCTGGATCAGGGGGGGCCAACGCGGTCGGGTGGCAATCGCCGAGACTCAGCCGGCTGCCCATTTCAACCGCCCCGGGCAGAGACGGAAAAACCCTCGTGGATAATGGCCCAAACGGTAATCGACTTCGGGGCGCCGGGGAAAGAAGGCTCGTTCAAAGCCCACGGCTCGCCCTGACCCAAAAGCCATCACCGGGGCGAAGCAAGCGGCCGGTTGCCCGGACCGACCGAGACTCTTCATCCCCCGGTGGGTGCCAGGCATCTCCCAGAGGAACCGGACCGGCGATCCGGAGACGGGAGAAGTCAGTTGTCGGGTATTGATCGCTTGGATCCTTACGTATCTGTTGCCCACACAAACTCCTTGAAGTTTAGTCTCTAGATCAAGCGGTTTCCGATGCTATCATCTAAGAAAAACTAAAAGCGGGTAAAATACGAGTTGGACAAAGGAAACAATCCTTCTAAAAGACGATTAGTCCACTGTCGTCTGTCTCCCGGCAGCGACAATCCGGAGGCAGCGTTTGCCTATTTGGTAGATTTTTATAGCCTTACGTTATAAGATAAAGTTTGACTCCAAATACCTGGCGGATTGCCGGGTTTTTTGTATTTTGTCGTTTTGTTCCTGTATGATTGATTTTATGGCAGTATTAACAAACCAATAAGACGAGTTCGATGGGTTTTTAAAAGTTGAAGGTCTTCAGAGTGAACTCAGGTCGTGATCTGCAGATAACTTCCAAGGTATTGATTTAAATAGTGCCTGAACGAAAAACTCCAATTGCCTAGTATATGTCATTGCGGTTTTCGTTCAGATACTAAATAGGAAAAAGCACAATGATTGAATTTAAACAAGTAAGAAAGAGCATAAAAAAAACCGAGATAATCAAGGGGATAGATATGGTCATCGGACAAGGTGAACTTGCCGTCCTTGTCGGCCCCAGTGGATGCGGGAAGACCACTTGCCTCAAAATGATCAACAGATTAATAGATCCAACCTCGGGTTCTATCCTCATTGACGGGAAAGATATTGCCAGGCTCGACCCGATCAAACTGAGGCGAAATATTGGTTATGTTATTCAGCAAACAGGGTTATTTCCGCATATGACCGTACGAAAGAATATTGGGGTAGTTCCCACTCTGGAGAAATGGGAAAAACAAAAAATAGAAGATCGAACCATCGAGCTTTTGAATATGGTTGATATGGATCCGGAGATGTATCTTGATAGATACCCAAGTGAATTAAGCGGTGGACAGCAGCAGCGGATAGGCGTGGCCAGGGCATTCGCAAACGATCCTGATGTTATTTTAATGGATGAACCCTTCAGTGCTTTAGACGCGATTACACGCAACCAACTTCAAGATGAGCTGTATCTATTACAGCAAAACTTGAGAAAAACAATTGTTTTTGTGACGCACGATATAAGCGAAGCCATTAAACTGGGGGATAAAATATGCATTATGCAAGACGGCCTGATGCTTCAATATGATACCCCTGAAAATATTTTAAAAGATCCACAACAAGGGTTTGTCGAAGAGTTTATCGGAAAAGACCGTATATGGGAAACACCCGAGTTCATCACCGCTAAAGATATTATGATTACATCTCCGATAAAAACATATAAAGAACGGACAGTTACTCAAGGTATGTCAATTATGAGAGAGAATAGGGTGAATAGTTTGTTGATTGTCGGTCCTAAAAACAAGCTCATTGGAGTGGCGAAATCTTCAAATATCAAAAACATTAAAGACAAATCAACAAAGTTATCCGAGGTAATGTCCGTTAATTTCAAAGTGGCACACGAGGATGATAATATCGTTGATGTCATCAATGTTATGGTGGATAACCACATCGGATTCATTCCGGTAGTTAATGATGCGACTATCTTATCCGGACTTATAACTCGCAGCAGTTTAATTGAAGTAATCGGAAGTCAATACGATACGGAAGGAGACGAAACAGATGAGTAATATGACATTTTCTACGTTATTTGATTTTTTTGTAAATAGAAGCGACGAGATTTTAAAACTTCTGTTTCAACATCTTCATCTGACCTTCATCGCCATCGGTTTTGCAATTGTGGTGGGAATCCCCTTGGGAGTAATAATAGCGCGCTACACAAAGTTTGCCGGTCCGGTTATCGGAATCGCTAATGTCATTCAAGCCGTGCCCAGCCTCGCATTACTTGGATTTTTAATCCCTTTTTTGGGGATTGGAAGTACCCCGGCAATTGTAATGGTGTTGCTCTATTCTTTATTGCCGATTGTTAAAAACTGCTTCACCGGATTAATTAATATAGATGGAGACTTGTTGGAGGCGGCAAGAGGGATGGGGATGACCAAGCAGCAGATTCTTTTTCGGGTGCAGATTCCACTTGCTATGCCGGTAATTATGGCCGGGATCAGAATTTCTGCAGTTACAGCAGTAGGACTTATGACAATAGCGGCATTTATTGGCGCTGGGGGGCTGGGTGATCTTGTGTTTAGAGGTGTTCAAAGTGTAAATAACAATATGATTGTGGCCGGTGCCATACCTGCGTGTGCTCTTGCGTTGTTGATGGATTATCTTATTGGGAAATTGGAGAGTGTTGCAGTGCCCAAGGGGTTAAAATAACAAGAAATAGGCTCAGATCATTCTAAAATGGTTAAGACCCCAATTGAGCCGCCAAGGCGGATAACTGCCCTGTCTTTGGTCTCCAAACGGATATTGAAAAAGCCTCGCCATATCTCCGGGAATAGCTAAATCCACTCCGGAAACCCATAAATGCTAATTGATATCTGACCGAAAACCTCAAATCACATAGACTCTGTCATTGCGAGGGACATAGTGACGGAGCGATCTCACTACAAAAAAAGCAGATTGCTTCGTCGTCCCTCCTCGCAATGACCTGGTTTATGGGGTTTTGCCCAGACACTACTTATCCCGATCCCGTAGATCTTTTTCCAGCAGCGGCCCGCGCAGGGGGCGGGAGATAATTCAACTATTGGTTTAGCGATCAAATAGTTTTCTTGAAGAAAGCAGATTCATAAATAGGTACTGGCATAATTTTATGAAAAAGAAGGAAACCACCAAGACCACTGAGAAAATTCAGGATCAAGGTTTTCATCTTTACCCGTGAACTCTAAGAACTAAAGTTCGGATGAGAAATGAGCGGATTATATATCCGCATTCAGAAATAACTAAAAAATCATATCTTGCGCCATCGAAGCGCATAAGAGTTTAGGACCGGGGTTATTCGAAAGTGGGTATGAGCAAGCATCAGCCGATGAATTTGACTGGAGAAAGATTGTCTTGCGCGACAAGAGATTATCAATTTGGAATATAAGGAAAAAAAAGTCGGGCGTCACCGCTAAGAATTTTTAGCCGAAGGTGAAGTGGCAGGGCAAATATAAGCGGTTGAAAGTATGCCCGGGATATTCGCAGCGCAACTATAAACGGATTAAAATACTGCCGGCAAGCAAGTCGGATTTAATCTTTATTTGCCCAAGGACGGGATTAAAAGTCTGGTATTTTAAGAGAACATTTAGGGAAAGAAATGGTCATTTTATCTTATCTCTTCTATTTCAATACACTCAGTGTGTCTGTGGTTAATTCTTTGTCAGAACGAAATAAAAAACCAGGAGGTATTTAATGAAAAGAACAAACAAAACAATAGAGTTATTATTAACCGCAATGATTGCGGTGACATTGCTTGCCGGCTGTGGTGGAAATAAGAAAAACACGATTGTCGTAACATCCAAAAATTACAACGAACAACTTATTATGGGCAATGTGTTAGCCATCCTTATAGAAGAAAACACGGATTTAAACGTAGAACGAAAGCTCAATCTTGGAGGAACCAATGTTGCCTTCGAGGCCATTAGAAATGGCAGTGTCGATTTGTATGTTGAATACACGGGAACGGGCTATGTTTCTATTATGAATAGAGAGACGACAAAAGACACCCGGAAAGCTTACGAAGAGATGAAAAAATACTACAATGACGAATTTGACATCGCCGTCCTTACTCCCTTAGGTTATAACAACACTTATGCCCTGGCCACACGGAGAGATATAATTGAGAGATATAATCTTAAAACTATTTCGGATTTAGCCCGGGTAAGCAATGAGTTGGTTATTGGGACCACCTTCGAATTTGCTGAACGGGAAGATGGCTATATAGGTCTGCAAAAATCGTATGATCTGTATTTTAAAGACTCTAAGAGTGTAGACGGAGCCTTACGGTATCAGGCGATTGCCAACGGTAATACTGATGTTACCGATGCTTTTACCACCGACGGCCTCTTAAAAATGTTTGACCTTGTCCTACTGGAAGATGATTTGAACTTCTTCCCTCCTTATTACGCGGTACCGATTGTCAGAAACGAAATTATCGAAACCCATCCCGAGGTGAAAATTCAGCTGGAGCGCCTGGGAGGTATTATCGATGAAGAGATGATGATTGATATGAACTATAAGGTAGATAAGTACGGGCAGGATCCCGCAAGAGTTGCCGAAGAGTTTTTGCGGGAAAATGGTCTTATTGATTAAAATCGTGGTAACGCGACACACGTTGAGAGATCTGTGCCAGCGATGGAGAAGGGAGTTTTTGCTTTTTTGAACGGACGGGAGGAGGTTACGCCGCGGCACCTGGATATACGCCCGGTGCGGGGTAAGAGCGCCGAGTCGCCGCCAGGCGAGGTCACCATCGGTCCGGACCGGACTGTCTGAGCGGGAATATCAGCGCCCTGTCCGGGGGCCGGGCCAGAAGCGATCCCGATCTCCGGGCACGACCGGCGGGTGCAGCGAACACCGGGACAGAGATTATTCCCCCCGATTCAGCTGCCTTCCGCTCATCCCCCGGCTGTCCGCTCCTGAAGGGCATTGCGGTATTCCCGGGCGATGGTAGAATCAAAACAGACAAAGAGAACCTCTCTCGGGATCGGATGAGAGGCCAGGAAATCCGCTGTCTGCCGGATTGCGACTCGGGCGGCCTTCTTTACCGGATAACCGTAAACCCCGCAACTGATAGCCGGGAAGGCGACTGAAGAGAAGCCCTGCTCTTCCGCCAGGGCCAGGCTGTTACGGTAACAGGCGGCCAAAAGTTCCGGCTCGCCCTGCTGACCGCCCCGCCAGACCGGACCGACGGTCTGGATGACCCAGCGGGCCGGGAGGCGGTAGCCCCGGGTCAGTTTGGCCTCCCCGGTTTCACAGCCCCCCAGCTCTTGACACTCCTTGAGCAGTTCCGGTCCGGCCGCCCGGTGGATCGCCCCATCCACCCCCCCGCCCCCGAGCAGAGACCGGTTAGCCGCGTTGACGATCGCGTCCACCTCAAGCCGGGTAATATCCCCCTCGACCACTCTCATCCGTTTGCTCATTGTCCTCCTCCAACAGCCGCCTCGATCAGTTTCCGGGCGTTTTCTCCGGCCACCTGCCAGCTGAGGCATCTGACACTGCCGCCCAGATGACAGACCCCCTCGGCGTTGATCGGTACCACTTCCCGATCGCTCCGGCTCCGGAGAATTTCCAGGAAGAGTTCATCGGCCGGGTTATTGAAGACCGGCACATAGATGTAGCGATCGGTCACTACCGCATTGACATTCAGACCACAGGCGGAGGCAAAACCATCCCGAGCTTCCGACGAATAAACCGGATCGACCTCGGTCACCCCGGTCCCCGGCAGACCTTCCCGCAATGCCTCCAGTACCCGCTCCCGGAACGGCTCCGGATAACGGTTGAGCAGCAGGGTATCGGCCGAGACCCACATTACCATCCCGTCGGAGTGGCCGGTCTGGTCACCCTCTTCCTCCGGAATAATCGCCAGATCGGAGAGATGGAGGGCGGTTTTTAGTGCCGAGGCGACTTCGGCGGCCGTCAGGTCCGGGTTATCTTTCCGGACCCGGTCCGTGACCACGGCCCGTCCCTCCCCGTTAGCCACCAGGTTTCCACCGTCCAAAACCAGATCGGCAGTTGCGAAGCGGAGTCCCTGACGACGGGCAAAGAGATCGAAGCCGGCCTGGATGAAACGGGCGTCGGCTTTCTTCAGGTAGCTCGGCCGATAGGAAAATCGGACCGGCCGGCCGGGGGAGACCGGGGCGAAATCCCGGATCCAGATATCCGGAACCGATGCCTCCAGGAGGATATCCGCCGGCAGCTTCCCTTCCAGCCGGGGCATTGTCTCCTGATCGGCCAGGACGACAATATTGTCGCGGCCGAAAACGGCGGCGGCGAACCGGATATCAAAATCCAGGATAGCCTCAAAGTCATTGGCATAGTAAGGATCGTGGACGGAGGGGGCGGAGATAACGATCAGCGGCCTTTCTCCGTCGAGGGAATTGGATGGTGAGGATGGAGGCGATTCATCCCGAAGGACGGCAGAACTACATCCGGCCAGGAAAATCAGAATTATTATCCGGAGATAGGTCAAGAGAGAGCTATCCTCCTGGTGTAGTGTCCTATAATTAAATGCCAAAAAAGGTGCCGGTCATTGAATATTGTCATTTTCTCCCGTTTCAGCTTTATCGATCCGAATACAATGACAATATTCAATGACCGGCACCTTTTTTTCTAAAAGGCAGCGTTGGCGATTGGGAAGACGGGGAGGGCGGAGTTGCCGGCGTAGTTGACGATCCCGATCTGGAGACCGCTCAGGCGGGGGGTGATATTGACCAGGCCGATCATCAGCCCGCTGAACTGGGAGGAGTAATTAACCGCTCCCAGCTGAAGACCGACCGAGGGCTGGCCGCCATTGATATTGACCAATCCCTGCTGGAAACCGATATGGCTATCGCCGGTAATGTTGAGGGGAGCCGCCTGCCAGCCGATACCCCGGCCGGCGACGATATTGGCCCAGGAGAACTGAACCCCGATCGCCTCTCCCTCGACCACATTGACCAGGCCGAACTGGAGAGCGGTCAGATCCCCGGAGGTCCAGGTCACGGCACCGATATCCAGTCCGACCATCTCCGAGTTGACCGGGACGATCCCCAACCGGAACCCGGCCACCGCCCGCCGGCTATCGACCAACTGGACCGGGGGAAAGAGCGAGAGCTGGATCAGGGCGCTGGAAGTATCCCCGGCCTGAGCCGGCGGTTCGGTGCCGCCGGTCAAGCCGCAGAACAAGGTTAGGAGAACCACTGCTTTTACGATTCTGGACATAATCTCTTCCTGTTTTTGCGCCCGGGGGCAATTACCGGGCTATTTTTTTCGGTATAATGCTATAGTATAGATAATCAGGTTAAGAAGGAAGACCAGAGTACCCAACAGGTACTGATGGACCCGGGTCAGGTCACCGGGGTAAATAATCGGGACCAGGTAGTGATCGATAAAGCCGCCGCTGTAACCGAGCGCGCCGCCCTTCTCTCTCAGGAAATTCTCCAGCGGGGTCAGGGGGCAGATCCAACCGCCAAAGGAGATCCCCACCCCCCAGAGAAAGACCGGGACGTGAATCCAGGCCCAGCACCAACGCCGGAGAACCAGCAGACCGCCCAGGGGAACGAAGATGATGAATGCCAGGTGCAGGCCGAAGGCCAGGTAAGCTAATATGAGGTAGATCATATCCGGACCCGAACTGTCAACTGCCGGGTTTTTAATTTTTGTTTTGCCGGGCCGAAGGTTTATGGCAAGATAGATAATCTCAAAACAGCATTTTTAAATGGTTTTTCCCTCAACCGGCAATTCCTCTCTACCGACATATAATTAGTGACTGAACGAAAACCCCAGAAACCAGGTCATTGCGAGGAGGGACGACGAAGCAATCTGTTAGGCTTGTGATGAGATTGCTTCGTCACTTCGTTTCTCGCAATGACAATTTCTCGGTGATTTGAGGTTTCGTTCAGACCCTGATTATAAAAGACCGACAGATAATTATAAAGGAAATCAGATGACCGAACAACCAAACAATCTTGACCAGCAATCAATCAACGCCATCCGCTTCCTCTCCGCCGACGCCATCCAGAAGGCCAACTCCGGTCACCCGGGCATCTGCCTGGGGGCGGCCCCGATGGCCTACGCTCTCTGGAGCCGTTTTCTCCGTCACGACCCGGCCGATCCGAAATGGATCGACCGCGACCGTTTCGTCCTCTCGGCCGGACACGGATCGATGCTCCTCTACTCCCTGCTTCACCTCTTCGGCTACGACCTCTCTCTGGAGGAGATCAAGAATTTCCGCCAGTGGGGATCCATCACCCCCGGTCATCCGGAGAACTTCCTCACCCCGGGGGTCGAGGCAACCACCGGCCCGCTGGGCCAGGGGCTGGCCAACGCGGTCGGGATGGCAATCGCCGAGACTCACCTGGCCGCCCGTTTCAACCGTCCCGGGCAGACAATTATCGACCACTACACCTACTCCCTGGTCGGCGATGGCTGTATGATGGAGGGGCTGAGTGCCGAGGCTTCCTCTCTGGCCGGGCATCTGAAATTAGGGAAGCTGATCGTCCTCTACGACGACAACCTGATCTCCTTAGCCGGCTCGACCAACCTGGCCTTCAGCGAGGACGTGGAGGCCCGGTACCGGGCCTACGACTGGCAGGTACTCCAGGTCGCCGACGGTAACGATCTGGGGGCAATCACGGCAGCGATCGCGGACGCCCGGGCAGAGACGGAAAAACCCTCACTGATAATGGTCCGGACGGTAATCGGCTTCGGAGCACCGGGAAGGGAAGGCTCGTTCAAAGCCCACGGCTCGCCCCTGGGCCCGGAAGCCATCACCGGAGCCAAGCAAGCGGCCGGTTGGCCGGACGAACCGAAGTTCTTCATCCCCCCGGGGGTGCTCGAACATTGCCGACAGACATCCGGGCCGGCCAGCCGATGGCGGGAGAAGTTCGAGACTTATCGAGATAATTACCCCGAGCCGGCCGCCGAACTGGAGCGAGCCGTCGCCGGCGAACTGCCGGCCGGCTGGGATGATGGGCTCCCGGAGTTTACCGCCGGGGACCCCGCCGCCACCCGGGTGATCTCGGGGAAGGTGATGCAGATTCTGGGAGAGAGGATCCCGGAACTGATCGGCGGCTCGGCCGACCTCAACCCCTCGACCAAGACCACCCTGATCGGGATGGGCGACTTCCAGTCATCCCTGACCCCGGATCAGGGGCTGGAGGGAAAAGCGGGAGGCGGATGGGGCCGGGCGGGAAGGAACATCCATTTTGGAGTCCGGGAGCACGCGATGGGATCGATCGCGGTCGGGATGGCCCTCCACGGGGGGGTGATCCCCTACACCGCCACCTTCCTGGTCTTCGCCGACTATGAACGGCCGGCGATCCGGATGGCCGCCCTCTCCCGGACACCCGTCATCTTCATCTTCACTCACGACTCGATCGGGGTCGGGGAGGACGGTCCCACCCACCAGCCGGTCGAACAGCTCACCTCCCTGCGGGCGATCCCCGGTCTAACCGTGATCCGCCCCGGGGACTCCAACGAGACAGTCGAAGCCTGGAAGGCGGCCCTGAAGAAGCGAAACGGACCGACCGCCCTGATCCTCACCCGCCAGGATCTTCCGGTGATCGACCAGGACCGTTACGGGAAAGCCTCAGGGTTGGAGAAAGGCGGCTACATCCTCAAGGAAGCACCGGGGGACAAGCCGGAAGCAATCCTGATCGGCACCGGATCCGAGGTATCGGTCGCCCTGGCGGCGGGGGAAGAACTGGACAGCGAGGGGATCTTGACCCGGGTGGTCTCGATGCCTTCCTGGGAACTCTTCGAGCGCCAGAACGATGAATACCGCCGGAAGATCCTCCCTTCAGAGATCACAGCGCGGGTCTCAATAGAGGCCGGGATAACCCTGGGCTGGGAACGTTACGTTGGAATCCACGGCGCCGCGGTCGGCATCAACCGCTTTGGAGCCAGCGCCCCGGGGGAGGTTATTTTCGAGAAATTGGGCATTACACCGAAGGAAGTGGTGAAACAGGTTAAAGCGGTAATCGGGAACCGGTGAGCGGACAGTTTCAAATTAAAAACCATATCCAATATCATTGCGAGGAACGAAGTGACGAAGCAATCTCATCGCAAACCAATCAGATGGCTCCGTCGGCCCCCCTCGTAATCGTAATGACCCGGTTTCCGGGGTTTTCGTCCCGATACTAATTACTGGTTGCCACCGATTAAGCCCATCCCCCCGGGGGAGGGAGGTCCGATCGGCTAATCGATCGAAAAAATGTACAAGGCGGCGCCCGCCACTTTACGGGGGAGGGGAGAAAGTTCAGTTACCGGCCAATGCCCACTCGATATTCTTATTCACAGAAGCGGGGATCGGCTGTAAGATAGATCGGCAACCTGCGTTTGAGGGAACATTCAGTGGTTAACATTGGTACCGATTTATTTACCGCGTCAAGTGATGGGAACCTTAAGGGAGAGACAGATGGATTGCCGGATTCAAATTGAATTGCTAAAAGAGTTTATGGGCGACGTCCTGACCGGAGTCGGGGTCCCGGAAGCGGACGCGGCGATCTGCGCCGATGTCCTGATTGCCGCCGACCGCCGGGGGATTGACTCCCACGGAATCCAGCGGCTGAAGAGAATCTATTATGACCGGATCAAGCTGGGGATTGTCAACCCGGTAACCCAGATGGAGATGCTCCGCCAGACCCCGACCACCGCAGTCATCGACGGCGGCAACGGGATGGGCCAGGTAATCGGGAAGCGGGCGATGGGGATGGCAATCGAGAGTGCCGGCAAACACGGCCTGGGGATGGCGGCCTGTCGCAACTCCAGCCACTACGGAATTGCCGGCTACTACGCGACAATGGCCACCGAAAGCGGGATGATCGGAATTACCGGGACCAACGCCCGGCCCTCGATCGCCCCCACCTTCGGAGTCGAGAATATGCTCGGAACCAACCCCCTGACCATCGGGGCCCCCACCGACGAACCCTTTCCCTTCCTGATCGACTGCGCCACCTCGGTCACCCAGCGGGGGAAGATCGAGGTCCTCGACCTCCTCCATAAGAAAACTCCGGACGGCTGGGTAGTTGACCGGGAAGGCAACGTCCTCACCGACTCCCACTTGATCCTGGAAGCTCTGGTCTCCGGTTCGGCGGCCCTGCTGCCCCTGGGCGGCCCCGGCGACAACAGCGGTGGCCACAAAGGCTACGGTTACGCCGCCGCGATCGAGATCTTCTCCGCCGCTTTCGCAGGGGGAAATTTTATGAAGGACCTGACCGGCCTGAAGGACGGCCAACCCATCCCCTACCGGCTCGGCCACTTCTTCATCGCCATCAACCCGGAATTCTTCCTCGGCCTTGAAGCCTTCAAAAAGACCGCCGGGGAGATCTGCCGCCGGCTCCGGGCTTCCCGCAAGGCCCCGGGAGCGGAGCGGATCTATACCGCCGGGGAAAAGGAGTACCTGGAGGAATTGAAACGGGAGAAGGAAGGAGTCCCGATCCCCGAAGCCCTTCAGGAGGAGATGATCCAGATGCGGGACGAACTGGATTTATCTCAGTATCGGTTTCCCTTTGAAGTTCAGCCCGAACTATAAACCTCTAACCCAAGAGGCCTCAATGAGCATAGACAAAGCCAAACAGATCATCGCCGACGCCGGAGGCATTGGCGACCTGGCCACCTGCACCGGAGGAAAGCCCCGAGTGCGGCCGCTGACCTTCGTGGTGATGGATGACCTGAAGCTCTGGAGTTCGACCTACCGCCAGAGCGGGAAGATAAAGGAGTTTGCCGAGAACAATCGGGTTGAGATCTGCTTCACCGACTCAAAGAAGGACCATCTGAGGATCGAGGGAATCGTCGATACTTCAGGGGGGCCGGAGAAGAAGAAGCAGCTGTTAGAGCTCAACCCCCGGGTCCGGCGCCACTTCCCCGATGAGAACGACCCCAAGTTCGTCCACATCGAGATCATCCCCACGTCTGTCCGCTGGACCGAACCCGGCTTCGGTGAGTACCATCCTATTTTCCCTCCAAAGAAATAAGAGATGAAATTTGTCCAGATCGAAAAGTGGGAACGGCGTGATCATTACCACTTCTTCGGGGGTATGGACTACCCCCATTTCAATATCTGCGCCAACCTCGACCTCACCGTCTTCGACCGCTTCCGCCGGGAACGAGGACTGCCCTTCTTCTCCCCGCTCCTTTACCTCTCCATCCGGGCAGCCAACAGGGTAAAAGAGTTTCGCTACCGGATCCGGGGAGAAAAGGTAGTCGAACACGAACAGATCTCTCCGGCAATCACGGTCCTGGGGGCGGACCGGACCTTCGGTTACGCCACAGTCGAGTACGATAGCGCGGCGGAAATATTTCTCCAGCGGGCAACGGAGACGATCTCCCGGGCGAAAGCCAACCCGACCATCGTCGAGGATTCGCGGCGGGACGATGTCATCTACTACACCTCGATCCCCTGGGTTTCATTCACCGCCGTCACCCACCCGATCAGCCTCCCGGCCGACTCCATCCCCCGGATCGCCTGGGGGAAATACTTTACCGACGGAGACCGGCTCCTGCTGCCCTACTCGGTCCAAGTCCACCACGCACTGGCCGACGGGCTCCACCTCGGCGAGCACTTCAACCTCCTCCAGTCCCTCCTCGACCACCCGGGAAAAGAGTTTTTGGCCGATCGAGAAAGCCCTTCGAACGCACCGTCACCCATCTTGTAACCGGCCGAGAAGACCGGTCCCCCCCACCGGCGGCATAGATCCCACTCCCGGAGCCGACCCCTGATCTTATCGCCACTTTATCCAGGGCAAATTAGATACCCCTGACGGACCGATCGAGTGTCAACTTTAATGTCTCTAAATTGCTGGTAAGGCTATTGTTGCCGGCGGAAATGGACCTCTAAGACCTCTCAGGGGGGGTGTTTACATTCTTATCTGTTGGCCGGCAATGACTGAGGCAGGTCCGACCTTAATATCACCTAAATTGAGCGATTCTATGCGGCGAACTGCACCAATCTTTTGCGTCCG
>CAYXKT010000038.1:0-20266 GCA_964465735.1 uncultured bacterium
TCATCAGATGTGTTAAGGCAATGACAGGAAGGCGAAAACCCCCCGATAATAAATATATTAATGTACCACCGATTCCAGCTGACGGCAAACCGATTCAGCCCGCTTTCCCACCGAAAAGGGAGGTTTTGCCTTGCCGCCCGTGGTATCTTGTAGGTAGTATTTAAACGGATACCTCAAATCACATAGACCTTAGTCACTGCGAGGAACGAAATGACGAAGCAATCTCATCACAAAAAACAGATTACTTCAACGACCTGATTTCCGGGGTTTCTTTCCAGAGACAGTTTAGTTCGCAGAGCCGGAATATCCTCCGACCGATAACCAAAAGGGCAAAGCAACTTGAAGACTTTAGAGCGAAAATACTCGGTCATCCTGACCGTCCTGATCGTCCTGATCACCATTTTTGGACCAATCGGCTGCGGGGGGTCGGCCGAGCAGGGTCTTGCCTCCGGTATAATGTCCGCCCCCGACTTTGAACTGGAAAGCCTGACCGGCGGCCGGGTCCGGCTCTCCGATTATCTGGGTCGGGTAGTTATCCTCAACTTCTGGGCCACCTGGTGCCGACCTTGCGTGTTGGAGACCCCGGACCTTGTTGACCTCTACAATAACTACCGGGAGCGGGGTTTGATGGTGTTGGGGGTAAGTGTCGACCAGAATCCCCGGTCCGTACTCCAGCCCTTTATCCAGAGATACCAGATTGGATATCCGATCCTCCTGAACGACCAGCGGGCGGCCGCCGCCTATGGCGGGATAACTTCCATCCCCACCACATTCCTCATCGACCGCCAGGGGATGATCCGAAAGCAATACGTTGGATACCAGCAGAAGAGCGTCGTCGAGGAGGCAATCAAGGAGTTGCTTTAACCTAAATTGAGCGATTCTATGCGGCGAACTGCACCAATCTTTTGCGTCCGAACGGATATTGAAAATCCTCGCCATATCTCCTGGATATGGCTGCGGTTTTCGCAACCCGTCGGCCAGCAAAATCTTAGCACATTTCATCCGCAATAATCGCTCAACTTAGGTTTAATCCTCCAGACCGGATTCTGACTCAGTATACAACGAATGAATATGCAAGCGACTATTCGACTCTTCCAGACTCTTACCCGGAAGGAGTATATCGCGGCCATCCTCCTTTTGCTCCTGGCCGCTATACTCCTGGCAACGGGGGTAATCTGGGGCGAGCCGGGACTGGTCTGGAGAAACGCCCAATATCTCTGCCTCGACTGCCTGGGGATCGGCTGATGGGCCGGCTGCGGAAAATTATCCAGGGATCGGCCGCGGTGGCGGCCAACTCGGGCTTTCTCCTCGGGCAGACCCGGATCGACCGGATCTACCAGGGGCCGCTGAAACAGTTCTGCACCCCGGGGCTGAACTGTTACGGTTGCCCCTACGCAATCAATGCCTGCCCGCTGGGATCGCTGCAGCACTTCATCGGCTACGGGAAATACCATTTCTCGCTCTATGTCGCCGGCTTTCTGCTCCTCTTCGGCGCGCTGGCCGGGCGATTGATCTGTGGTTGGATCTGTCCCTTCGGCCTGGTCCAAGATCTGCTCCATAAAATCAAAACCCCCAAATTCAGACTCCCCCGACCGGCACGCTATCTTCCCTGGCTGGCCCTGCTCGGCCTGGTCATTCTCTTCCCCCTGCTATTCGAAAGTCCGGGGTTCTGCCGTTTTGTCTGTCCGGCCGGATCACTCCAGGGCGGAGTCCCCTTTGGGATCTTCAGTTCCCAGGTCCGCTCCCTGATCGGAAAGCTCTACTTCTTCAAAATTTCCCTTCTGATCTTCTTCCTCGTCGGTTCGGTCTTCGTCTTTCGCCTCTTCTGCCGGACCGCCTGCCCCTTGGGCTTGATTTATGGATTTTTCAACCGGTTCGCCCTCTTCGGCCTCTCCTTTGACCGATTGCGCTGCACCGATTGCGGGCTCTGCGAGAAAGCCTGCCCGGTCGATCTCTCCCCCCAGGCCGGGGACTATCTGGCCGGAGCCTGCATCCGCTGCCTGAACTGCCGGGACGTCTGTCCGCAAAACTGCTTTGAATTCGGCCCTCTCCCGAAAAAAATAATCATCCATCGGAATAACCACGAAAAAACGGACGAATCCATTTCACCGGCGGAGAATATTTCCCCTTGACTTAAGCTCCAGCTTCTTTATTTTGGAGATCGGGATGATCCCCCGCCGGGTTCAGGATATTTTTCCGGTACAATAGCAGAAAAAGAATTTGACTTACAAACCGGATGTTATACATTCACCTCGGTAGTTCGTAATGGTGATCATTTAAATCGTAACCAGACTTGCAAGGAGGAGTATTATGGCCTATGTTATTAGTGATGACTGCGTGGCCTGCGGTACCTGTCTGCCGGAATGTCCGACCGAGGCGATCTCGGAAGGTAACCCCTACGTAATTGACCCGGACAAGTGTGTCGATTGCGGTGCCTGCGCGGCAGTCTGTCCGATGGACGCAATCTCGGAGGGCGACTGAGCCCTGACCATCCCGCCCCCCTGCCATCAGGCGCGGCAGGGGGGCGAGATGACCATCAAGGATTTGCCTATGTTCTTTAAATTTTTTCTCAAGTGGCCCTGCCTGATCGCGGCGTTCTTTACTGTCGGGCTGATCTGTCTGGCCTCTCCCGGCTGGGCCGGTCTGCTCCTCTCCCGCACCGAGACCGCTGAGGTTCTGTCACGCACCGATCTTGAACGAGAAATGGTAATCGAGACCTTGATCTCGGCCGGTTGGAACCGGGATGAAGCTACCGGAAGAATCGCCGCCCTGACCGAGGGAGAGATCCAGAAGCTGGCCGAAGCCCGGATGGCCCTGGTAGCGGGCGGCGAGGACGGGCAGAGCGAAAAAGCGCTCCGGGTCGGCCTGGCAATCGTGATTGTGCTGGCCTTGATCACCGGGATTTATCTCTTTTCCCAGTAGGATCAGGTCTGAACCGCCTCTTCCCCTCGAAAACCCAGTTCCTGGTCTGGACCTGATGAATGCGTTCCGGGTCTTAGTCCTACTGCTGCCGCTTCTGACGTCAGCCTCTGCCTTTACCCCATCACCACCCCGGCATCTGATTGCGGAGATGCCTTATCTCCGCCAGAACCGTTTCCGCTGCGGCCCGGCCTGCCTGGGGATGGTCCTCGGCTATTACGGTGTATCTATCCCTCAGCAACAACTGGCGGATGAGTTCTACCGAAAGAATCTTTCCGGATCACTCAATCTCGATCTTCTGGTTTCCGCCCGGAGGCACGGCTTCGAGGCCGCGATGCACCGGGGTTGTCTTGAGCTGATCCGGGAATATCTGCGCCGGGACATCCCGGTCATCGCCCTGATCCGCACCTCAACCGACCCGGACCTTTACCATTACCTCGTGATCTACGGCTATGATGATGAAGCTCAAACCTTCACCGTTCATTCCGGGGGCCTCCGGGGCGGACAGCTCGGCTACGAAGAGTTTTTCCGGGACTGGGCCGGGGCCGGGCACTGGATGCTGACGGTGGAGAGGAAAAAGGAGTGGCAGTGACCACAATCAGCCGAAGCGGACCGCTTATTCTTCTGCTCCTGACGTTGGCGGGCTGTTCCTCCTACCGGATGGTCATCCAGGGTGTCGATCTTGACCGGTTGGTGGAAAGCCGGAGGGGGCCGGCCGATCCGGAAGGAGAGAAGCAAGAGGCCGTCTTCCATAACGATCTTGGGGTATTCCTGGAACAGGATGGCGACCTGGACGGAGCCCTGGAGCAGTATCGGATCGCCCGGACCCGAGATCCCGGACTGGTCTTAGCTTATATCAACGCCGGCAACGTCCGGGTCAAGCTGAATGATCTCGGGAAAGCCCGGCAACTCTACCGGGAGTCCCTGAAATTGGAGCCGGAAAACCCCCAGGCCCTGAACAACCTGGCCTGGGTACTCCTGATGGAGAACCGGGATCCGGCGGAGGCGATTGCCCTTCTGCAACGGGCCCTGGCCGCCGATCCCGAACATCGCTATCTCTACCTCGACAGTCTCGGCTGGGCCCAATATCAGGGGGGGCAGACCTCGGCGGCCCGGGAGACTCTCCGGAAAGCCATAGAACAAACTCCGGAAGAGGAGAACTATCTCCTCGCCGAGTCTCACTACCATCTGGGGATGATCCTGAAAGAGGCGGGAGAGAAGGAACAAGCTATACTCCACATTCAAGAGAGCCTCCGCCTCCACCCCGATCCGGAATGGGGACCAGAACTAAAGGAGATGACCGGTGACGAAAATTAAATCAGCTTCACAAAGTCGATACCCCTAAACTACCCGCAATCAACGGCCTTCGAAGCAATCCCGAAGATGGTACGGATGCTGGCCATAGCGGCCCCGGCATTCCTGCCTGGGCCAAGCTTTCACATTCAGGGATATCTGGTATCTTACCAGCACTAAAACAAGCAATGAAACATCGGATATTAAAAAGAGGAGGCCAATACAAAGCATATAACCTAAGTTGAGCGATTCTATGCGGCGAACTGCACCAATCTTTTGCGTCCGAACGGATATTGAAAATCCTCGCCATATCTCCTGGATATGGCTGCGGTTTTCGCAACCCGTCGGCCAGCAAAATCTTAGCACATTTCATCCGCAATAATCGCTCAACTTAGGTATAATTAACGCCGGAACGAAACCTCCGAATCGTATAGAATTTGTCACTTCGTTCCTCGCAATAACCTGGTTTCTGCGGCTGGCGTTCAGAGACTGATCAGAGATCAAACCAACTGACTATTTTCGCCCAACGAGTACTCCTTCAGGGAGATCTCAATGTCAGGATCATACACCGCCAACGGGGAGACCCGTTATTTTCCTCTTGTCTTTTCCCCCCCTCCCTCTATAAGATAACCCCTCTCCGAAATCGCTGGCGGAGAAATTTTATTGTTGGTCCAGCGGTTCAGCAGCAATATTTTATCAAAAAGAAGAAGACTATGAAAAAGTATCTTTTAATTTATCCAACCGAAAATCTCTGGCGGGAGCCCACCGGGAAAAAACTTCAGATCCGGGATGTGGAGGAGCCCAACCTCTTTCGAGAGCTCTTCCCCTACACTGAGGTTCCCCGAATCCCCTTTGACGGGGTCACCATCCCGATCGACCCGGTCGAGGAGATGACCATCACCTGCACCACCTTCCGCGACGGCCAGCAGGCTCGGCCACCATACTCGGTCCAACAGATTGTCGATATCTACGATCTCCTCCACCGGTTGGGTGGACCACAGGGGATCATCCGCCAGTGCGAGTTTTTCCTCTACTCGGAAAAAGACCAAGAAGCGGTCCGCAAATGCCTGGAACGGGGTTACCGCTATCCGGAAATCACCGGCTGGATCCGGGCGGTGGAGAAGGACTTCCAGCTGGTCAAGGAGATGGGCTTGAAGGAGACCGGGATCTTGACCTCGACCTCCGATTACCACATCTTTTTAAAGCTGAAATCGACCCGGCAAAAGGCCCTCGATAAGTACCTGGGCCTGGTCAAGGCCGCTCTGGAAAACGGGGTCACTCCCCGCTGCCACTTCGAGGACGTCACCCGGGCCGACATCTACGGCTTCATCATCCCTTTTGCCCAGAAACTTATGGAACTGGCCGAGGAGGCCAAAACCAAGATCAAGATCCGCCTCTGCGACACAATGGGCTACGGGGTTCCCTGGGCTCAGGCGGCTCTCCCCCGGAGCATTCCCAAACTGGTCCGGGCCGTTCACCGGGACGCGGGCGTACCCAAGGATTGTCTGGAATGGCACGGTCATAACGACTTCTACCTCGCCACTTCCAACGCCGTTGCCGCCTGGCTCTTCGGTTGCGGCGGACTTAACGCCACCGTCCTCGGCTTCGGGGAACGGACCGGGAACACCCCGATCGAGATTGCCTGTGTCACTCACGCCGAGCTGACCGGCTCGACCAGCGGGATGGACTTCACGGTAATCACCGAATTGGCTCGTTACTTCAAGGAGATGATCCACTACCGGATCTCTCACAATACGCCCCTGGTCGGCCGCGACTTCAACATCACCCGGGCCGGGATCCACGCTGATGGCGCGATTAAGAACGAGGAAATTTACAATATCTTTGACACCGGGACACTGCTCAACCGGCCGCCCTCGGTCTCGGTCACCGATAAGTCGGGGATCTCCGGGATCATCTACTGGATCCAGACTCAGACCGATCTGAGGACCGACCAACTGAACAAGAACCACCCCGGGGTGGTCAACCTCCGGGACTGGGTGGACGAACTCTACGAGGAAGGCCGGACCACGGCCATCTCCTCCGACGAGATGATGTTCCAGGTAAAAAAACACCTGCCACACCTCTTCCGGTCGGAGTTCGACCGGATCAAGGAACGGGTGGCGTCAATCGCCCTCGACCTGGCGACCGAGATGGTGGCCAACCCGGCCATCCGCTCAATGGACCCGAAAGATCAGGAACCGGTGCTCGAAGAATATATCGTCAGAGAACCCTTTATCAAGTACCTCTATATCACCAATACCGAGGGGATCAAGATCACCCACAACGTTGTTCATCCTTACGACCGGGCCAAGTACGACCGGGAGTTCGGGCTCCGTCAGGACTTCTCCGACCGTAACTGGTTTATCCAGCCGATGAAGACGGGAGATGCCTACATCACCGACTTCTATATCTCCCGCTTCAACGGCACGCTCTGCATCACGGTCTCCGCCCCGATCCGTAACGAGCGCCAGGAGATCATCGGCGTACTTGGATCGGATATCCGGTTCGAGGACGCGGCTAAATTGGAAGAGGAAGAGGAGCACCTGCAATATGAAGAATAAAAACCTGACCCGCCGGGAGGCGGGAGAAAGATTTTCCCGAATTATCGAGCGCCAGCTCGCCCGCGTCGAGAGATTGAAGAACGCTCCCGACTGGCTGGACTACCAGAGCCTGAAACCTCTCCGGATCGCGGTGATCGGGGGCGACGGGATCGGCCCGATCATCGGCCGCGAAGCCCGAATGGTTTTGAAGGAAATCCTGGCCGAAGAAGTGAAAGACGGCCGGATTGAATTCCAGGATATCGAGGGTCTGACGATCGAGAACCGGGCGGCAGCGGGACAGGCCATCCCCGATGATGTCTTAGAAGAGATCAAACAATGCCCGATCATACTCAAGGGCCCGACCACCACCCCGCGGAAGGGCGATCCCTGGCCAAACATCGAATCGGCCAACGTGGCGATGCGCAAGGATCTCGACCTCTTTGCCAACATCCGCCCGGTCCGGGTCCCCGAACTGGGGATCGACTGGACCTTCTTCCGGGAGAACACCGAGGGCGCCTATGTCTTGGGGAGCGAGGGCTTCCTGCTCGGAGATGATCTGGCAGTCGATTTCAAGGTGATCACCCGCCAGGGGGCGGAGCGGATCATCCGCCTGGCCTTCGAGTTTGCCCGGAAAAACGGGTTCGAACGGGTGACCGCGGTGACTAAGGCCAACGTGATTAAGGCCAGCGATGGCCTCTTCCTCGACACCTTCACCGAGATCGCCGGCGAGTACCCGGAGATTGCCGCCGACGACTGGTACATCGATATTATGACCGCCAAGTTGCTCGACTCCCAGAGGCGAGGCGCCTTCAAGGTCTTTGTTCTGCCCAACCTCTACGGCGACATCCTGACCGATGAGGCAGCCCAGCTCCAGGGTGGGGTGGGGACCGCCGGTTCGGCCAATATCGGACGGAGATACGCGATGTTCGAAGCCATCCACGGCAGCGCCCCCCGGATGATTGAGGAGGGACGAGGAGAGTTTGCCGATCCCTTCAGTATGATCCGGGCGGCGGCGATGCTTTTAAATCACATCGGCTACCCGGAAAAAGCTCAGAAGCTCGAACGGGCCCTGGATATCTGTGGTAACCTGGAGAAGAAGCTCACCATCACCGGCCGACCGGGAGGTGCCACCACCCGAGAGATCTCCGAGTACCTGCTGCAAACTATGGCCGACCCCGACCTGGACGCGAAGTGGGAAGGGCTGGCCCGGAACTGAGGCCGAGGGGAAAGCCTTGAATAACCACCAGGAGCTGCTGAACAAAGCCAAGCAACCGGCCGAGGAGTCGCTCCGGCTCCATCCCCACTACCGGGGCAAGATCGAGATCGCCCCCAAGTGCCGGATCTCCTCGCTCGACGACTTTGCCATCTGGTACACCCCGGGGGTGGCCGCAGCCTGCACCGCCATCCGGCAAGACCCCGAACTGGTTTACAGCTACACCAATAAGTGGAACACGGTTGCCGTGGTTACTGACGGCTCCCGGGTTCTCGGGTTGGGGGATATCGGTCCCGAAGCGGCTCTGCCGACGATGGAGGGCAAGGCGCTGCTCTTCAAGTACCTGGGTGGTGTGGATGCCTTCCCGATCTGCCTGGATACCCGTGACCCGGAGGAGCTGATCCGAACAGTCAAGATCCTCCAGCCTTCCTTTGGGGGAATCAACCTTGAGGACATCGCCCAACCCGGATGCTTCGAGATCCTCGACCGGCTGAGAGCCGAGTGCCGGATCCCGGTCTGGCACGACGATCAGCAGGGGACCGCTGCCGTCACCCTGGCCGGGCTGATCAACGCCCTCGAAGTGGTGGGGAAGAAAATCGGCAAGGTCAAAATCGCCCTGATCGGAGCGGGGGCGGCCAACCTCTGCATCGCCCGGCTGATTATCGACTTCGGCGCCGACCCGGAAAAGATAATCATAGCCGACCGCAAGGGCACACTCCACCGGGGCCGGACCGAGCTGAAAAAGACCCACTCTCGAAAGTGGGAGATGTGCCTGAAGACCAACCCCTCACGGATAGAAGGCGGAACCGCCGGAGCGATGAGAAACGCCGATGTCGTGATCGCCCTCTCCCATCCCGGACCGGGAACCATCCTCCCGGAATGGGTCTCGGCAATGGCCAAAGACTCGATCTGCTTCTTCTGCGCCAACCCGACCCCTGAACTCTGGCCCTGGGAAGCGAAAGAGGCCGGGGCCCTAATTGTCGCCACCGGACGGAGCGACTTTCCCAACCAGGTCAATAACTCACTCGGGTTCCCCGGGATCTTCCGGGGCGCCCTCGACGTCAGAGCCTCGACCATCAGCGACGGGATGTGCCGGGCGGCCGCCGAGGAACTGGCCGCCTTCGCCCGGGAACGGGGGATCAGCGAGGAGTACATCACGCCGACGATGGCCGACCGGGAGATTTATCCCCGGGTGGCGGTCGCGGTCGGCCTGACCGCGATCGAGGAAGGCCTGGCCGCCGAACCCCGCAGCCGCCAGGAGCTGAAGAATCAGGCCGAGACGATTATTAACCGCGCCCAAGCCGAAACCGAGACCCTGATGCGGGAAGGTTTGATAAGTCAAGCGCCTGAAGTTTGAAGTGCCTGTAGTGGAAATTTATTCCTCGATTCTGACCCGACTGTCTCCTCGGCCTCAATGAAAAGCTGAACCCAATTTGCCCCGGATATGAAAACCATCTTTACTACCAAGATTACCGCCGCCGTTGCCCGGCTCTACCGGGAGGCGGCCTGCTCCCCCGATCCCGGACTGGAGGCGGCCCTGGCCGCCGGACGGAAACGCGAGGAGTCGGTGGCGGGAAAAGCCGCCCTTGACGACCTTCTGGAGAATCTCCGCCTCGCTGGCCAAACCAAGACCCCGCTCTGTCAGGATACCGGGACCGCGGTCGTCTTCCTCGAACTCGGACAGAACCTCCGGATTGAGGGAGGAGACCTCCGGGAAGCGGTGAACGAGGGGATCCGGCAAGCGACCCGGGAGGGGTATCTCCGCCCTTCGATGGTCACCGACCCTCTGCGGCGGGTGAACACTGGAGATAACACGCCGGCCATCCTCCACCTGGAGATCGTTGCCGGGGACCAATTGACCGTCACCATTGCCGCCAAGGGCGCGGGGAGCGAGAATATGTCCGCGCTGAAGATGCTGACCCCGGCCGCCGGGGAAGAGGAGATCATTGATTTCGCCGCCCGGCGAGTGCAGGAAGCGGGGGCCAACCCCTGTCCTCCGGTAGTGGTCGGGATCGGGATCGGCGGCAACTTCGAGACCGCAGCAATACTGGCGAAAAAGGCCCTGCTTTGTCCCCTGGGCCAACGCCACCCTGACCCCTTCTATACCTCCATCGAGAAGAGGGTGATTGATCGGGTCAACCGGACCGGAGTCGGACCCGGGGGACTGGGCGGCCGTTTCACCTGTCTGGACTGCCATATCCTCTCCCACCCCTGCCATATCGCCTCTCTGCCCCTGGCCGTCAACCTCGACTGCTGTCTCCCTCGCCACCGGACCGTGATCCTCTAATTAAATTTTCACCGCGGAGGCGCTCTGATTGAAAGTGAAAGTTAATACCGCCATCGTGATTGTCTCCTGGAACGGAAAGGAGGATCTGCTGGAGTGCCTGGGTTCGCTGGACGATATCTCTGGCCCCCGGCCCCGGATCATCGTGGTCGATAACGGCTCCGACGACGGGACCATTGCGGCGGTCCATCAGCGGTTTCCCGGTATCGATCTCCTTCCCCTCCCGGAAAACCTCGGCTTCGCCGGGGGGAACAACCGGGGGATCGAAGAGGCTCTGGACGGCGGCGCCGAATATGTCTGCCTCCTCAACAACGATACCGTAGTTGCCCCCGATTTCCTCTCCCAACTGCTCCGGGCGGCAGTTGAATATCCCCAGACCGGAATTTTCGGTGCCCAAGTTCTCTATCGTTCTCCACCGGACAGAGTCTGGAGCCAGGGGATCTCAGTGGGGAAGCTGACCGGACGAGTCTATACCACCCATAATAACCTCCCCAGGCAAAAAGTCCCCCGGGTACCAGAAGCTGTCAACGGAGTCAGCGGGGCGGCGATGTTTCTCCGGGCAAGGACCCTGAAAGAGATCGGTCTCTTCGACGAGGATTATTTCCTCTGCTTCGAGGATCTTGACCTCTGCTTGAGAGGACGAGAGAAAGGCTGGAAGGTAACAACCGTTCCCCAGGCAAAAGTCTACCACTCAGTCAGCCGCTCAATGGGTGGCGAGTACTCCTCCCGGGTGGTCTATTACTCAACCCGTAACCACCCCCTGCTTCTCAACCGCCGCTTACCACTGCCCCTCCTCCCCCGGATCCTGAGGAACTTACTGATCACTCTCCATACCGCTCTTTTTGCCCTGATTACCGCCGGTTTCCAGCCTCTCCCCTGGGCTCGGGGACTGTACGATTATTCCCGCGGGCGCTTTGGGGAGATGCGGGATTAATTGGCTCTTGGCGCGGTATCGGCGGAGTGAGATACATCCAGATCGACTTCTCTAACATCCGACCTCCGGGCGAGCAGCAAGGTGCGTCACCGGGGGAACTGAATTTACCAACTGGAGAAAAAGCTATGCCCCCGAAAAAAGTGGCGGCGGTCAGAGACGCCTCCACCCCAGAACCCCCGGCTGAACAAAAATCAGCCCCGCCAACCAAGTCAAGATCTGACTGCCGGGAAATCCAGCGGCGGACCAGGATCGCGGCCGATTACCAGCTTCTGAAACAAGGGAAGCGCCACGGCAGACTCTACCGGAACCGGCAGGAAGCGGAGAAAGCTATCCTTTCTCCGCTATAATCAGGAATCGGGAGCAGGCAGTGAGGAGTGGAGGCGCAGAAACCGAAAAACGGCGGCGGCGGCGGGTAAAGCCGCCGCCGACAGAAAAAGTCCGCCCACAGCCGGTAGCGGCGGGCGATCAGGACCACCTCGCTCTCCCGGATGATCCTGAATTTCTTTTCCGTTTCGCCGTTTACGGTGACAACCAGCGGGGGATACCGATCCATCGCCGGATCGCCAGAAACATCCTGATCTCGGGGGCCAAGACAGTCCTCCACGTCGGCGATTACGTCCAGGACGGAAAGAACCCCGACCAGTGGGAAGAGCAGTTCCGCCTTCCGGCCCGCCGCCTGCTCGAAAAAACGCTCTTTCTCGGAGTTCAGGGAAACCACGATAAGGACAGCCCCTGCTACTACGAAATCCTCCAGCCGCCGGGAGGAAAATCCCGGTTCAAAGCGGTCCGGAGACCGGTCGCCTTTTTTGGGCTGGACAGCAACCGTCAGCTGACTCAACAGGCCCAGTGGCTCGATCGAGAACTGTCGAAAACCGAGGAACCCTGGAAGGTGGTCTTCTTCCACGAACCGCCTTACGCCTCTTCCTGGCCCTGGCCGGGAGGGTCTCTGAAAACCCGGCAGCACTTCCTCCCCCTCATCGAACGGTACCGGGTCGACCTGGTCTTTACCGGTCACATCCA
Organism: uncultured bacterium; assembly: GCA_964465735.1. GTDB lineage: Bacteria > Auribacterota > Erginobacteria > Erginobacterales > Erginobacteraceae > Erginobacter. The sequence continues at coordinate 12,204 of CAYXKT010000038.1, forward strand.
TAACTACGAACGCTTCCACAAAGACTCTATCCCCTATATCATCACCGGTGGCGGCGGCGACACCCTGGACAAGCCGGAACAGCTGAAAAACCCGTTCCTACTCTGGTCAGCGAAAAAGCATCACTTCTGTACCGCCGACGTCTATCCCCACCGGATCGAGGTCCTGGCTCGTAACCTGGACGGGGTTCCGTTTGACGGAGTAATCGTGGAAAAGGATACAGAGCCCCAGGAAATTGAGCTTAAGACTCGAGAGGGCTACACCGGCCCCCGCCCAAAATCCTTCCCCACCTGGCTCGGCGGCCGATAAGAAATCATCCCGCCACCCTTATTTCACAAAAGAGGTATGACTTGTTCTGTAAAATATGGTCAGGTTACCAGTTGACCGGAGCCATCGATCACGAACTTATAGGAACAGAGTTCCCGGAGCCCGATCGGGCCCCGGGCGTGGAGTTTCTGGGTCGAGATCCCCATCTCCGCCCCCATCCCGAAGCGATGACCGTCAGTAAAGCGGGTGGAGGCGTTCCAGAAAACTGCGGCCGAGTCCACCGACTGCTGGAAGAGCCGAGCCACCCGTTCGTCAGTGGTGACGATCGTCTCGCTATGACCGCTTCCGTGGTGATTGATATGGGCAATCGCCGCCGCTGCCGAATCGACCACCCCCACTGCCAAGATTAAAGCCAGATACTCAGTATCCCAGTCCGTTTCCACGGCGGCCTTCGGTGAAGGGACAAGATCCGGGGGGGCCAGGGCGCGGGCGGTTTGGTCAAGCCGGAGTTCCACCCCCTGTCTGGATAAGGTTCGGAAGATCCGGGGGAGAAATGAGGGGGCAAGATCCCGATGGACCAGAAGGGTCTCGACCGTATTACAGACCGCGACCCTCTGGGTCTTGGAGTTGACGACGATCTTTTCGGCCATATCCAGGTCGGCGGCGGAGTCAACGTAAACGTGACAGTTCCCATCGGCGGCAAAGAGGAGGGGGACGGTAGCTACCTGCAGAAGCGCTGCCTTCAACCCCTCCCCACCCCGGGGGATCAGGAGGTCAACGTAGCGGCCCTGTGAGGCAAGGTCACCCAGGGCCTGATGTCCTCCGCCCGAGGCTAAGGAAAGGGCCTCCTTGGGCAGACCGGATTCAACCAGGGCCTCGATGGCGACATCGACGATCGCCCTGTCCGAGCGATGGGCGATGGAAGACCCCCTTAAGACCACCGCGTTACCGGCCTTCAGGGCCAGGCAAGAAGCGTCAGCCGAGACCTCGGGCCGGGCCTCGTAAACAATCGCCACCACGCCCAGTGGGACCCGGATCCGGCGGATAACCAACCCATTGGGCCGAACCGTCCGCTCCAGTTCCTCGCCGACCGGGTCGGGGAGATCGGCCACCTCCCGCACTCCCAGGATGGTCCCCTCCAGCTTGGATTCGCTCAGCCGGAGCCGATCGAGGAGCTGGGGAGCGACACCTCTTTCTTCCGCCTCGGCCACATCGGCGGCATTGGCCGCGAGGATCAATGTCCGGTGTTCCTCCAAGGCGTCAGCCATATTCCGCAAAGCAGTGTTTTTAACCCCGGTCTCGATTAACGCCATCCGATAGGAGGCCTCCCGGGCATCCCGGCAAATCTTTTCTATCCAAAGCTGGTCAGTATTGTTTTTCACATTCAAAATCTCCTGGTAGTGTGTTGCAGAAATAATGGACAGTAATCTGTCATTGCGAGCAGTAGCCTTTAGCTGCGAGTAAATCTCGGCAGGAATCAATCTCCACCTATTGCCAAAGAAGAGATGGCTTCGCCACTTCGTTGCTCGCAATAACAAGTTCTAAATGATTAAAGGTTTCCGTTCAGGCACTAATGATGAAACGTTACACTAATTCTTTATTATCGGGCTCGGGCGACCGGAGGCATCAACTCTATCCCCCCGCCAACTGGAAGGGTCAGAAACTATTGGTCCGGGAGTTGCTCCCTTTCCCGACTAAAACAATTATTTCAAGATCAAAAGCTTTATGTTAACATTTATCCCTGACTTCGAAAATTGAAAAGTCCCAGGCGGCTATGACCTTATACGGGAAACTTCGGAGAATATTCCAACGGCGGCGGGGGGCTCCGGCTCTCCTTGTCCTCTTATCCCTTTTCACCGCTCCAACGGGGACAGCCAAAGTTCTGACCGTCGGGTGCGAATACGACCACCCACCATTCTCTGTGGTTGACTCCGAGGGCCAGGCCGGAGGGTTTTCGGCCCAGCTCTTCCGATCCGCCCTGGCGGCAATGGGCCGGGAGGTCGACTTTCGTCCCGGCTACCTATCCGACCTGAAACGGATGCTGGCCAACGGCGGGCTCGATGCGCTCCCCCTGCTCGGCCAGACCCCGGAACAAGAGCCCAATTTCGACTACACCTTCCCCTATATCTCCCTCCACGGGGCAATCGTGCTCCGCGTCGGGGAGGAGGAAATCCGGGACCTGTCCGACCTGAGCGGTAAAACAGTACTGGTGATGGCGGGGAGCAATGTCGAGGAGTTTCTCCGCCGGGAAGACCGGGGGATCAATATCCGGACCACCCCCACCTTCGCCGAGGCCCTGCAAGAGCTCTCCGCCGGACACCACGACGCCGTCATCATCTCGCGGCTGGTAGCGATCCGCCTCCTGCAGGAAACCGGGATCGAAAATCTGAAGATCCTCCCGAACCCGATTGAGGAGTTCCGCCTGGATTTCTCCTTTGCCGTCCGCAAGGGCGACCACGAGACCCTGGCCCTCCTTAACGAAGGGCTCTCGGTGGTGATGGCCGACGGCACCTTCCGCCGGCTCCACGCCCGCTGGTTTGCCCCGCTTGAACTTCCCCACCGCAAGATCGTGGTCGGGGGAGACCATAACTATCCTCCATTTGAATTCCTCGGCACTGGCGGCCAGCCGGACGGTTTCGGTGTCGAATTGGCTCGGGCGGTCGGCCAGGCCGTAGACCTCAACCTTGAGATCACCCTCGGCCCCTGGCCCAAGATCCTCCGGGAACTGGAACTCGGTAAAATCGACACCATTCAGGGGATCTCTTACTCTCCCGAACGGGCCCGTTATTTCGACTTCACCCCACCCTATATGGTCACCCATTACGTCGCCGTTGTCCGGACCGGGGAGCTTGAACCCCCGGCGACTGCCAAAGATCTGGCGGGGAGACGAATCGTGGTCCAGCGGGGAGACATTATGGACGATTACCTGACGGAGCAGGGTGTGCCGGCTGAGGTAAGCAGGGTGGAAAGCCAGGAAGCGGCACTACGGGAACTGGCCGCCGGTCGCCACGACTGCGCCCTGGCTGCCCGTCTGACCGCTCTCTACCTGATGGAGAAACACGGCTGGGAGAACCTGAAAGTGGGGAGGACTCCCCTGCTTTCTCCGGAGTTTTGCTTCGCGATGCTGAAAAACCAGAAATCGCTCCTGGCCCAACTCACCGAGGGACTGAGAGCGGTCCAGGAGTCGGGCGAATACCACCTCCTCCGGCAGAAATGGTTCGGAATTTATAAGGATCAGCCGGTTGCTTTCCGAGAGATTCTCCATCACCTGGCCGTGGTCCTCCTGCCCCTGCTGCTGATACTGGCCGCCACCCTGCTCTGGTCCTGGTCGCTCCGTCGCCAGGTGGCCCGGAGAACCGCCGAACTTAGTGAGAGCGAATACCGCTACCGAACACTCTTCGATCAAGCCCCGGTAGGGATCTTCAGCGCCCGATCCACCGGGGAGCTGATCTCCATCAATCCGTCCCTGGCGGCGACCTTCGGTTTCCCCTCCCCCGAAGCCGGGATCGCCCATTACCGCGAGCACGGTGAGGAGATGTATTTACAGTCCGAAGTGCGGAATGAATTTATGGAGCAACTACGAGAGAATGATCAGATCACTGACTTCGAGTACCAAGCGCCCCGGAGCGACGGAACACTCGTCTGGATCTCGATAACTGCCCGGGTCTGCAACCGGCAGCCGGATGCTTCGTTCGTTATCGAGGGTTTCACAGTCGACATCAATGAACGCAAGCGGACGGAAGTCGAGCGAGAGCGCTTATTGGCAGCGACCGAGCAGACCGACGAGGCGATAATGATCACTGATCCCGATGGGACCATCCGCTACGTCAACCCGGCCTTCGAAAAGATAACCGGTTACACCTGGGAAGAGGCCATCGGCCGAACCGATCGGATTTTAAATAGCGGAAAGCAGGACCGGGAGTTCTACCGCAACCTCTGGGGAACACTCTCCTCCGGGAAGGGCTGGTCCGGGCGGATAATTAACCAGAGACCGGACGGAAGTCTCTACACTGTAGAGGCCGGAATCTCCCCGGTCCGTGATCCGGAGGGGAAGATTGTCAACTACGCCGCGGCGCTCCGCGACATTACCCGGGAACTGGAACTGGAGGAGCAGTACCGCCAGGCCCACAAGATGGAAGTGATCGGCCAGCTGGCCGGGGGGATAGCCCACGACTTCAACAATATTCTTCAGACCATTCTCGGCTATACCGAACTCCTCCAGGCCGAATTTTCCGGGACAAAAATCCAGGCGGAATATCTATCCGAGATCCGCCAGGGGGGGGAACGGGCGGCCACCCTGATCCGACAGCTGCTGGCCTTTAGCCGTCGACAGATAATTGCCCTTGAACGGCTCGACCTCAACCGGGTCACCGAAGAACTTCTGAAGATGCTCAGAAGGGTGATCGGGGAGGACATCCGGCTGGAGTACCTTCCCGGATCCCATCTGGGGGCGATCCGGGGTGACGTGAATATGATCGAGCAGGTCCTGCTCAACCTGGCCATCAATGCCCGAGACGCGATGGTCGAGGGCGGAAAGCTGACGATCAAGACCGAAAACGTGTTGATCGATGCCCGGTATTGCTCGGACCACCCCGGAGTCGCGCCGGGGCACTATGCCCTGCTCAGCGTAACCGATACCGGGACCGGGATGGACAAGGAGACTTTAAAGCGGATCTTCGAGCCCTTCTTCACCACCAAGGAGAAAGGCAAGGGAACCGGACTGGGGTTGGCGATGGTTTACGGGATCGTGGCCCAGCACCAGGGGATAATCCGAGCCGACAGCGAACCGGGGCAGGGAACCTCTTTCAAGATCTACCTCCCGACTTGCAAACAGGCATCTGGGGAGGTGAAGAATTTGGACGAGATCTCGATATCCGGCGGTAGGGAGACAATCCTCTTAGCTGAGGACGACCGGATGGTCCGGAAGCTCTCCGTCCGGATCCTTGAAGAGGCGGGTTATACCGTCCTGGCGGCGGCTGACGGCGCGGAGGCGGTCCAGATTTTTAAGCAGAATTCCGAAGAGACGGATCTGTTAATCCTCGATATGGTGATGCCCCGAAAGGGCGGCTACCAGGCCTGGCAGGAGATCAAGCGGATCCGGCCCGGGGTTCCGGTCCTCTTCATCAGCGGTTACAGTAAAGATACCTCCCAAACCAGCTCCCTTTTTAAAGAAGGGCTCCGCCTGCTGCAGAAACCTTGCCCCCCGGACACTCTTCTCCAAGCCATCCGGGAAACCCTCGACAATGACCGGAAAAAGGCCAGCCCCGAACCCCCCGGGCTCTAACTGCCGACGGTCAGCCGGGCCAGACGGCGGAGAAACTCCCTGACCTCCCCAACTCCGGAGAGATGGTAGCCAGCCAGGGTTTCACCCTCTCCGGTTCCAACCTTGACCGTAATCCCTTCTTCGCGGAGGACCTGAAAGGCATCCTCATCGGTCCGGTCATCGCCGAGGTAAACCGGGAGGATGGTTCCGGGAGACGTTTTTGCCACCTTTCGGCGAAGCAGATTGACGGCGTTACCTTTATTCCACGAAGTGGGAGGCCGGATCTCGATCACCATCTTCCCTTCCCCAACCCGGAGCGCCCTTCGGGAACGTGCCGGAGCGAGGACCCGGCAAACCGTCTCCCTGACCAGTTTCTGCTCCGAAATCCGGACCCGACGGTAATGGACGGAGAGAGTCAACCCTTTGTCCTCGACCTCGGCCCCCTCGATCTCCGCCAGCTCCCGGACCAGATTCCGGGCCGCCGCCCGAAGCTCCGGTCGGGCTCGTTGGGCCGAAGGGTTGAGGTAGTTGATCGAGGGGCCCCGGATCTCCAGGCCGTGGTTACCGGCGTAGATCAACCCTTCCAGCCCGACTCGATCCCGGACATCCCGCAATTCCCGACCGCTGATCACCGCCAGAGTAACGCGGTCGGCAACGGCCAGGCGGCGGAGGATCTTTCGGGTGGCAACGGCCAGATGGGCGTCCACGGCGGATCGAACAATCGCAGAGAGAGTCCCATCATAATCAAGGCAAAGGAGAATCCGGTCGGCTCCGGTCAGACGGACGGCGACCCGGTCCCAATCTAACAAAAGCCGGATCATCCCCGGGTTCCGATTTCTTCCGCTGTCTTTAAAAAACTCGAGACCCAGCGGAAGACGTCGTGACGACGGACGTGGGAGCGCAGATAGCGCATCCGCTTCCTCCTCTCCTTTTCATCCATCGTATAGGCCCGGTAAATCGCCTGGGCGGTACCCTCAGTATCATAGGGATTGGTCAGGACCGCCCCCTTCCTCAGTTGACGGGCAGCCCCGGCGAACTCGCTCAAGACCAGGACGCCAGAGTTATCGATGCAGCTGGCGCAATACTCCTTGGCCACCAGATTCATCCCATCGTTGAGCGGAGTGACCAGAGCAATCTCACAGGAGCGATAGAGAGCAACCAACTCGACCGGAGTCAAGGTGCCGAAGATATAGTGGATCGGGACCCAGCCGAGAACGGTGAAACTGCCATTGATCCTCCCCACCAGTTCGTCAAGTTCCCGCTTCATCTCCTGGTATTCCGGAACTCCCATCCGGCTGGGAACGACGACCTGGATCAGAGAAATCTTGGTGTGCAGCTCGGGGTTCTTATCCAAAAAGACCTCAAAAGCCTCCAGTCGCTGAGGGATCCCCTTGGTGTAGTCAAGACGATCGACCCCCAGAACCAGCTGGTGCTCGGGAAACTTTTCGTGAAGGAACCAGGCCCCTTCGGCCGCCTTATGGGAACGGGCCAGATCGCTGTAACGGTTGAAGTCAATCCCAATCGGAAAGGCGCCCCCGATCGAAGTCCGCTCCCGGAAGGTAATCAGTGAGTTGGGGGCCCGGTATCCGACCGTAGCCTGGGGAAGAAGGGCCCGGACACATTGAACAAAATTACGCAGATCTTTCCGGGTCTGGAAACCGATCAGGTCATAGGCCAGCAACCCTTTAAGGATCTCCTCCCGCCAGGGGAGACGGGTAAAGATATCCGGGGAAGGAAAGGGGATGTGAAGAAAGAAACCGAGCCGGGCCGCTGGCCGGCTTTCCCGGACTGTCCTCGCGGCCAGGAGAAGCTGATAATCCTGAACCCAGACAAAATCGTTTTCACCGGTCTTCTCCAGGATTTTTTCGGCGAACTTCCGGTTGACCGTCCGATAGATCTCCCAATCTCCCCGGTCAAAGATCGCCCGACCGAGCAGACCGTGAAAAAGCGGCCAGAAAGTCTCGTTGGAGCAGCCGTAATAATAGCCCTCCACCTCTGAGGGAGATAGAGAAACCGGACTGATCTCATAGCCGATCTTTTCTCGGGCTGAAGCAAAGATCTCCTCATAGGGGGCGTCTTCGTCCGACCCCGGCCAACCGATCCAGTGTCCCCCCTGTTCCTTGAGGACTGGACCTAAAGCGGTCACCAACCCTCCCGAACCGGGCTGCAAATTCCATTCCCCGTCTTTTTCTTCCACCACCACGGGAAGCCGGTTAGAGACAATAATCAGACGCTGGCTCATAATAACACCTCGCTTATTGGATCGTTTTATTATCTGTTCACGTTATTAGTTTACCCAATCCCGCCCCGCCGGTCAACTCATAGTTCCAGCACTGGGATTATCTAATGGATTGTTTCGCAATTCAAAAGTATGTCCTATGTTCTTGCTTCGCCGGTCCGATAACCTGCGGACTGGGAAACTTATTCATCCGGCGGATGACGCTACAGAGATCCTGGGGGGACTGTCGGAATATATATAAAACCTAAATTGAGCGATCCTATGCGGCGAACTGCACCAATCTTTTGCGTCCGAAC
>CAYXKT010000039.1:0-17135 GCA_964465735.1 uncultured bacterium
CCGTTCGGACACAAAAGATTGGTGCAGTTCGCCGCATAGAATCGCTCAATTTAGGGTTTAATTAACGCAATAAGTTGAACTGGAGAGAAACCTTGTCTATTCGAATTTGTCACCTTTATGCTATGGTTAAGTTATTGAGAATTGGATCTTCGGGGGAGTGGCATCACGTTTTCTTCTGAAGGAAACAGATTTATTTAGACCTAAGTTGAGCGATTATTGCGGATGAAACGTGCTAAGATTTTGCCGGCCGACGGGTTGCGAAAACCGCAGCCATATCCAGGAGATATGGCGAGGATTTTCAATATCCGTTCGGACGCAAAAGATTGGTGCAGTTCGCCGCATAGAATCGCTCAATTTAGGTTAGAGATTATCAGTCAATAGCCAAGGGTGATCCTGATGAAAAAACGGACGATGGGAACAGTCTCTCGAGGTATCCGGGCGGGGATAGTCCGGGGTGGCGATGATCCGGTCGAGATGGTGGTGCGGGCCCTGCAAGAATCCTGGGAGAACGAGGGCTACCGCCTCCGCGATCGGGACGTGATCGGGGTAACCGAGTCTTTGATCGCCCGAGCCCAGGAAAATTATGTCTCCGTGGACGAGGTCGCCGAGCAAGCCCGGGAAATCTTTGGCCGCCGCTGCGCGGTGGTCTTCCCCATCCTCAGCCGCAACCGCTTCTCCCTGATTTTGAAAGCCCTGGCCCGGGGGTTAGAGGAAGTCAACCTCCTGCTCAGTTATCCGGCCGACGAAGTCGGCAACCCCCTGATGGACCGGGAGCTTCTGGCCGCCAGTGGCCTGAATCCGGCGGCCGATCTGCTGACCGAAGAGGAGTACCGCCGCCGCTTCAGCCAGCGTTTCCTCCACCCCTTCACCGGTCTCGACTACCTCGAGTTCTACCGGGAGATTGTCGAAAGCGAAGACGCACGTTGCTTTATCTCCCTCTCCAACCGGGCTGAGCACGCGCTGACCTTCGGCCGGGAAGTCCTGGCTGCCGATATCCACTCCCGCTTCCGCACCCTGAAATCCCTCCGGCGGGCGGGGGGAGATCCGGTACTCTCTCTGACCGACCTCTGCGCCCGTCCCCGCGGTGGAGGCGGCTTCAACCCTGACTACGGACTCCTCGGTTCCAACACGGCTACCGAAGAACGACTGAAACTCTTCCCCCGGGCGGAAGACCCCAACGGCAAGCGTTATGTAACGGAGATCCAGGAGAAGCTGCGGGAACTGACCGGGAAGCAGGTGGAAGTATTGATCTACGGCGACGGAGCGTTCAAGGATCCGGTGGCCGGGATCTGGGAACTGGCCGACCCGGTAGTGGCGGTCGATCACACCCCGGGGTTGCAGGGGACATCGAAAGAGGTGAAGATCAAGTACCTGATTGACGGGAAATTAGCCCAAACCGAGCAGAAAGAGACTGAGCAGTCTCTACGCAAAGAACTACGCCGGAAGCGGTCCGGGGTGACGGCGATGGCCGCCCAGGGGACCACCCCCCGGCAGCTGACCGATCTTTTAGGCAGTCTCTGCGACCTGACCAGCGGTTCCGGCGACAAGGGAACACCGATCGTTTTAATCCAGGGTTACTTCGAAAACTACGCCGATATATAACCCCGGATACCCTCTGTCTAATACAACACTTCCACCAGAGTAAGACCGTGAGCGGGAGCGGTGGGGCCGGCTTGTGTCCGGTCCCCGGAACCAAGGATCCCGGCCACCTCGTCCGGCGTCCATCTCCCCTGCCCCACCTCCAGAAGAGTCCCCGTGATATTCCGAACCATCCGGTAGAGGAAACCATCAGCCTCAAAATTCAGGGTCAGCTCCTCCCCTTCATCTTTAATCTCCAGACGAGTCAGATTCCGGACCGTTGTCTTCACCGAGCTGCCGGCGGCGGCAAAAGCGGCAAAATCGTGACGACCAAGCAGAACGTCAGCCGCCTGGCGCATCAATTCCCGGTCAAGGGGCGGGGAGATTCTCCACGCCCGGTGCCGGGCCAGCGGGGAGCGGACTTCCCGAACCAGAACCCGGTAACGGTAAACCTTGATCCGGGCCGAATAGCGGGCGTGGAAGTCAAAAGCGGCCTCCTCCGCCCTCCGGATAACAATATCCGGGGGGAGATGGGTGTTGGTCCCTTTCCGGATATTCTCCGCCGGGAGGACGGAGGCGGTCTGGAAATGGGCGACCTGGGCCAGGGCGTGGACCCCGGCATCGGTCCGGCCGGCGCCGTGGATCCGGATCTCCTCGCCCAACACCTTCCGCAGCGCCGCCTCCACACGTCCCTGGATGGTCTCGGCGTTGGCCTGGACCTGCCAGCCGGCATAGCCGGTGCCGTCGTACTCCAGGGTTAGCTTGAGCTTGCGCATAGCCTGCTGCCGACAGTGGTTTTTTCTCCCGGCGGACGAGTCGGACCAACCAAGCCGGGCGGACGCGTCCCACGCCGGGGCCTCAGATCAGGCCGTCGGCGATCATCCTCTCGGCGATCTGGACCACGTTAAGAGCGGCCCCTTTGCGGATATTGTCGGCGACGACCCAGAGGTGAAGACCATTTTCCACGTAGGGATCACGCCGGATCCGGCCGACATAGACCGGATCCTTCCCCTCGGCGTCAAGCGGCATCGGATAGCGACCCGCTTCCGGTTCATCGATCAACACCACTCCGGGGGCTGAGGAGAGGATCTTTCTCGCCCGCTCCACTGAAATCGGCTCTTCGGTCTCAATATAGATCGACTCGGCGTGGCCGTAAAAGACCGGGACCCGGACGGCGGTACAGACGATCTGGATCGCGTCGTCGTGGAGCATCTTTTTCGTCTCCCGGTCCATCTTCCACTCCTCGGTGGTGAAACCGAACTCCTTAAACCCGCCGATCTGGGGGATAACGTTAAAGGCAATCTGGTGAGGATACTCCTCACAGGTCACCTGCTTCTCTCCGGCCAGGACCTGGCGGGTCTGGCATTCGAGTTCGGCAATCGCCGCCCGTCCGGTCCCGGAGACCGCCTGGTAGGTGGAGACAACCATCCGGCTGATCCGCCGCTCCCGGTAGAGAGGAGCGACCGCAGTCAGCATCTGGGTGGTGGAGCAGTTGGGGCTGGCGATCAGCCCCTGATGACTTTTCAGATCCTCAGGGTTGACCTCGGGGATAACCAGGGGGACCGTGGGATCGAGGCGAAAGTCACCCCCATTGTCGATCGCCACCGCGCCCCGCTCGATGGCCGCGTCCACTAAAGTCGCCGCGGCACCCTGGGCCCCCTCGGTTCCGGCAAAAAAGACCAGGTCGGCCCCGTCGAGTTCCTCTACCGCTGACGCCCGAACCTGATAGGTCCGCCCGTCAATCTCCTCCTCCCGGGTGGAACGAGCCAGGATCTTCAACTCGCCAACCGGGAAATTCCGCTGGTGAATAACTTTGAGCATCTCCGCCCCGACAGCGCCGATACCGACCAGGACAACATTATATTTTTTGGACATAATAAGAACCTCTTCTGTAAGCGGATGTTAGAGAATTATTCCCGCAAAAATCCCGCGACCAGATCCCCCACTTCTTGAGTGTTATAACCCATCTCCCCGGCCAGGAGGCTTTCCAGCTTCCCGCAGGTCCGGATGATCGCCTCTTCCATTTCGGCGGCGGCGGTTTTCTCGCCGAGAAAATCAAGCATCATCTGGCCGGCGGAGATCGCCGCCAGGGGGTTGATCTCTTTCAAACCGGTGTACTTGGGGGCTGAGCCACCGATCGGCTCGAACATCGAGGTCCCTTCGGGGTTGATATTCCCCCCGGCGGCGATCCCCATCCCACCCTGGATCATCGCTCCCAGATCGGTGATGATATCCCCGAACAGATTGTCGGTGACGATCACATCAAAATACTCAGGACTCTTGATCATATACATACAGATAGCATCAACGTGGGAGTATTCGCGCTTGATCTCCGGGTAGTCTCTGGCCCCAATCTCGTGGAAGGCCCGCTCCCAGAGATCGAAAGCAAAGGTAAGGACATTGGTCTTCCCGCAGAGAGTAAGCGTGTTGTTCTTGGCCCGTCTCCGGGCCAGCTCAAAGGCGTAACGGAGACAACGCTCAACCCCGAAGCGGGTGTTGATCGACTCCTGGACCGCCACCTCCTGCGGGCTCCCTTTCTTGAAGACCCCGCCCGCCCCCAGGTAGAGCCCCTCATTATTCTCCCGGACAACCACAAAGTCGATATCCTCCGGCCCCTTGTCCTTGATCGGGGTGGTCACTCCGGGATAGAGTTTGACCGGACGGAGGTTGATATACTGCTCGAGCTCAAAGCGCAGACGGAGCAAAAGCCCCTTCTCCAGGATCCCCGGCTTGACATCGGGGTTGCCGATCGCTCCTAAGTAGATAGCCGGAAACTCCTTGAGTTCTTGGAGGACGGAGTCAGGGAGAACCTCCCCGGTCTTCAGGTACCGCTCCCCACCCAGGTCATAATAATGCCAATCGAACTTCAGATCGAAACGATCGGCCACGACGTCCATCACCTTAATCCCCTCCGCTATCACTTCCGGGCCGGTACCGTCGCCGGGAATAACCGCGATCGGATAAGTTTTAGACATAGTCTGTTGCTCCTTAGAATAGTTAGCGCCTGAACGAAAAACTCAAATCACATAGAATCTGTCATTGCGAAACCCACAGTGACGAAGCAGTCTCATTACAAAATATACAGATCGCTTCTTCGTCTTTCCCCGCAATGACCTGGTTTCTGGAGTTTTCGTTCGGACAACAGTTGGTTTCCCGAAACAACCGGCTGCCGCCGGCTTCAGTCCGCGGACTGCTCGGTCAAGTAATTGATCAGCCCTCCGGCCCGGATCAGATCCTGCATAAAGGCCGGGACCGGCTGGGAGCGGTAAACTTCCCCGCTTCCAAGGTCGGTGAGTGATCCGGCATCAGCGTCAATCTCGATCTCCGCTCCTTCCGCCAGTGCGGCGGCCGCTTCCGGAGATTCAAAGATCGGCAACCCCATATTAAAGGCGTTGCGGTAAAAGATCCGGGCGTAGCCGGCGGCGACCACGGCGGAGATCCCCGCGCCCTTGATCGCCAACGGCGCGTGTTCCCGGGAAGAACCGCAGCCAAAGTTCGTCCCGGCGACAATAATATCCCCCGGGGCAACCTCCTGGTGGAATCCGGGGCGGATATCCTCCATCAGGTGCTGCCCCATCTCCTCCGGATCAACGGTCACCAGGTAACGGGCGGCCAGGATCTCATCGGTATTGACGTTATCCCCAAATTTCCAGACTGTACCTCTCAACCTCATAAATACCTCCGTAAAAATCACAACAAGGACAACAGGCGAACAGGAGTAATGGAGTACTAAAGTATTGCGGTCACCGTTTCTTTATCACTCCATTGCTTCACTGCCCCGGTTTATATTGTCCGCTTTTCTTGAGCTATCGACAATGCCCTCGATTATGTAGCCGCGACATCATCCGGATGAATCAGTTCCCCGGCAATCGCGGAAGCGGCCGCCACCGCCGGGCCGGAGAGATAGACCTCGCTCTCCGGATGACCCATCCTGCCGACAAAATTGCGGTTGGTAGTCGAGACCGCCCGCTCCCCGGCGGCCAGAATTCCCATATGCCCGCCCAGACAGGGGCCGCAGGTCGGGGTGGAAAAGGCCGCGCCGGCTTCGACAAAGATCTCGACCAGCCCTTCCCGGACCGCTTCCAGATAGATCTGCTGGGTCCCGGGGAAGATCAGGGTCCGGACCCGGGGGGAGATTTTCCTCCCCTTGAGAATCCCCGCCGCCTGGCGGAGGTCCTCGATCCGGCCGTTGGTACAAGAACCGATCACCGCCTGGTCGATCTTCACCCCCTTAGCCTCCCTCACCGGCCGAACGTTGGAGGGCAGATGGGGATAAGCGACCACCGGCTCGATCTCCGAGACATCGATCTCAATTGTCTCCGCGTACCGGGCATCCGGGTCGGAGTGATAGATCGTGTACTCCCGCCGGGCCCGCGCTTTGACATACTCTTCCGTCACCCGGTCGGGGGGGAAGAGTCCGGTCTTGGCCCCGGCTTCGATCGCCATATTGGCCATTGTAAACCGGCCGTCCATCGAAAGCGTATCGATCACTTCTCCGGAAAACTCCATTGCCGCGTAGTTGGCCCCATCGACCCCGATCCTTCCGATCGTAAAGAGGATCAGATCCTTCCCCTCGACCCATCTCTGCCGTTCGCCCCGGTAGATAAAGCGGATGGTCCGGGGAACCCGGAACCAGGCCTGCCCGCTGATCATCGCCGCGGCCAGGTCGGTGGAACCAACCCCGGTGGAGAAGGCCCCCAGGGCGCCGTAGGTACAGGTATGGCTGTCCGCCCCGATCACCAGATCTCCGGGGAGGACAATCCCCTGCTCGGGGAGCAGAGCGTGTTCGATCCCCATCGTTCCTACGTCAAAAAAATGCTTGATCCCCTGCGCCCGGGCAAAATTCCGGACCGTCCGGCATTGCTCGGCCGAACGGATATCCTTATTGGGGACAAAATGGTCGCAGACCAGGGCGATCTTCTCCCGGTCAAAGACCCGTCGCGTCCCGACTTCCCCGAAGGTCTTGATCGCCAGCGGGGCGGTAATATCGTTGGCCAAGGCCAGGTCAATCCGGGCCAGAACAATTTCTCCCGGCTGGACCGACTCCCGGCCGCAGTGGGCGGCCAGAATCTTTTCCGCAATTGTCATTCCCATCTTATCTTCTCCCGGCGAAATAATTCGCAAGCAAAATTTCCTATACAACAATATTATCTGGTAATTGTCCGGCCGGAAACGTTAAGATTCTCTCATCTTCTCTCTGAGCACAGGCTGGTTTATTCCCGACGGGCTTACCTGGATGGTGATGGATTATAGCCGTCATACGCCTGAATTCAATCTTTTTCCGGAACTCTGAACAATGCGACACTTGATCCTCACCATCCTGACCATACTTCTGCTTCCGGCATTCCCAACGAAATCCGGTGAGATCCGCCAGGAGCTGCTGGGAGGAACTTACCTGTTCACACTCCGGAACCTGAAGACCGAGGGGGCCACCCTGGCTTACCGGATCGCGTTTCTCTCCGAACCCGAGCAGTATTTCTCGCTTTTTTATCCCGGGCCGCTGTACTGGGGTTTGGAAGCCCGGGGCGGATTTCTCTGGAAGCCAGAGGATGCCGGGGAGGCCGCCATACTGCTCAACCTCGCTTACGATCTCGACCTGGGCCAAAAGACCGGTATCTTTTTCCTGATCGGGGGCGGGGCAAGCTACTCGAGCGCGGACTACAACCGAGTAGCCAAACACTTTAATTTTATTGAACGGACCAGCATCGGGGGCCGTTTCGACCGGTTCATCGTCCAACTCTCCTACGAGCACCGTTCCAATGGGGGCATCTGGTCTCCCAATCGAGGGACCGACCTGATCACCGCCGAACTCGGGATCGAATTTTAAGGTTCTCAGAACGGAAACGATGGTACTAAATAGAACCAACAGAAAAAATCGAGAGCACAAACAACGGGAGAAACCGATGGATAAGACCCCCACCCGGGAAAAAGCAAAAGTCCTTTTGCGGGGACCATTCTTCACTCTCCGCCGCTACCGGGTCACCCATCCGGACGGCGAGAAGAAGGACCGGATCATCCTTGAACACCCGGGGGCGGCCGGAGCCGTCCCCCTCCTCCCCGGCGGCCGGATCCTGATGGTGCAGCAGTACCGGGCAGCCGCCGGCCGGGAGACGCTGGAGATCCCGGCCGGAAAACTCGAACCCGGGGAGACACCGGAGGAATCAATCCGCCGGGAACTGATCGAGGAGACGGGCTATCGGGCCGGAAGTCTGAAACACCTGCGGAGCTACTATCCTTCGATGGGGATCAGCGACGAGATCATCCACATCTTTCGGGCCGAAGCTCTGACACTAATCGGGGAACCTTCCGGCGAGGAGACCGGGTTGAAGACCGTCATCCTGCCCCTGGACGAGGTTCGAGAAAAGATCGAGTCCGGGGAGATCCTTGACAGCAAGACTATCATCGCCGTCCGGGAGCTGGACCTCCTCCGGCTTAAGGGGATCTCAAAGAAACAGGGTTGAGGGGAAGAGGTTCGCCGAAGACCGTAAAAGCAGTATTCACCGATGTCCAAATCCCGAACAATTATCTGGAAACCGGAACGGCGGTCAAACTTCCGTAATAAAATCGGGTGCCCCCCCTCGGATCGCCCAGAGGCCGTTTTTGGGAACGGTAGATCGCCGGCTTGGCGTCCCATCGCGCCGCGATCTGTCGTTGCCGGGCAATCCCCCGCCTTCCCAGGAACTTCGGCGAAGTTAAAAATGCTTGAGATCTGGATCAGCCCTTCCGGTCAGCTTGAGCGGCTGGTTATGAGCTGATTGCCCGAAATTAAATTTGAACGTTTGAAAAATTGGTTTAATACCCTGAAAGGGTATAACATTTCAGCCCGGGGTTTTATCCCGGGAAAATGCCGTCCCCACCCCACCCCCACCATATTCTTCTACCCGATCTCGACGTCAACCAACCCCAACCGTCCGGGCGCCCTCGGAGGTTTGGACAATAGGGGCATAGAGGGGTTGGGGGCTTTGGTACGTTTAATACCCAGGGTTTCACCCTGGGCTTTTATGTCTCACCCCGTTGGGGTGATTTTCCCTCCTTTTCTCCCTTTTGCTCATAACGATAAGCTCAGCTGCCCGGGTCTGCTGGAGCGATTGGTTAGGATTTCATAAATCCCATAAAGTTGGCAATTCATTGACTATTGTTTGAGGAGCATAATGCAACTAATCAGCATCGTGTAGTTCAATCCAACCAGTATCTTCCTGTTCGGAAAATATATTTCTCTTTTTATTTTGGAGAGTGAATGAAAAACCTCTATATTTATGATATTCCTCATCAAACACGTGGGAAAACAGCACATCCACCCTTCCATCCCCGTCGTGATCTTCTTGGGAAAAATAGGCTCTACCATTCTTAAATAGTTCCCAACTATCCGGATGTCCATTACGAGTTTTATCCATTATTGCTTTCTGGATAATTTCATTCTCATCTCTATATATCCAGGTATCTATATTCCCATCATTGTTCATATCAAGGGTAGTCAATATCAACCCATCAACATTTTCAGGAACATACTGCGTAATGTGCATACCTTGTATTCTATAAAATAGAAGGACTATGACGACCAACGATAATAATACAATGATTGATAAATATATTGTTTTCATTAATCCTAACGCAGATCTAAGCTGCCGGAAGGGGCCGACCAAAAAACCATACAACCCCGAAGAACTCCGGCAAAAAATGAAACGGTTGGCAGTTTCACCAGCCCTTCCGGTCAACTTCAGCGGCTTGATAGCCGCCGATAATCTCGTTAATCAACAGCAAGGCATAACATATTCGTTAATAGGTATCGAAGTATTTATAGGCAGCATCGGTCATTACTAAAATAGAGTATACACGAATGGTGAAGTCACAGGACTTATGGTTAACAAGATCAGTAAACCTAACCCGATAGATAAGGCTATGCTCAAATATCCGGTGATTAGACCAGCTGTCGCCATACCCCAACCGCAGTACTTTGCAGGCTGCATCCGAATGCGAGTTCGCGCCATATGTCCACAGATAATCGCTGGTATTCCTGCAATCGCCCCGAATAAAAGGAGGCTAGCAATACCAAGTCCCAAGCTCCAGGCGGCGAGAGGCAAAATATGAGGATTTTCTAGTAATTGCTGCGTATCAGATAGATTGTTCATTGTGCCTACCTCTCTGATTTTTTCGGGCAACTATTGATTGAGCAGAACTTTGTCTATCATATTGAATATTTCCCGCTTTAAATTTAACCTGAGTTGAGCGATTATCGCGGATGAAACGTGCTAAGATTTTGTTGGCCGACGGGTTGCGAAAACCGCAGCCATATCCAGGAGATATGGCGAGGATTTTCAATATCCGTTCGGACGCAAAAGATTGGTGCAGTTCGCCGCATAGAATCGCTCAATTTAGGTTTAACAAACATAGAATTTATTCTATCATATTGGCACGCACACTATATCTCCGTAAACTCCTAACCAGAGGGTATAGATTATGGCTAAGATCAGATTATCGGAAGGGCCTCCCCCTCGCAATTAAAATCTTCTGGATGACACCTGAGAGTTAATGTGACTGCTCCATTACTCCATCCGAACCGAGCGGACCTACCTCAACTAAGTCAAGAAATTCTGCATCTTTTACAAGATGCGCCACCCCCGGAAGATGGGGATTCCGGAGATCGAGGCTTTCCTCTCCCACCTGGCCACCGAAAGAAAGATCGGCCGGTCAACCCAGAATCAGGCTTTTAACGCTCTGCTCTTCCTCTACAAGGAGGGATTGCGAATACCCCTGGAGGATCCGATCAACGCCCTGCGGGCGCCCCGGCGGCAACGGATCCCGGTGGTAATGACCATAGACGAGACCCAGCGGGTCCTGGAGGCAATGTCGGGGGCGATGAAGACGATGGCCCAGCTGATGTACGGCAGCGGACTGCGATTGATAAAGTGCGCCCGGCTCCGGGGTCAAAATCATCCACGAACGGGACCTGGCGGAGGGTTTCGGACGGGTTTTCCTGCCTCCGGCCCTGGCGAGGAAATATCCCTCCGCCGGAAAGCAATGGATCTGGCAGTATGTCTTCCCGGCCCAGAGCCGTTCGCGGGATCCCCGCTCGAAAGAGGTCCGGCGGCACCACATCCACCCCACAGCGTTCCCAAAAGCCCTGGGCCGAGCCGTCCGGTTGGCGGGGATCAACAAGCGGGTGACCAGCCACACCTTCCGACACAGCTTTGCCACCCACCTGCTGGCCGATGGGTACGACATCCGGACCATTTAGGAGTTTTTGGGCCACGCCGACGTCTCGACCACGATGATCTACACCGACGTTTGAATAAGGGTGGCCAGGGGGTAAGAAGCCCGCTTGATTCCCTTGGATAGCGGATAATTTGCCGGGCCAATCCCGCCCGCCGGAGAGAACGTTAGCCAGCCAGATTTCGGCAAAGTTGTTCCAGGCGGCAGGATAATTTTTCGCCAGCGGTAACCAGGAGGCAGATGGCAGTATCCATTAACGGATTTTTTTTCGAGCTGACGCTGGAAGAATTTGCTCCCTACGGGGTGCCTGCCAACCTCCTCGAAGTGCTCGTCGGGCAGAATAATCGCCTCCGACGGAAGAGAGCGATCCCGACCCGAAACAATATCCGATGAAGAAATTCTCTTTCTCAACTCCGACATCTGCGCCGGCCGCCTGTGCTGCCAGGCGGACAGCGCGGGGAGGCGGGGCGGTGGCGGCTCCGGCGCCAGATCAGCACTATTTGCTGTTATCTTTGGGCAAATAGAGTAGGTCAATCACGGCCGGCAAAACAAAGAGAGCGGCGAGCAGGGCGGCGAAGATCCCGATCAGGATCAGGATCCCGAACGAGACTACCCCCTGATGTTGGGAAAAGACCAGACCGAAGAGGCTGGCCATCGTGGTCAGGGCGGCAAAGGCCACCCCCCGCCCCGAGGTGGCGGCGGCACCGAAAGCGGATTCGCCGGGATTTTCCCGCCAGCGGCTGACCAGGTGAACGCCGTAAACGACCCCCAGGCCAAGCAGCAGCGGCAACCCCGGCATTGAGGCAAAGTCATAGTCTCGGCCGAGGAGATAGAAGGCGGACTGAACCCAGAGCATCCCCAGGCCCAGGGGAAGAAGGGTAAGCAGCACCGGGACCGGACGGCGATACTCCAGAGCGAGAATGATCAGGATGATCCCCAGGGCGTAGAGAAGCGACTGGATCAAACTGGAGACCATCAGCCGTGAGGTCAGCTGATGGGTGACCGGGAAACCGGTGGCCCGCGGGGCGATCGCCTTGAGTTCGGCGACAAACTTATCGAGGAAATCAACATCCCAGATCGAGCCGTTCGGGAAGATATAGGCTGCCCAGCGGCCGGAATCGCTCTGAAAACGGCCCAGGAATTCGGGGGTAAACGAACTCTCATCCGGAGGCTGGGCTTTGAGCCACTCCCCGACCAATCGGGAAAGATCTACCAGATCGCCAAAGAGGGCCGCCTCGAACCGGTCAGTCCGCTTGCCGGCTGACTCTTCCTCTCCCAAAGAAAATAGATCCCGCAGCGCTTCGGCTTCCACCCGAATATCCTCCAGCGCCGCCACGATCTCGATCTGACCCCCGGCAAAGGCCAGATCCTGGGCCTCTTCCACCCCCAGGATCAGATCTCCGAGAATCTCCCGGTAGCCGGCTGCCGTCCCCCCGGGGAGGCGGGGCCGGATCTCCAGACCGGAGAGATGGGGGCGGAACTCAGCTATCAGGGCGGCCTGCGCTTCCGGCTGCGCCGGGATCAGATCGGTCAGGGATTCGACTCGACTGACTGTGGAGAGCTCGCGGAGCAGGGCCACCTTTTCCCGCAGATCGGCGGGGTCAGCCTCCGTGATCACCGCGGTGGTCATCTGGAAATCGCTCTCCTCCTGCATCCGGAGCTGGTAAACCGTCGATTCCGCCCGGGCCGGCAAAAGCTTGAGGGCGTTAAAATCGAAGCGAAGCTGCCGGGCGGCCAAGATACCGAAGATACCGAATGCCCCGGCGGCGGAAACGATCAGCCAGAGCACCGGCCGGCTCAACCCCCGGAAGGAGGACGGCGGCCGCGGCTGGTGCCGGGGCGGCGGGACTCCAAATCGGAGGAGAAGGGCGGGGAGAAGAAACAAGGTGATGAAAAGTACCGTCAGCACCCCCATCCCGGCGGTAATTCCGAGTTCGGAGAAACCGACAAAGTCGGTCCATCCCACCGCCAGGAAGGCCAACCCGGTGGTCAGGCCTCCGACCAGGACTGAGCGGCCGGAGACGGTGACGGCGACCCGCACCGCCTCCGGTCGGGACTTCCCCCCCCCGGTCTCTTCATCGAAACGACGGATCAGATAGATGGCAAAATCAATCCCGATCCCGAAAAGGACCGCCAGAAACGAGGAGCTGACCAAATTGAGATGGCCAACCGTGAGGGCGATCAGACCGATGGTGACGATCATCCCGCAGGCCAGGGGGATGACGGCCAGAACAATTTTTCGGGCCGAACGGAAGCCGA
Source organism: uncultured bacterium (assembly GCA_964465735.1). Classification (GTDB taxonomy): domain Bacteria; phylum Auribacterota; class Erginobacteria; order Erginobacterales; family Erginobacteraceae; genus Erginobacter. The sequence goes on from CAYXKT010000039.1 coordinate 13,048, forward strand.
CGATCAGGATAATCAGGACCAGGCCAACCGAGACCGCCGACGATTTCGTCACGTCGGAGTCGATCGCCTCCATCTCAGTCAGGGCGTGGGCGGGCATCCCGGTAAAGGAGACTTTGACCTTGTCGGTCAGAGCGGGGTGTTGCTCGATCACCCGCGAGCAGGCTTCTCGGACCGTGTCAACAAAGGGACGGAGGAAAGCGACCTCGTCCGATCCGGAAGTCGGCCGAACGAAGAGGAAGAGGAGACGATGGTCGTGGGAGAGGAGATAGCCGCCGCCGGCCAGGGTCTCCGCCTCCTCCCGGCCCATCTCTTTCAGCAGGGCCAGGTAATCAATTTCTTCCCGGCCGGGTTCTTCCAAAAACCGGCGCCATTGACGAAAGACCAGGTGGGGGATCTTCAGAGCGGCCGCGGCGACCGAAGGGTCGAGCGGGGTAGTCGGAGACTCGCCCCTCAGATTTTCCTCCACCAACCGCAATAGCTCCGGCAGGTTCTCAAGACCGGCGATCCTCTCGATCAGCTGGCGATAACCGCCGATCTCATCCCGGGCAGCGGCCAGATCTTCGGCCGAAAGAAAGAAGGGTGCCCCGGAGATCACGACCTCAAGATCGAACCGGTAAAAGACCGAGCGGACATACTCCTCTTCCCGGCGGATCTCCCCGGCAAAAAGATCTCCCGCCGCCTTGATGGTCTCGGGCTCACCCTCTATGACCACCACCAGATCGTCTGCCGCCCCGAACTCCTTGAGAAAGTCAAGAAACCGGGCCTGATCAGGCTCATCGGAGGAGACCAGTTCGTTATAGGAGGAGGATATCCGCAGACCGGGGATCAGCAACGCGGCCAGGACCGCCAGTACCACCCCGACCACAATCACCGCTACACCCCGGCGAAGTGCCAGCCGATAAATCCACGATAAAAAAAGATCCTGCATAAGTCTGCCGCCTCAGTTGGGTGAGAGTCAGTGAGCGGGGCAATTTACCAGAGAATCAATAGACATAGAACCTAAAAATGAGATTGCGCTATCTTTTTGTTTATCCTATAGTCCTTCGTTCTGTAGTCGCTGTCGGCTATAGAGATAAGACCGCCAGATAAAATGCGCTGCCTTTTTGCCCTCATAATACTCATACCTAAGTTGAGCGATTATTGCGGATGAAATGTGCTAAGATTTTGCCGGCCGACGGGTTGCGAAAACCGCAGCCATATCCAGGAGATATGGCGAGGATTTTCAATATCCGTTCGGACGCAAAAGATTGGTGCAGTTCGCCGCATAGAATCGCTCAATTTAGGTCATACTCAAAAGGCCGCGCCGTTTGCCAACTATAAGTTTTCCCTGATATCCCCCTCTGTGAAGCGACAATGATAAATATCCTCTCTCGTGAAGGGGCCCTGGTCATCCTCTCTCTGGTCCTGGCCGGCTACTGGCTGATCAAGTTCCTCCAGATGATCTGGCGGATGCCGCGCGACCCCCAACTGGCCACCGCCCCCCCCTCCCCTGCCGACTCTCCGCTGATCTCAATCGTGATCGCGGTCCGGGACGAAGAAGAAAATATCGAAGACTGCCTTTGCTCCTTCCAGGGTCAGACCTACAAAAACTGGGAGATGATCGTCGTCGATGACCGATCCCGGGACCGGACCGCTCGGATCGTGGAGCGCGTGGCGGCGGAAGACCCCCGGATCCGGCTTATAAGCAATACCCAGGACCCGCCCGCTGACTGGTCGGGCCAGGTTTATGCCAACGGGAAAGGGGTCAAACAAACCCGGGGCGAATGGTTGGCCTTCACCGACGCCGACACCCGCCACCACCCAGCCCATCTCCAGGCGGCACTCGCTTACTGTCAAACAAACCGGGCCTCGGTACTCTCCATCCTTCCCGGCCAGATCTGTCGGGGGTTCTGGGAGAATACCATCCAGCCGTTTATCTTCTGGCTCTTCTGGGATTATTACCCTCCTCGTACCCTCAACCGGGAAAAATGCCGGCGAGCGGGGGCCAGCGGCACTTTTTTTCTGGTCCGCAGAGACGCTTACGAGACCACCGGCGGTTGGGCCGCCGTGCGCAATACCATCCCCGATGACCTCGCCTTTATGGAGCGGGCCAAGTCGGTCGGTCTGACCGCCCACCTGGTCATCGCTACCCGGACACTGCAGGTGAGGATGTACGAAGGACTCTCGGAGAGTTTTCAGGGCTGGAGCCGCTATATGCTCAGCGGAGCCAACAACAATATCGCGATCGCCTTTCTGGAAGTCATCTATGCCCTGGTCTTCAATATCTTCCCCTTCTGCTTCCCCTTGCTGGTCGTGAGCTACCCCGCGACCTCCATCTTGCTGGCCCTGGCCGCGGTCCTGATCATAGCCATCCGTTGGCGGATCAACCGGCTCTTCGGAGTCAAAACCGCCGCCGCTTTCACCCACCCGGCCGCCTCCCTGGCCCTGGTGGTGATCGCTCTCAACGCTGTCTTCAGGCGTTTGGCCGGTCTCGGGGTCCGCTGGAAGGGGAGGATCTATCTCGAGGCCTCGCGTTCCCCCTTCTGGACCGGGAAGGAGTACCGGTTGAAAGAGCCGGCAAACGATGGTCAATAATTAGTGGCCGCAAAAAGCTGAAAACCTGTTGGCTACAGCACCTGACTGTTATACATTGACTGAATACTTTTTAACCGAAGGCTATCCGCGGATCTACCCGGAGGCTCAACTGTAAGGAGAGAAGATGAGAGGTTGGAAAGCAACGATCACGATGGCGCTCGCGACAGCGAGCTGTTTTTTGGCGGCCGGCCAACTCTGGGCGGGCGGATACGAGTGGTTCGGCCTCGGCAGCCGGGCCTCCGCGATGGGCGGGGCCTTTATCGGCCTGGCCGATGACTGGACAGCCCCCTACTGGAACCCGGCCGGCCTGGCCCAGTTAGAAGGGCACGGAATCGGGGTGGACGGCTTTTCTCCCCACGCCAGTATGAAGGGGAGCAACTCCTTCGCCAATCTCATCCCCTCCGAAGAAACCATTAATCAATATCAATATAACAAGAATGTCTTCTTGAACTACAGCGGAGTCGAACCCGACCGCTTCAACAAGACCTCCTCAACTTATCATTTCTATCACCCCCAGGGTGCGGGCGCTTATTACTCTTTCCCCGAGTTCACCCTCGGCCTCACCATTTATTCTCCCCTCGGTTACTACTCCGACTGGAACGACACCATCCCCTACGCGATGGGGAGTATTTACGGGAAGAATTACCAGAAACTGGCGATCATCGAAACCCAATTGACGATCGCCCGGGAGATCGCCCCCAACCTCTTCGCCGGGGTCGGGGTAGCGCTGCTTTACGACCAACTGGAGCGAAAAACCGATAAGATCGTCAGGGATTCACAGATCCTGGACTATCGCTACAAATTCACGCTCAAGGACGACGGCTACGGTGCCGAAGGGATGGCCGGGCTCCTCTACCGGATTTCCGATATGGTCAGCGTGGGCGGGGTTTACCGGACCGGGGCCACGGTGAAGATGACCGGAGACTCCAAATCCAGCCTGGACTTTATGGGGTTCAATGAATCCAAAAGCAACACCTACCGCTTCCGCCACCCCCCAACCTGGGGGATCGGGGTCGCTGTCACCCCAATGGACGGCCGCCTCACCCTGACCGCTGATTTCCAGCAGACGCTCTGGGGCTTCTACCGGACCAGCGTCCAGTACAAGGAAGAGGGGATGCTGTTGATGAGTTCTTCCTTTGACGAAGACTGGCGGGACTCTAATCGTTACCGGATCGGAGCCGAATATATGCTCGAGCCGAAATGGGCGCTCCGGGCCGGTTTCGCCTTTGATGAGTCCCCGCTTCCGGATAAGTCGGTCAGCCTGGCCCATATCCCCGACGTAGATCGCAGCAACATCACCGTGGGGACCGGGTTCGAGGCATTAAAAGACCTGACCATCGATCTTCTGGTCGCCTACGGCTGGGGAAGCCGGAAGGCACAGGGCGCGCGCTACGAGCTGGATGTCTGGGCGTTCGGTCTCGACCTCACTTACCAGTTCTGATTTCCCCGGGCGGTGGTGGGTAGCACAGGCCGCCGGCCTGTGTAGAAAACCAGGCCCCCAGCAATTGGTGGCA
>CAYXKT010000039.1:17235-20203 GCA_964465735.1 uncultured bacterium
AATTGGTGGCACAGGCCGCCGGCCTGTGTAGAAAACCAGGCCCCCAGCAATTGGTGGCACAGGCCGCCGGCCTGTGTAGAAAACCAGGCCCCCAGCAATTGGTAGCACAGGCCGCCGGCCTGTGTAGAAAACCAGGCTCCCAGCAATTGGTGGCACAGACCGCCGGCCTGTGTAGAAAACCAAGCCCCCAGCAATTGGTGGCACAGGCCGCCGGCCTGTGTAGAAAACCAGACTCTCCCTGCACAGGCGGGCAACAGGCGGGCCGCCTTACATCACAGGCGGGCCGCCTGTGCTACATAATTGCGCACTTCCTCCAGCTTACCGGCGCTGCCCAAAACCTGGTTCTTGTGGGCGATGTACTTGGCGTACTCACCCATAAAAACCTCGCCCGGCTTGCGGAGGTCGAAGACCTCGGGGTAGTCCCGGAAGTACTCCCGATGGACCCGGCACCAGACCAGCCGGCCGTCGGTATCGATGTTGACCTTGGTCACCCCCATCTTCGCCGCCTGGCTGATCTGATCCTCAGCCACCCCCTTGGCACCTTTCATCTCTCCCCCGGCGGCATTGATCCGCCGCACCTCGTCCTGGGGGACGGAACTTGATCCGTGCATCACGATCGGGAAACCGGGGAGAAGCTTCTGGATCCCCTTGATAATCTCGAAGTGGAGCCCCTGGGAACCGGAAAACTTGTAGGCTCCGTGGCTGGTCCCGAAGGCGCAGGCCAGGCTGTCACAGCCGGTCCGGCGGACAAATTCCTCGGCTTCTTTCGGATCGGTCAGATTGGCGTCCTCCTCGGAGACTGAGACGTGTTCCTCCACCCCGCCCAGGGTTCCCAGTTCAGCCTCGACAGTAATCCCCCGGGGGTGAGCCGCTTCAACCACCCGCTTGGTAATAGCGATATTCTCTTCAAACTCCTCTGAACTGGCGTCAATCATCACCGAGCTGTAAAAACCGCTCTCGATACAGTCCATACAGGTCGCCTCGTCACCGTGGTCGAGATGGACGGCATAGATGGCCGAGGGGAAGATCTCGTCCGCCGCCCGGATCATCGCCTCCAGCAGCCGCTTGTCGGTGTAGGAGCGAGCCCCTTTGGAGAGCTGGACAATAAAAGGGGCCGAGCTATCCAGGTTGCCCTGGAAGAGGCCCATAATCTGCTCAGCGTTATTGATATTGTAGGCGCCGACAGCGTAGTTGCCGTAAGCGTGCTCAAAGAGCTCTCTGGTCGATACGATCATTGCTATTCTCCTCTTTTAGGTTGATCCGGCGGGAAGAGGCCAGGTTGAAGACAACCGGATGAGTCAAGCTGGTCCGCAGTATTTTTCATTATACCACCGGAGGACCGGAGGACAAGTTAGAAATGCCCCGGCGACGAGAGGTCAGCAGAGCGAGCAGGAGATAACCGCCCAGCAAGAGCAGAAAAAGGAGCCGTCCGGAGCGGAAGACCTCCTCAGGCATAAAACTGATCGAACTCCACCAGAGCCGCCGCCAGTTATCCGGTTCCGGCCCCATCCGGGTAAAGACCCGCATCAGGATCAGATGACTTCCGGCGAGATAGGCGAGGATAAATTTGTTCCGATAGAGAGTAGGATGGGCGGCGACGGCGGCCGCAGCGGAGAGTATAATCACCGGGAAACCGATAAAGTTGATCCGGTCGAGATCGGCCCCGCCGATCACTAAAAAAAGAATCCAGAACAGGCTGTAGGCCGCCACCTCGGGACGCTTCTTTAAATACCGAAAAACAGAAGGGAGATGAAGCAAGATGACAAAGAGGGCGGCCCCATAAATATTGGCGAAAGAGTATAGTGTCCGCCGCCAGTGGACGGCGGTCAGCCGGAGAAACTCGCCGGCGTGAGCGAAATAACTGAAATCCGGATTAAGGGGGGGGATCGATAGCCGGAGGAACAGGAAGAGGAACAGAGGAAGGACGGAGATCAAGGCGGTCCGACGCAAGGCAAAGGGATCAAAAAGTCCGCTACGCTCCCGCCGGGAGAGATAAAAGGCCGGGATCAGGGCCAGGAAATATTCCCGGGTCAGGGCCCCCAGGCAGAGAGAGAGAAAGAAGAGACCGTCCTTTTTTCTCAACAGCGCCCGGAAAGCCAGCACCAGGATCAGGTAGTAGGCGGAGTCGGTCTGGTAGGGATAGAAAAAGGCAAAGCGGAGATTGACCCAGGAGAAGAGAAAGAAGAATACCCCGATCCCGGCCGCCGTCAATGAACCGCTCTCCTCCTCAAGAAGCCGGAAGAGAATCCAGGCGGCCAGAAAGATCGCGACAAAATTAAAGATCGGCCAGGCTGTCTCCACCGGCAGGGGGATTAGATAAATCAGGACCGCCGGAAAGACCCGCCAGCAGTAGGGGGCGGTCCGGACCACCGGCTGCGGAGAAAAGGGGCTGACAGCCTGGGCCCGATAGAAACGGGCGTCGTAACCGCCATACCAGATCGGGGTCAGGATCCGAAATCCCAGTAATATTAACAGGATCGCCGCCCCAAGACAAATTTTGCTTTTAATCGGCATCGTATGGGCAATAGATAGTGTCTAAACGAAAAAAAGCGGAAACCAGGTTATTGCGAGAAGGGACGACGAAGCAATCTGTTTCTTTTGTGATGCTTCGTCACTTCGTTCCTCGCAATGGCCAGTCCGATATAATTGGAGGTTTTCGTTCCGAGACAATAAATCGCAGCCGGCGCGAATTAATTTAGCAAATTATCGCAGTCAGTGAACGAAAATATTCCCCGGTGAAGCGGTAAGCGGTGAGCAGTAAGCGGCAAGCGGTAAACAGTGAGGGGGATTAATTTGACCTAAATTGAGCGATTCTATGCGGCGAACTGCACCAATCTTTTGCGTCCGAACGGATATTGAAAATCCTCGCCATATCTCCTGGATATGGCTGCGGTTTTCGCAACCCGTCGGCCGGCAAAATCTTAGCACGTTTCATCCGCAATAATCGCTCAACTTAGGTTTGAGTTAA
>CAYXKT010000040.1:0-20077 GCA_964465735.1 uncultured bacterium
GACGCAAAAGATTGGTGCAGTTCGCCGCATAGAATCGCTCAATTTAGGTTTAAAGGTTACTGTGTCGTTTTAAGCGATTGCTTTATAAATTCGGTTTTCTCCTTATTGATTGACTCTTTGAATCAATCAATAGTACTTTTGGTTAAGAATCGCTCAATTTAGGTAATAATAACTAACTAAAAATTATAGACAGACGTCACAAGATAGAATCACAACCAAGGAGGTATCCCAAAGCCCAAAAAAACCACAACCATAGCCGCCCTATCCCCCAGCTAAGCGAAGCCAAGAAGTCCCTGTCCCCCCTGACAAAGCAGCTGACTTCAATTTCCCAGCTGATCTCCGACGCCGAGGAGGTCCTCGGGAATTACCAGGAGATCGCTGATGGCGTCATCGTCCGGAAGGCGAAGGTCGCCCGGGGTAAACGGAAAACGGCAGGTAAGAAGAAGACATCCGGGATTTCTGGCCGACTGAAGGACTACCGGAAGAAAGCCGGGCTAAACCAGGTAGCCCTCGCGGAGAAGCTGGGGGTTAACGTGGCATCTGTCAGGACCTGGGAGCAGGGGAGGACTAATCCAAGGGAGGCGGCTATGAAGAAGATTGAGAAGGTGCTTGGTGGCGGTGCGGCGAAGTCCGGGAAGACTGCTGGGAAGGGGCGGAAGATGACCAGGGTTAAGCCGAAGGCGGCAGAAGTATCCCAGGCTACACCCGATGCTTCTAAGGCGGCGTGACTATGAGACTGGGTATCGCTGGGCTACTCCTTTTATGTATTTCTATCTCACCGCGGTCAAGCCAAACTCAAACCCTTGATCAGTTAAGAGTGGAAGCACCGTTAAAGTCTGTCGAGGAGCTGATAATTGACCTCTATTCAGACAATATCCCCTGGAACGCTGAAGTCGCACTCCGTGAATTGAGAAGTCGGAGTTCCTTAGCGGAAACAATTGCTCTTTTACAGGGTACTCTGAACTCCCCTGATTACCAGCAAAGACAAATGGTCGCAAGTCTGCTCCGCAACAGCGTCGGTTACATCCCAGACGAGCGTTTAGCGGAGGTCATAGTGGAAGGCCTGCAGGATGATATTCTTCCCAAAGATCCCAGCATTCCTTCCCACAACTACGTATCCAACGCTACCGGGGGTACCTATTATCTACTGAAATACCCGGAAATCGGCACCGGACCGTTGGAAGACGCCCTGGATTCCGCCGACGTCCAGCAGCAGTTTCTCGCCGCATATATCCTGGCAGTAACCAAGCGGCACGACGAGACGCACAGGATCACGGAGGTTCTGATACCCCATCTCGAAGACGACCGAGTTGGTCAGAACGCCGGCTATGCCACCCGTGCCCTTTACGAGATGGGAGAAAAAGTCGTGCCATACCTCCAGCCTTACACCTATTCATCCGACGAGCAGCAGAGCAGGATGACCAGGTTCATCATCCAGGAGATCGAGGCGGCAAAGCTGGGAGAGGCTGGGGTGTCCGAGCGACGGGTGGAGCAATGCGTGACCGATGTTGTGGCCAACCCGGCCACCCAGCTCCGGTTCGGTGGATTCGACGGTTTTGTCGAGAGAAGTTACGACCTGTACGAATAAGGTATATTCACGCTGAGGCTCCAGTCCCGAAAGGGAAGGCGTCCCTTTGTCTGCCCGAAAGACTTGCCACCCCCAAGACCAGGGTTGAGGGGGTGGAAGAGGAAAGGTGAAACTCCTGTATTCTCCTCCCCGGATATCCCTGTTCTTGGGATAAATCTGGATACTTTTGCTGGGGCCGTCGATCCCCTACACCCTGGTTCCCGGGAATCATTTAATTTCCTTCCTCTGCTCACCGAGTATTTCTGGTAATTTTCTTGAGAACATCTTGAGGAATCTATAAGATATACCCACATTATTTAGGACTGTAACCTAACTTCAAGGGGACTTCGATGAACCGAAGAATTCACAGGGTGATCGGAGGTTTGAGCCACCGCTCCAGTATTTTTGGGGGTGGTGGTTTTTTGTTTTTGGACAGAAATTCGAGTAGAGAGTAGAGATGAAGGCGTTGAATTCAATATAGTATAAATTTTGGTATTTATGGTTTAACTACGACTCATCAACCAGCAACTAGTGGAAGTTCCCGGAAAGAAGAGTGCCGAATCAGAATTGATTATATCATTAGAATAAAGCGATGATGGAAATGACCTGTAGAGTTCTTCTTCCCCTGGCATTTATTATTTCAACTATAGGATGCAGTAAGGAATTGGAAAACCGCAACCAAGAATATTATATTGTATAAAATATGCCAGCTTATCAAGTAAACCAAGGTATTTGCGGATAACCTTTACAATGACCGAAAGCTGATAAAAATCAGCTATTGCTGGACATTCTCGAATATGTCTGGACGGACACGGTTGTCTATGGAAGAATGATTTTATGATGAGAAATCTCCTCTCTAATTCATCGTCCGGGGCCAAGAACAAGCTGATGGCTTCCAAGACGATGGAATTTTTATATCAGACGATGCTGCTGACTGTGGGCAGCCTCCTGTACGCGTTTGCCGTTAAGGCTCTCATTATGCATCACGGCCTGGTTTCCCGGGGGATGACCGGGATGGCCTTGCTGATTTATTACACGTGGCCGGACAAGTGGCCAGAGCTCTCAGTGGGCATCATCTTCCTGATCATTAATATTCCAGTATTTGCCCTGGGCTGGAGGTTTGTCGGTCGCCGCTTTGTCTTATATTCTTTATGGGGGATGTTCATCTACACCTCGGCCCTGTCTTTGATCACTCTGGAACTCCCGGTCAAAGATCCGATGCTGGCGACATTGATCGCCGGGGCCCTGGCCGGCACCGGAACGGCGCTGCTTTTGCGGTCTTATGGTTCCTGCGGAGGGTCGGAGATCCTCTCGGTGATCTTGAATAAATGGTTTTCGATGACCCTGGGCACCAGCGCGATGCTCTTCAATATCATTATTCTCTCCCTGTCGGCACTGATCTTCCCGATCGACAAAGTACTTTACACTTTGATCTTTATATTTGTCAGCGCCCAATTTACTGACAAGGTTTTCCACGGTATGGCCAAACGGCGGACGGCGATCATCATCTCCGACCGGTGGCAGGAGATCGCTGAAACCCTGAACGGCCATCGGATCGGTGTCACCATCATCGGCGGGCAGGGCGGGTTCCGGGGTGAAAAACGGACGCTTCTTTACTCGGTTATAACCGCTCAATCAGTTCCTTTGCTCAAACGCGTCTCCCAGAAAATAGACGAAAATGTATTTATTGCCATTATGCACGCTGACGACGTTACCGGGGTCGAAGTCGGAAATCAGCCGCATTGGTAGTCTCTATCCCCCCTCCGGCTGGAGTATTTATCCCCCCTCAATTTCACTCCAACCGTAAAATTCTCTTGGTCACCCGAAGTGTTTCCCCAGGGAGAAATAGTGGTGCGGTATGCACCACTATTTTTATAATCTCTGCGCCGCTTAGACTTATGACCAGAGCGCGCCCGGAATCACCCCCAGTCAGCGCCCTCCCCAGGTAGAAATTAGTCAACAAAAGGGGGAAAGAGACTATCGACAGCCAGCGAAGAATTAACGATCATCAGGTAATAATGAATTCGGTGCCGGCGAACTGAATATCTAATATTCAACCGGGAACATTAATTGGGAAAATCAGGAGGCAGATGATGACTATGGTAACGATGAAAGGAAACCCGCTGGAATTGGCTGAAAATGAAATCCAGATCGGCGATCCGGCACCGGATTTCGAGGTGACCGACGGAGAACTTAACCCGGCTTTCGCCGCTGACATCGTCCGGGGGGTCACGCTGTTGATCTCGGTCCCCTCCCTTGACACTTCGGTCTGCTCCAAGGAGACCCGGAAATTCAGCCAAGAGCTGAAAAAGCTGGAAGGCGCATTCAACATCAACCCCATCCTGATCAGTATGGATCTGCCTTTCGCCCAGGACCGCTGGCTAAAAGACGCCGGGATCGATAACATTCGGGCATTCTCTGATTACCGGTTGGCCGGCTTCGGCCGAGCCTACGGGGTTTTAATCAAAAAACTCCATCTGCTGGCCCGGACGGTCTGGATCATTGACGGATCGGGGAACATCCGTTATCGCCAGATTGTCGAGGAGGTAACCGACGAGCCCGATTACGACGAGGTAATCGCGGCGATCAAGGAAATATAGCGATTCGAGCGGGACTCTCCCGACCGAGGGAATAAGTCATCCAACTATGCCGATCAAGTCCAAACCAGCATACGCTCAACCGGCCGCCACTGACGGCTATCGGGTCTTAGTTGATCGTCTCTGGCCTGGTGACTTAGCGAAGGCGGAGGCAAAAGTGGACAACTGGCCCCGGTCAATCGCCCCTTCCGAGGACCTGCTGAGGCTCTTTCACGGAGATCAAATATCCTGGAAAGAGTTCCGCCGCCGCTACCTCTCGGAGTTGCGGCAGAACCGGAAACTGCTGCGGTCTCTGGCGAAAAGATCCGCCCGGGGAATGCTGACTTTACTCTACACGGCGCCGGACGATGAACGCAATAATGCCGTGGTAGTTAAGCAGTACCTGGAAATGCTGGGGACCGATTAATACTATCGCCCCCCCCAATCTTCGACAGTCTATTGCTTCCGGGGGCGGGTCAGATCCCAGAGCCGGGCGTGCTTCTCCGCCACGTAACAGGAAGAGAGAACGGCCGAGACCAAACCCTGGGCCCCATCAAGAAATCCCCGGCGGACGATATAGTTGCGGCAGAAGTTAAAGGCGGGATGCCAGAATATATTGGCCGCCCTCCCCTTGCGTCCCCGGCGAAGATATTTCCGGGCCCCCCAGATGGCATAACGGTGCGACTTGACGATGAACTCATCGACCGAACGATGAGTATAGTGATCGAGCCGATGAGTGAAGATCCCCGGAGTATCATCAGGGAGGAGGACGGGATGGACCTCGTCATCGCTGAAACGGTAAACATCCCGTCGGAAGAGAATATTGTTCTGGTCGTTGGCCCAACCGCCGTGCTTCATCTCCCGGCCAAGGAATATCCCCCGCCGGAAGACCCGGTAACGACCGAAGCGGGGATTCTTCAGTTCCTCGCGGATCTCGGCCTGGAGGGCTTTGGGCATTATTTCGTCGGAATCAATGATCAGGACCCAGGGATGGGTAGCCTGGGGTATGGTCCAGTTCCTCTGAGCCGAGGCCGATTTGTACTCGTGGAAGAGCATCCGGTCGGCCAGGGGCCGGGCCCGCTCCACCGTCCGATCGGTCGAGCCGGAGTCAACCACGATCAACTCATCCACCCAGCGGACGCTCTTCAGGCAGTCCTCAATCTCTGCTTCCCGGTCCTGACAGGTAATAATCGCGCTGACTTTTTCCATCCTAACCCCCTTAATGAATTAAATTATTGGCACCTAAGTTGAGCGATTATTGCGGATGAAATGTGCTAAGATTTTGCTGGCCGACGGGTTGCGAAAACCGCAGCCATATCCAGGAGATATGGCGAGGATTTTCAATATCCGTTCGGACGCAAAAGATTGGTGCAGTTCGCCGCATAGAATCGCTCAATTTAGGTGGCAGGTAGATCTTCCGGCAGATTGGCTGAGAGTAGGGCAGTGTTCTATAATTAGAAGCCATTTCCAAGGTCATTACGAGGGACGAAGTGACAAAGCAATCTCAATGCAGAACAAACAGATTGTTCCATCGTCCCTCCTTACAATCCCCTGATTTTGGGCGGATTGCGTTCAGACACTGATTACCCGTACCTGAGCAGTTACTATAGCATAGCTAATCCTCCGATGAAGAATCTATCTAATTCACCGACTTGCCTAAAATCCGGGCCGGTCCTCGATCCCCCGGTAATTAGGTCTGGAGCTCCCGGCCGATAACTGAGATCCCGGCCGCGGCACTCCCGGCGGAAGCCCGCGGACGGGTGGCCATCTAAGACTGCGACGAGACCACTTAGGGGGTCTTTTTTCTTTTTTACTCCGGGCTCAGATCCCTGATGCCGGAAGACCGGGATCACGCCCGCCGAAACTTTTATCTGATCGGCTTCTCCCCGAAGTCGGCGGAGTGAACGCTGTTCCGGATACGGAAACATTTGGACGATTTCGGGACTTTAGATATCTCCCGGATACCACGGATATCAGGGAGTTTCTCTTGAATAACCGGCCGGCAATACTGTAAAATGATTTTTTGCCGGGCACTAAAGCTATAACTTCGGAGGATTTCCCGATGGGCTATTCACGCCGGAGGGTTGACCAGAGGATTAATCACCGCTTTGTTTCTGATCGGGGCGGTGTTTTCTGCTCCTGGCGGAGCAGAGTGAAGACCGATACCCTCGTTTTGCTGATATTGATTCTCCTTCTGGGGATTCCGCTCACCCCATCTTCATTAGCTCAGACCAAGGGAAAACCCGACAGATGTAATCTCTACGGAAGAATCCAGATCGTCGAGGCGTTTCCCGATGTCAAGGTACAGGTGGTAAAAGCTTTTCCCGATATCCGGGTGCAAAGAGTTTCCGCTTTCGCCGATGGACCGGGAAAATGGCAGCTCGTTGACTCTTTTCCCGACTGGAAGGTCCAGATAGTGGATGCCTTTCCTGACTATAAGATTCAGTGGGTTGATGCCTTCCCGGGTTGTGAATAGATCAAGACGACCAGGACAATGGAATCGAGACTGATAGCATAATGGAAGTCTCCGAAACGGGACCGTTTTCCGCTGGTATTTCTTGCGATTCTTATCCATAATTATCGAAGATATCAACTCCCTGAATTCGGCATTCTCGGGACAGAGACTATTTCCTTAGTCTTTGTCGATTGATCTGATGTCGGGTAAAATCAATGTTGACCCGAGTAGTGCCAATATTCTTGTCTGTTCCCGGTTTCCGTTCAGACACTAATTATCCGGTAAAAATGTTAGTCGCTGAATCAAACGGCAGAATCAGCTTCTGCTCACTAAAAGGAACTGGCTATGCTGGAAAATTTCTCCACGATGGATCCGGTACTCCAGGCTCTGATCGCCACGATCTTTACCTGGGGGATGACCGCCCTTGGAGCGGCTCTGGTCTTTTTCGCGAAAACCGTCAAGCAGCGGATGATGGACGCGATGCTCGGTTTCGCGGCCGGGGTAATGATCGCGGCCAGTTTCTGGAGTCTTCTGGAACCCTCAATCGAGATGGCGGGAGAACTCGGTTACGGAAAATTTATCTGGGTTCCGGCCCTGGTGGGGTTCTTTTTCGGAGCCGCTTTTCTCTGGCTGGTCGATAAGATCCTGCCCCACCTACATCCGAGCTTGAAGATGTCGGAAGCGGAAGGGATCAAGACCCCCTGGCGTCGAAGTGTACTCCTGGTCTTAGCGATCACCATCCACAATATCCCCGAAGGCCTGGCGGTGGGGGTCGCTTTCGGAGCGCTGGCTTTCAACCTGCCGTCGGCCAGTTTTGCCGGTGCGATCGCGCTGGCGATCGGGATCGGAATTCAGAACTTCCCGGAAGGGACCGCCGTCTCGATGCCGCTGCGGCGGGAGGGGATGAGCCGGCTGAAGAGCTTCTGGTACGGCCAGCTTTCCGGGGTGGTGGAACCGATCGCCGGCGTAATTGGAGCGGCGGTGGTGGTCCTCGCCCGGCCGATACTTCCCTACGCCCTGTCCTTTGCCGCCGGCGCAATGATATTCGTGGTGGTGGAGGAACTGATCCCGGAATCTCAGCACGCCGGCAATACCGATCTCGCCACAATGGGAGCGATCTTTGGTTTTATGGTGATGATGACCCTGGATGTGGCCCTGGGATAACCGGAGACAGCCCTCGGCCGATATACTCTCGGTTCTCCGGGGTTACGGTCAGGGCGCTTCAGCACTTGAGGCCAAAAATTTCGCCCAACCGGCAATAGCCGAAAGGATCAGGACCGGGTTTCTCCGGAGAATTTTCAGAGATGATCCGGGTTAACGGGTGACCGGAGAGTCGGTATCCCGACCGTAATACAACCGGGTCATCCCCCGAATCGCCCAGAGACCCGAGCTGGGGCGGAAGGCTCCCATCAAGTCGAAATTATCTCCCTGGAAGACACCGGGCAACGCCCGGTCGCCTGAGCGGCCGAAATAGGCCCGGGTCACCCCCCGGACCGACCAGAGGCCGGAGCCGGCGCGGAAGATAGCTCCCGCCCAGGTTCCCGAACTGGAATAATCCCCCGGAACCGGAAGATCATCTCCCATCCCATAATAAAACCGGGTCACCCCCCGGACCGCCCAGAGGCCGGATGCGGGTCGGAAGATCGCCGGGTGGGCGGCGGGACCTGCGTAATACCCGGGGACCGGGAGATCATCCTCACCGCCGAAATAGGCCCGGGTCACCCCCCGGACCGCCCAGAGGCCGGATGTGGGGCGGAAGACCGCCAGATCGGCCGTGCCGTCGCCGGTATAGTCATTGGGGAGAGGCTGATCGCCCCGGCGGCCGAAGTAATCCCGCCTGCCTCCGGAGACCGCCCAGAGGCCAAAATCTTCCCGGAAGATAGCGATCTCGGTCGTCCCGTCCCCGGTATAGTCGGCGGGAACGGGGAGATCCGCTTCCCGTCCGAAGTAGATCCGGGTAATCCCCCGGATTGACCAGAGACCGGATTCGGGCCGAAAGAGGGCGATATCACTGGTCCCGTCACCGTCAAAATCAAAGAGCCAATGGGGGACGGGGGTGGCGGTGGGCGGCGGCGAGACCGAGGGGGTCGCCGAGGGCGGAGGGGTCAGAGTCGGCGGGACCGTGGGCGGAGGGGTCGCAGTCGGTGCAACGGAGGGCGTGGGGGACGGGGACGGCGGCTGACTGGCGGTCGGCGATGGCGTCGCGGTGGGGGTGACGGTCGGGGTACCGGTGGGCGAGGCGGTCGGAGTGGGAGGACGCGTCGGCGAAGGGGTCGGGGTGGGCTGGTAAACAAAGGTCGAACCGTCCGCCCGGGTCCCGGGAGAATAGACCGCCCCCGCCGCTTCCGGGATCTGGTCGTGGTGAATAAAACGACCCCAGATCTCCGGATACCGGTTCAGCGATCGGTCCTCGCCCCCTTCGGTCCCGTAAGTGTAGGCATCGTAAATATACTCCCCGTCGTGGAGTGTGACCGTATCACCTCCGTTGGTCAGGGAGAGTCCCCAAGGGATGCCGATCTTCACCACCCGGGAACCTCCGAAATCTCCGGCGGGGACCCCCCCGCCAAAGACCACCACCGCCTGACCGGGGGCGACGTAGAATGGATGTTCAAAGGTGTAACGGATCTCCGAATCGTCACTCAGGGAACTCCCTCCCAGGTTGACGGTATATCCGGTCCAGTTGACCAGTTCGACAAACTCATCTTCCCAGGAACTGCGAAAGCCGTCGCGATTGGCATCGCCGGCATCCCCTACCGGGGGATCAGCCAGGATCTCGTTGATAATCACCGGGCCGCGAGGGAGCGGGGTCGCGGTAATCGACGGGGAAGGCAGGGTGACTGTCGAAGTCGGCCGGGGGGTCGCGGTGGGCAGCGGAGTCTTCCAGCCCGGGGGGGTCGGACTCCCGGCGGGACTGCCGGCCGCGGCGCCGACCTGGTTGGAATAACGGCTCTCGTAGGCGACCTGATAACCGTCCTGGGTCCGGATCTGGAGGGAAGACACCCGATAGTAGTAGGTTACATCCCGGATGGGAACAAAATCGGTATAACCGGGGAAAGCCACCGGCTGGTCAGTGATCTTCTCGTAGATCCCGGTCGGATCGCTACCGGGGTTGGCATCGAGTCCGGCCCCGGGATCGCCGCCGCTGACAGTAGAACGGAAGACATCATAACCAAAGGCACCGGGGACCCGGTCCCAGAGCAGGGAGATATAATCATCACCCCGATCGGACACCCGGAGGTTCTCCGGAAGGATGGGCGGGGGATAAATCAGGTCATTGGATCCGCCGGGGGTGGTCGTCTCGTCAACGTAGGCCCGGGTCCGGGTGATATCATAATTGCCCCGACTGTCACACTTGACCAGGACAGTCCCGTCAAGATCAACGCGATAAACCACCCCGCCCGCCGACCAGATCCGGTCTAAAGCTTCCTTGGCCGGGTGGCTGCGCCCGTCCGGTCCGCGTCCGTAAGCCGTCTGAGAGACGGCATAAAGAGGGGACATCCAGTCAACGAAATTAAGATAGCTGGAATACTTGGACCCGTGGTGATGGACCTTATAGATATCGGTCTCCGCCAGCTCGGCCCGGGCACCGGGGTAGCTGTGGGGAATGGTCTCATTGACCACCCAGGATTCCTGGCTTGACCCGGTGGCATCGCCCCCCAGAAGAAAGACGCTCTCTCCACAGCGGATCTGGATCAAGCCGGACCAGCGGTTGTCATCAGCTCCGTAATAAGGATCATAGGCGTTGGCGCAGAGCACTTTCGCCGAGACATAAGGATCCCAGCCGGGGCCGATCAGGACGGCGGAGTTGTCCGTCCCGCTCAACCAGTCAGCGGCGTCGTAATAATAAAAGTCGGCACCGGCGGCGGAGAGAGTCTCGATCAGGGTGTCATAGCCGGACTTGTCCCCGACCGGCCAGGGAACATTCTGATAGAAAGACCTGACCTCAAAGTTCTCGGCCACTGACTGGAGTCCGCCGTAGTGATCCTGGCCCGGCGAAGAGATCATCATATTCCAGATGATGCCGTCAGTCCCGATCCGCTCCCGGAGAAAAGGGACCAGGACCCGGTTGGCGAAAGAATCCCGCCCCCCGTCAATCAGGAGGTTGGTATCGTCTGCGTTCCCCAGAATCCCGTCAGCGCCGGGAAACTCAAAATAGATGCTTTCGCCGTAGGTGGACTTACTCCCTTCCGGAACGTACTGGAGAAAATGGGCCCGCAGATAGCGGTCCTGGCCAAACAGAGAAGGACTGAGCCAGAAGGCTGTCAAGACCAGAAGCCAGAAGATTCGGCCGCGGTGGATCATATTTTTCTTCCTCGGAATTTTATAAAATAGGTTGACACTGGCGTAAATATAACCGGTCGATAACCCCACGGCAACTTAAATCAAAAGAAATCAAAAATAAATTATCTATTGCGCCAGGTCCGGGAAAGCCTATACTATCTGCCCTCTGCCCGTCCCCGAACTGATAACCCAAGAAGAGAGGTACTACAGTATGCTCAAAGGAATGCGCAGAAGCGCCAAGCACATCCTCTGGCCCCTGATCATCGCGCTGGTGATTACAATGGGCGGTTACGGAGTCTGGTACCTGGTCCGCCCGGGGGGTGGATCATCGCAGATCGGAGCGATCTGGGGCCGGCCGGTCCGGATGGATGAATTTATTCAGGCCGCCCGCACCGCCCGCGCGGTCGCCGCTCTCGGAGGCCGGGACCCGGAGCGAAAAGAACTCTATATGATGACCTGGCGCCGACTCCTCCTCCAGCGGGAAGCCGAGCGGATGGGGGTCGCGACCTCCCGCCGGGACCTGGCCCATTTTCTGGCCCAATGGCCGATCTTCCAGATTGACGGCCGCTTCCACCCTGACCGTTATACCCGGGTCCTGGCCGGACTGGGGATGGACGCCAACACCTTTGAAACCCAGATCGAAAGCTTGCTGGCCAACGACCGGATGGGGATGATCATCCGCAGCCAGGCCCTGGTCTCACCGGCCGAAGCCGAGTGGACTCAGCAGAGGATCAACGAGGAGATTCGGGTCGAGTACGGACGGGTCGGATTCGAGGAAAGCTCTCTTTTACGAGAGATCCCGGAAGCGGAACTGAGAGAGTATTTTCAGCAGAACCGGGCCGAGTTCCATATCCAGACCGAGATCGCTATCGACTACCTCCTGGTAGAGACAACGGAATTTACCGCCCCCGACGGGACGGAGGAGACCGGACCGGACCAGGCCCCCGCCAACGCCGTTGACCGGGCCAACGCCATCAGCCGGATGTTGGATTACGAAGATTCACTGGCTAAACCGGCGGAAGAATATGGTCTGGAGATCAGAGAGTCCGGGTATTTCTCTCCGGAAAAAGAAATACCCGGGGTGGGGATGGTCCCGGAGATCCAACGACTGGTCCCGACGATGAAGACCGGGGCCATCGCCGGTTATCCACTTCAGGTCCCGGACGGTTTCCTCATCTTCCAGCTCACCGGGATCAAGCCGGCCCGGGAACCCGAATTCGAGGAAGTTCAGAAAGATATCCGGGAGATCCTTCTGGCTGAAACCCGGCGAGAGGAGGCCCTGGAGTCGGCCCGGGAAAAACTGCTGAAGATCCGCCGGCTGATGACGGAAGAGGAACGAGATTTCGCCGGGGCGGCCGAAGGGGTGGAACTGGAGATCAAAACCACTGACTTCTTTACCCGTCAGGGCAGCGACAACCTGCCCTCCGCGCCCCAGTTCGCCACCGCGGCTTTCCTGACCCTGCCGGATCAAGTCAGCGACCTGATCCCGGGGGAAGACGGCTTCTTCTTCCTCAGCGTTCTCGAGAGGAAACCAGCCCCCCCGATGCCGGAAGACGAGAGAGAAAAATGGCTGGAGATCGCCCGCCAGTCACGATCCGAGATTCTCTATGAGGCCTGGTTCAACGACCTGGTCCGCCGGTCGGGCTTCTCGATCACCAACAAAGAATTCACGCCCTGATCACAACTACGCTGGCAGTGTCTGGACGGGGACCTCAAATCACAGAGAATTTGTCGGCTTCTTCCTGTCTATCTGCGTAGTTACCCCTGATCAGTTGGCCGGTAAATCGGGAACCGGCGGGTCAGAGCCAGAGTCTCTTTCTTGATCCGGCTAATCACCGCTTCGTCGTCCGGACGAGTCAGAACTTCGGCGATCCAGCGGCCGATCTGCTCCATCTCCCCCTCCCCCATCCCCCGGGTACTGACGGCCGGAGTTCCCAGGCGGAGTCCGCTGGTCCGAGCAGGGGGCAGGGGATCAAAGGGGATCAGGTTCCGGTTGCAGCAGATCCCGGCCCGTTCCAGAACCTCTTCCGCTTCTCGACCGCTAATACCCCGGCCGCGGAGATCGACCAGAAGGAGATGGTTGTCGCTCCCCCCGGAGACCAATCGGAAATTCTCTCCCGCCAGGGACTCAGCCAGGACCCGGCAATTTTTTATCACCCGTTTCTGGTAGCTCCGAAAATTCGGTTCCAAACCTTCCTGGAATGCTACCGCCTTGGCAGCGATCTGCTGCATCAGCGGCCCCCCTTGGATACCCGGAAAGACCGACCGGTCAATCTGGCGCCCGAACTCTTCTCGGCAAAGCACGGCCCCGCCCCGGGGACCACGGAGAGTCTTATGGGAGGTAAGGGTGACAAACTCCGACTCCGGGACCGGGTCCGGGTGGAGACCGGCCGCGATCAGTCCGGCGATATGGGCCACATCAGACATCAGCAAGGCTCCGGCTTCATCCGCGATCTTCCGGAAGCGGGCAAAGTCAATAATCCGGGGGTAGGCGCTGGCCCCGGCCACCACCAGCCGAGGACGGTGCTCGCGGGCCAACCGGGAAGCCGCTTCGTAATCGATCAGTTCAGTATCCCGATCGACCCCGTAAGAGACCACATTGTAGAGCTGGCCGGAGAAATTGATATTATGCCCGTGGGAGAGATGACCGCCGTGGTCAAGGTTCATCGTCAGGATGGTGTCGCCGGGTTGAAGAAAGCTGAAGTACACCGCCATATTGGCCTGGCTGCCGGAGTGAGGCTGGACGTTGACGTGCTCGGCGCCGAAGAGCTTTTTCGCCCTTTCAATCGCCAGTTCTTCCACCCGATCCATCCACCGGCACCCGCGGTAGAAACGCCGTCCGGGATAACCCTCGGCATATTTGTTGGTAAAGATCGAACCGTGCGCCGCCAGGACCGCCGGCGAGGCGTAATTCTCGGAGGCGATCAGATTAATCTCTTCTTCCTGCCGGGCCAGTTCTCCGGCAAAGGCTTCCGCCATCTCTGGGTCAAAATTAAAATCTCTAAAGTCCATTGTTCCCGTAATTCCTCTGTAAGTATTTATGGAAATAATCAATTCTTCCCCGCGCTGACCACCCAACGGCGGAATCGGGGGGTGTCCGACAGTCTCTCAGCCCATCACTTGAAACAGGTCCTCCCGCTTGATGGGACCCTCTCGGAGCAAGCGGGGGGACGAGACCGAGAGGTCAAAGACGGTGGAAGCTTCGCCGGAAAGTTCCCCACCGTCAATAATCAGGTCAGCCTGCCCGGCAAAAAGCTCCACCGCTGAACGGGGGGAGGTAATGACCGGTTCCCCGCTCCGGTTGGCTGAGGTAGCGGCCATTTCAACCCCGCTCTTCCGGATCAATTCCCGGACCAGATCGTTATCCGGCATCCGGTAACCTCGGGTATCACCCGCCGGAAGCGCGAAAATCACGGTCAGGGGCCCGGGCCAGAATTTCTCCAGAAGCCGGGCAGCCCCGGGAGAAGAGATCAGGGGAAGGACTTCCGAACGCTCGGCCACCAATCGGACCAGCGGCTTTCCCGGCGGGCGGTGCTTGATCCGCTGGATCTTCTCCACCGCCTCCGGGTTCCGCCCATCAACAGCCAGGCCATAGACGGTATCGGTGGGGATAACCAGCACCCCGCCTCTTTTTAAAACCTCGATACCTGCCGCCAGCGCCGCCGACTCCCCCCCCGGCGCGCTCAATCTTATAACCTTAGTCTCCATTGTCGGTCGGACCCATTCAATCTCTCTACTCTTCAAACCTTTGCCGATTAAACCAGGATTACGCGAAGTCAGATCCCGCCAATGTACCACAGACAGGAATGTCTCGGTTACCCCCATTGGAGGGACCCGGCGGTTATGGAAAAACCACACTCTCCCTTCGCCCACTTAACGGTTGGATGGTTTTTCAGATCAGACCCGGGGGAAATTCAGCGCGGCCCAAAGATCCCGGTCCCGATCCGGACCAGGTTGGCTCCTTCGGAGATGGCCACCCGATAGGAGTTGGTCATCCCCATCGAGAGGATCTCCATCTCCGCTCCGGGGATCGGGTTCTTTTTCAATCTCTCGAAGATTTTCCTGGTCTCCTGAAAATAAGGCCGGGCCTCTTCCGGATCGCCGGCCAGGGGACCCATCGTCATCAAGCCGCGGATAGAGAGATGGGGCAGCCGGGCGATCTTTTCGATCAGTTCGGCGGCTTTCTCCGGAAAAACCCCGGCTTTCTGCTCCTCCCGCCCGCTGTTGACCTCGATCAGGACAGACATCACCTTCCCCAGCGCGGACGCCCGTTTCTCGATCTCTTTTGCCAATTTGAGCGAATCGACGGTCTCGATCAGATCGACCAACCCGACAATCTTCCTCACCTTGTTGGTCTGGAGATGCCCGATGAAGTGCCAGGCCGGCGCACCCTCGACGCGGTCGTGAACCGCGAGGAGTTCCTGGACATAGTTCTCCCCGATGATCTTGACCCCGGCGGCGACCACCTCTGAGAGCTCTTCCGGGGTCCGGGTCTTCCCGGCCGCCTCCAGGCTCACCCCGGCGGGGAGCTCTTTAAGTAGTGTACTGACTTTCTGCTTGATCATAACTTTATTCCGGATAGGAAGCGAAAAGCCGCCCCCAGGGAGACTCTTCCAGCCATTTATCGACTACTTTCTTCCCTTTCCAGGGATACCAGAATCTATCGTGGTAATACTCGCTGGCAAAGACAAAGATGTTTACCAGCGGGGTGTGGAAGCAGAGCTTCTGGAAGCACCGGAGCGGGGAACGCCAGAGCAGCATCCCCATCCCCGTCCCCAGGTTGACCCCGACCTTGAAACCCCAGTCCTCCTCGGCCAGCTCTCTGTCCCCGGTAATCTCGATATCCCGGGGATCTCCCCTCCCCAGCCCCCGTTCGGTGGCTCGACGGATATAGCGGATCGACATCGGGTCAAAACCCATCATCTTCGCCGCCACAGCGTCAATCGCCACCTGGTCGGCCGAGGCCAGGATCACATCTTTGCGGTACGGGATCAGGGTCCGGGGTCCGGGACCGGAACCGGCGGTGGTGCCGTCCATCGTCGCGAAGATCCCGGGATGGATCTCCTTCTGGATCGCCAGCAGATCGACGATGGTATCGTGGATCCAGGTATGGGTGTAGTGGCGGTTGACACCCAACAGTCCACCAAAGGCGTTCTTCAGCGCCCCGGTAGTCACAGTATAGGAATGAGTCTTGACGGTCGGGAGGTGAACAATGTTCTTGCCGAAGAAATAATCCGGGAGCAAGATCCCATCCGGATAGACCCGATAGAGGGCGTCAAGTTTCGCTTTCGGGCGGTAGGGCACCCACTTCATATCCGCTTCCTTGAAATTAAAGAGGGTAGGGAGGGAGTATTTCTTGAGGACCGGGCCGAACTTATTGTAGCGATCACCCAGATCGGCGATGGTGACCACGGTCCGGTTGTGAACATCGACCAGATCGTTGAACCCGGCCTTCTTCAGCGCCAGAATCGTCCCTTCCAGCTGCCAGGGGGTGGTATTGGCCCCGGGGTAGAGGAGATGCCAGGTGATATTATCCTTGAGGATGGTAGTCGCCGAACTCTCAAGACTGGCCTTCAGGCCGGCCAGTTCACCGAGACGGACGTAGTCATCGAGGACCGTCTCCGGAGAGGTCTTCAGAACCGCCACTGTTGATTTTCCACTCATTTTGATCTTACCTGTTTAACTATATCCCGAGAAAGCATAGCTGAAAATGTCTTAAAGATCAAGATTATTTCCCCGCCGGCTGGTCCGATCCCGCCACCCCGAACCGGAGGAATCAGCGGAGATCAAATTCATCTTGATGATTCCAATCGAAACGATAGACAAACGAATTGCCCAGTGTTAGATTAGGTTTAATTCAACCCATCCTGAAGAAGACTGCCTAATGTGCCGAATCTGTACTCGTATATTTCTTCTTCCCCTCCTGCTCTTCCCCGCTCTCCTCGCTTCTGGGAAGGATATTCTCCCCTTTGAGGCAGATGACACCCTGGAAGAGATCCGCTTTAAAATCGATTACAACGGCTACCTCTTTGAGGTCGAGGATAACTGGGTCTCCCGGATGGCACCGGAAGAGAAAGCCCGGTTCTTCAGCCGCCGACCGCCCCTGGTCCCCGCCGTCCCGACCAAATCCGATGAGATCGGGCCTCTGGCCCGGCACCTGGGAAGACAAGAGCTCCCGACCAGCTTCGACTGGCGCAATTATGACGACCGGTCCTATATCGGGGAGGTCCGTGACCAGGGCTATTGCGGTTCCTGCTACGCCTTTGGGGCCAACGCCGCCGCCGAGGGGACCTACAACTATGCTGAAGGCCTTTATGATTCCAACTGCGCTGACTTCTCGGAGAGTTACATCATCTGGTGCCTGAGCCGGCTTCCCCAGTACAACTCCCACTTCTTTGGCTGCAACGGGGCCGACTACGACTACGCCGAGCTCGATGCCCTGGTCAAGATCGGGGTGGGTGCCGAGGCCGACTTCCCCTACCAGGAATCCGACCCCGGATCCTGCACCCACTGGTCCGACCAGACTGTCACCTTTCAGGCCTGGCACCGGGTCCCCTGCAACGATATCGAGGCGATCAAGACCGCGATTATGACCTACGGGGTGGTGGATGCCGCGGTCCTTGTCGGATCCGCCTTCCAGGGTTACAGCGGCGGGATTTATCAGGACAGCAATACCACCTGCTATTCCGATCCCTGCTATAACACCCCAACCAACCACGCCATCTCCCTGGTCGGCTGGGACGACACCCCGGCGGAAGGCGGCGGCGGGGTCTGGATCTTGAGGAATTCCTGGGGGGATGATGACTGGGGTGAAGACGGTTATATGCGGATCCGCTTCACCTCGGCCCGGGTGGCCTGCGCGGTCTCTTACTTGGTTTACCGGGAGCCGGTCACCCCAAGCCCCAGCCCGATCCCCATTCCGACCCCACCGATCTGCACCCGGCTGGACGAGAGATTTGACGGTTTCGATACCGGGACCCGGCCGAGCGGCTGGATCTTCAACGGCTGCGACCAGAATAGCGACACCTATACCACAGCGGGAGACTACGGGGCGGGGCCGCCATCAATCAAACTCGACGCCAACGGCGATAGCATAGAGAGCGCCGCCTTTTCCGGGGGAGAATGGCTCCAGTTCTGGGTGAAGGGCCAGGCCACCGACTCCAGCAGCCGCCTTCTGGTCGAGGAGTATTATTCCTCCGGCTGGTCAGAGATGACCGGGATCCGGCCGCTCCCGGCGGTCGGGAAGGTCTTCACCGGACTGGCTCTCAACCCGTCCAGCAGCCAGGTCAAGTTCACCTATTACCAAAGCTCGGGCAACCTGGCCCTCGACGATGTGCTGGTAAAATGTCTGCCGACCCCAACCCCGATCCCGCCGCCGGCTACCGCCACGCCGCCACCTCCGGCCCCGCGGACCCCGACACCGATCCCGCCGCCGGCTACCGCCACGCCAATCCCATCGCCGCCGGCACCCAGCCCAACCTGCCGGCCTCCCCTCCCCCGGACGAGATCGCTGATTGCCGGAGGCGACTATGACGGCGACGGGCAGTCCGATATCGCCATCTTCCGACCCGCCGGCGGACTCTGGGCGATTCGAGGGGTCACCCGAGTCTACTTTGGGGCAGCCGGAGACCTTCCCGTCTCCGGGGATTACGGTGGGAGGGGCCAGGACGAGATCGCCATCTTCCGGTTCTCTTCCGGTCTCTGGTCAGTCAGGGGAGTAACCAAGGCCTACTTTGGCCGGGTCGGCGACTTCCCGGTCCCGGGAAATTATCGGGGTGACGGGGTTGACCGGATGGCGATCTTCCGGCCGGCATCCGGCCTCTGGGCAATCCGGGGAATCACCCGAACCAGCTTTGGCCGGGAAGGCGACATCCCGGTCCCGTCCGACTACTCGGGTGAGGGGACAGCCAGGATCTCTGTCTTCCGGCCCGCGACCGGACTCTGGGCCATCCAGGGGATAACCCGGATCTATTTCGGCGCCCGAAACGACTGGCCGATCCCCGGTGATTACGGCTTCGGACTCGACTCTCCGGCCCTCTTCCGCCCCGGCACCGGACTCTGGGCGGTCCTTGGCCTGACCCGGGCTTACTTCGGCAGCTATCTCGACCGGCCGGTTCCGGGCAACTATTCTGGTTCCGGCCTCTCCACCGAGGGGGTCTTCCGGCCGACTTCCGGCCGCTGGGCCATCCAAGGCCTGACCCGGGTCTACTTCGGGGGTGGGGAGGATATCCCCGTCACTCGGTAACCTAACCCGGTCCCAGCCTATTAGCTGGGGAAAGAACGTGCAAGCTCAGCCAAGCTGGCGGACCGGGGTAATGGAGTGGGGTGTTGGGGTGTTTTCGGGGGCGGGAAGGATGATCTCGACCGGATGGCCGTCCTTGAAGATGAACTCCCGGAAGAGTTCTCCCTCGCGGTGGACAGTCCACCGGCCGTGTCGCCGATCTCTCCGGTAGCGCCCCTCGGCCCGCCAGACCCCGGAGAAAGGATCGGTGTAGGTCTCGGTCCACGGACCGTGCCGGACCATCCGGAGCTCGTCCTCCTGATACCCCTCCCCGGTCTCGAGCCATTCCCAATCCTCCTCACCAAAAGCCCCGATAAGTTCCTGATTGCTCTTTACGGTCCGGAGATGGAAGAGCCGGATC
This sequence comes from uncultured bacterium, assembly GCA_964465735.1. Taxonomy (GTDB): domain Bacteria; phylum Auribacterota; class Erginobacteria; order Erginobacterales; family Erginobacteraceae; genus Erginobacter. The sequence goes on from CAYXKT010000040.1 coordinate 19,522, forward strand.
GCTTTGCCCGGCCAGATATCCAGGGCGGCCAGGACGACCACGATCATCAGGGGGATGAAGAGGGTCCATAATTTCAGGCGGTTATCCTTACTCATAGTTACTACCCGTAAAGCTAAGCTGCCCCGAAAGCTTTCGGGGTCCGCTTGAGCGGTTTGAATCAGCTATTGAACTTTTGCTCCGGTGGGATACACCTACCGGGGGCATTCGACTTCTTCAAGACATATCGGTGTCGCGTTTCATTTTCAATGAGACCGGCGTTTCACCTTAACCTAAATTGAGCGATTCTATGCGGCGAACTGCACCAATCTTTTGCGTCCGAACGGATATTGAAAATCCTCGCCATATCTCCTGGATATGGCTGCGGTTTTCGCAACCCGTCGGCCAGCAAAATCTTAGCACATTTCATCCGCAATAATCGCTCAACTTAGGCTTAAATGAGACTCACGCCTCACTCTCTCAAAAAATATGTCAATATGTTAAACGCAAGGACAATCTCAATTCGAAATTCGGTTTTGATCTGGCCCCCCTTCAGGGGGCTGATTAATTGGCGCTGATC